>JADLFQ010000076.1 GCA_020845515.1 Anaerolineaceae bacterium | reverse complement strand
TCGCCTTGGTAAGCCGTTACCTTACCAACTAGCTGATGGGACGCAGGCCCCTCCCAAAGCGGATTACTCCTTTAGTCGCCGGGCATCTAATCCCAGAGACAATATGCGGTATTAACAATCCTTTCGGATTGGTATCCCACACTTCGGGGCAGGTCGCCCACGTGTTACTCACCCGTTCGCCACTAAGAACGTATTGCTACATTCCCCGTTCGACTTGCATGTATTAGGCACGCCGCCAGCGTTCATCCTGAGCCAGGATCAAACTCTCCGCAAAAAATTTTCACCTTTTCAGGTGTTTTCGTTTACGGAAATAGAATCGATGGTGCTCACTTTACTATCTTTTTCCTTCCTATCACTCTTCAGCTGTTAAGGTGCAACCCCAATTTCAGAAGCCAGATTCTACATGCCTTACCGATGTTTGTCAAGGCTTCGACATAAAACTCGCCGATGTCTGTCGGTTGTCCGCAACATCGGCCTTGTTTGTGCGCTACCTTGAACGTCAGGCCCCGGGATGGGTGTTC
This sequence comes from Anaerolineaceae bacterium, assembly GCA_020845515.1. Classification (GTDB taxonomy): domain Bacteria; phylum Chloroflexota; class Anaerolineae; order Anaerolineales; family Anaerolineaceae; genus Ch132. The sequence continues at coordinate 81,340 of JADLFQ010000076.1, read as the reverse complement.
TTTTGTTAGTGATCTGCCGCTTTTGGCTAGATCAGGCATTTTCAGTGGGACTCTATTTTACCGCCTTTCACTTCTCCTGTCAAGCATCTTCGCTCCAGGTTCTCAACGGCTATCTTCGTCTTTCTGATTACCTACGCTGTATTTCAACAGCGAACGCTGATTATACCCGATCCTTTTGCTCTGTCAAGGCTTTTCTCGAATCTCGTTAAATTCCATGCGCACCCCCGCCCGCTCAATTAATCAGACCATCCTGGTGATATAATCTCTTCCATGAGAAGTGCAGTGCCCTCTCCCGCCTCCCGCCGCATGAACCGCGATCAGGTGTTGATCGAACAGGCTCTTCTTGCGCTGATGCTCGGCTTCGCCGCTTTCTTCTTTCTGGCGGTCTTCTGGCTGGCAGGTTTTCAAATTTGGAACCTGGGAAAAATCTACCCCGGTGTGAATGTGGCCGGCGTTCAAGTCGGCGGCCTCAACCCCGCCGAAGCCGCCGCAAAAATCGCCCGTGAAATCACTTTCCCGCAAAGCGGCCATATCCTGCTCTCTGATGGCGACAAAACCTGGGCGGTCACCCCCCTTGAAACCGGCTTGTTCCTCGACGCAGAAACTTCAGCAAAAACCGCTTTCTCCTATGGGCGCAGCGGCAGCCTCTTGCGCCGCCTGGACGAGCAGTTCCGCGCCCGCCAGGACAACGTTACCCTCCCCCCCAACCTGATCTTCGACCAGCGCATGGCTTTCAAGTACCTCGCAGCCCTGGCCGCCGAGGTCAACCAACCCCTCATCGAACCGAGCATCTCCATCGAAAACGCCAGCGTCGCCATCCACGCCGGCCAGCCCGGCCGGACGGTGGATATCCCCGCCACGCTGGAAATACTGACCGCCCAAATGCAAACGCTGCGCGATGGCATCGTCCCGCTGACAGTAACCATTGATCAGCCCGCCACCATGGACCTTGAGGCGCAGGCCGAACTGGCACGGCACATTCTCGCCGAACCACTCGTCTTCTCCCTTCCCCCCGGGCAGGAAGGCGCAGGCCCCTGGAGCATCGAACCGGCGGATGTCGCCGCGATGCTGGTGTTTGAACATGTACAAAAAGATCAGTCCACTCAATATCAGGTCGCTCTCAGCAGCCAAAAACTGCGCGAGTTCCTGACAAAGCTCGCCCCCCAGCTCCAGTTAGACCCGGCCGAGGCGCGCTTCATCTTCAACGACGACACCCGCCAGTTGGAACTGATCCAGCCGGCGGTCATCGGACGGGCGTTGGATATCGAAAACAGCCTCAACAACGTACAGGCTAAAGTCCTCGCCGGCGAACACACCCTCGCGCTCGACTTGGTGCTCACGCCGCCGCGCATCACCGACCAGGCCACCGCTGAACAGCTTGGCATCACCGGGCTGGTGCATGCCGAAACTTCTTATTTCTACGGTTCGGACGCCGCGCGCGTTCAAAACATCGAGGCAGCCGCCAGCCGCTTTCACGGTCTGCTCATCGCCCCGGGTGAGACCTTCTCCATGGCAGGCGCCCTGGGCGATATCAGCCTCGACAACGGCTACGCCGAGGCGCTCATCATCTACGGCAACCAGACCATCAAGGGTGTTGGCGGCGGTGTCTGTCAGGTGAGCACCACACTTTTTAGGACGGCTTTCTTTGCCGGTTTCCCGATTGTCGAGCGCTACGCACATGCCTATCGCGTCAGCTATTATGAAAAGACGGCCGGGAACCAGATTGACCCCAACCTGGCCGGCCTGGATGCCACCGTCTTCGTCCCGCTTGTTGACCTCAAGTTCACCAATGACACCCCGCACTGGTTGTTAATGGAGACGTACGTCAGCCCTGCGTACAGTTCCATCACCTGGAAGTTCTATTCCACCCCGGATGGCCGGTCCGTGCAGTGGGACACCACAGGCCCGGTGAATATCGTCGCCGCCCCCAAACCGGTTTACCGTGAAAGCCCCGACCTGCCGTCAGGCAAGGTGAAGCAGGTGGATTGGCCCGCCGATGGCGCGGATATCACCGTCAACCGGCGCGTCTATAAGGGCGATGCCCTTTACTTTGAAGACGCCTTTCACACCCATTACGAACCCTGGCAGGCCATTTACGAATATGGCCCCGGCACGGAAGGAATGCCTCCACCGGAAACGCATGAGGATGGCGAAGGGGAGTAGCGGAGCAAATACGAAAACAAGGGCACAGCAAAGATTTATGCGTTGACAGTTGAGAATTCAAAGAATTCTCTAACCACCAAAACAGCATCAACCCTTGTGGTAAAATTACGGTAACTTTGCTTGCCTGGAGAAAAAATGGTCAAACCCGAACTTTTGGAAATCCTGCGTTGTCCTGTATGCGTTCATGATAACAAGGGCCAGCTTGATTTCATCAAGGAAAGCTGGTTGGTTTGCAGCGATTGCGGGCGCAAATACCCGGTGGTTGAAGATATTCCCGTCATGTTGATTGACGAAGGCGACAAGTGGGTGCAAACAGCAGTTAATGACCTGCCGGTTCCTCCTCCAAAACCGGGGTAAAATAAACCCTGTGGGCTGGAACTTTTCTTGCAACCTCTTGCAAAATCACATCCTGCTCACAGATCTTACTGAAAATAACCTATGTCACGTTCACAAATTCGCATGGCAAGAAAGCGTTCAGCGCGGTTGGATAAAATCACCCTTGCGCTCATCGCCGCTTTTATCGTCCTGGCGCTGGCTTCCGCGGTCATCGCCTTTATTCTCGTCCGCAGCCTGGTCAGTTCCTGGTCAATGACCAGCCTGCCCGGCGCGCCGGAGATTTCGTCCAGCGGCAAACCGATCAAGCTTCCGGAAGGCACCGCCTATGTCCAGCCATTACAGCCGGAGGGCGGTCTGGAACCCGAACCCTGGGATGGCGCCAGCCGGGTGACGATTTTGGTCATGGGTCTGGATTACCGCGATTGGGAATCTGGTGAAACGCCGCGCACCGACACGATGATCCTGTTGACGCTCGACCCGCTCAGTGACACTGCCGGCCTTCTATCCATCCCGCGCGATTTATGGGTCAACATCCCCGGCTACGATTACGCAAAAATCAACACGGCCTACTACCTCGGTGAAATTTACAACCTCCCCGGCGGCGGCCCGGCGCTGGCGGTGCAAACGATACAGCAGCTCCTGGGCGTGCCCATCAATTACTACGCACAGGTTGATTTCTACGCCTTCGCCAGATTTATTGACGAGTTGGGCGGGTTGGATCTCAACGTCCGCGACGAGATCACCGTTGACCCGTTGGGTCCCGCCAACACCGTCAAGCTGTATCCGGGCGTGCAAACGCTCGACGGCGCAACCGCGCTGGCATACGCCCGCGCCCGCTACACCGACGGCGGCGACTTTGACCGCTCTCAGCGCCAACAAGATGTCATTCTGGCGATCCGCGAGCAAATCCTGGCGCTCGATATGATGCCCACGTTAATTGCCAAAGCCCCCGCACTCTACAACGATATCGCTTCGGGCATTCGTACCAACTTGAACTTGCAGCAAACGCTCCAGCTTGCCCTGCTGGCCGCCAAAGTGCCGGAAAACAGCATCCGCCAGGGTGTGATCGGGCCTCCAGAGCAGGTTATTTTGGGCACATCGCCGGACGGCCTTTCGATCGCCATCCCTGTACACGACAAGATCCGCATCCTGCGCGACCAGATCTTCACGACCGGCGGGCCGATCAGCCCCGCGACAGTTAACCAGGACCCCCTCGCGCTGGCTCAGCAGGAACAGGCGCGCATCGTCGTCCAAAACGGCACGCAAGACCCCGGCCTTGCCTCCCGCACCAGCGAGTATCTGCGGTCGCTCGGTTTGAACGTACTGGGTGAGACCAACGCCGATCAGCTCTACGGCAGCACCTCGTTGATTGTAGTCTCCGGCAAGCCATACACCGTCAAATATCTGGCCGATACGATGGGCATCAGCACAAGCGATATCTACAACCGCTTTGAAGCAGACGCCGGTGCGGATGTAATCGTCATCATCGGCTCCAATTGGGCAAACAGCAACCCAATCCCCTGACGCGCCCGGCTAAAACCTGTTAGATTAAACGATAAGGAGCTGTCTGGAAACAATATCCGGACAGCCCTTTTTGTTTTTGGACACCGTCCAGCCTTTTCACTTTTGGGCACCGTCCAGCCTTTTCACTTTTGGACACCGTCCAGCCTTTTCACTTTTGGACACCGTCCAGCCTTTTCACTTTTGGGCGCCGTCCAGCCTTTTCACTTTTGGACACCGTCCAGCCTTTTCACTTTTGGACACCGTCCAGCCTTTTCACTTTTGGGCACCGTCCAGCCTTTTCACTTTTGGGCGCCGTCCAGCCTTTTCACTTTTGGGCAAACCGCAACCGCACCCCGCCCCAAAAAGCGCTTTCGGGGGTGGGCGCTGCTCCCTCCCCGGTTTGCGTCCCCTCCGGCGTGCACTGATGGGGCGTCAACCCTGTGATCGTTTCACCCGATTCCCCCACCTTCAGGCTGTAAACCACACCCGGCGCCATCTGAAAATCAGCGTATCCCGGGCTGATGCGCGGGTTGAGACCCGTATAAAAAGCATTCTCGCCGCCTGCCCAAGCCATCACCGTGCGCACACCGGCAACGGGCTTCCCGGCGCTGTCGAGGATTTCAATTTGCAGCAAGCCTTGCGGCAGTTCCCGGTCACAAACCTCCTGCCTGCCGCTGAGCGCGAACGAAGCTTTAAGCACCGCACGCGGCGTAAAGGTCGGGCGCGCTGTGGCTGCCGCCAGCGGGGTGGCTGTTGGCGTCAGGATCATTTGGTCCTGCCGGGGGGTGGGGGTGACTTCCAAATCTTGCGGCGTTTCCGCTCCGGGGGGCGGGGTAAGAAGCGTCTCTTCTGCGGGCGTGAGCAATGCCGTCTGCAATTCCCCTGCGCGCGCCACGCGCGCCGCGAGTGCATCAAGCGCCTGCACCTCCCGTTCCGGGCGCTGCGCCTGCACGGCGCGACTCGCCTGAGCCTTCAGCGCGGCGCTTGGATCTTCATCCTGTAAGAGCATCAGGCGCGCCTGCGCCCGCCCCAGATCGCCATCTGCCATGTATGCTAATGCAATCAAAGCGCGATACTCCGCGCGAAAATCCGGGTGCAGCGCAGCCGGGTTCGTATCCAGAAACTGTACGGGCGCAGCCAGCCAGGAGTACAACACCCCGACGACCAGCCCGAAAGCCAGGCCGGTAAACAGATACCACGGGCCGCGTTTCTCCTTCACGGCGTCCCTCCCGCTGTGGGCGGCAGGGCTTCCAGCGCTTCAGCCAGCGCTGCCAGCAGGGCAATATCGTCCTCACTGTAGCCGAGCTCCCGCCCTGTGAGAATCGCTTGCTGCACAGCGCGCAGCGGCGTCTCTTCCCCCAAACGCGTCAGCCGGTAAGACGCCAGCGTCAGGTCTTTGTCTGCCGCGTAGATTTCGGCGGTCATCAGTGCGTAATCAGCTTTATAATCGGCGCGCAGGTTCGAGGGCGGTGTATCCACGTACTTCACCGGATTGACCACCCAGCCGTACACCAGCCCCAGCGCCAAACCTGCAGCGATGCTGACGGCAAACCATAGGTAGCGGTTGGGGCGCCTCAAGCTACTGCGCCTCCATCATCGGAATCCGGACACCACCGCGCCGGGCGGCGTCAATCGCCTCGGGGTAGCCCGCGTCCACATGCCGCACGATCCCCATGCCGGGGTCGCTCGCAAGTACACGCGCCAGCCTCGCCGCAGCCGCCGGCGTGCCATCGGCCACAATCACCTGCCCGGCGTGCTGGCTGAAACCGATCCCCACCCCTCCGCCGTGATGGAAGGAGACCCACGTCGCGCCGTTCACCGCGTTGATCAGCGCGTTCAAAATCGGCCAGTCGCTGATCGCATCGCTGCCATCCCGCATGCCCTCCGTCTCCCGATTCGGCGAAGCCACTGAACCGGCATCCAGATGATCCCGCCCGATCACAATCGGCGCTTTAACCACCCCTTGCGCGACCATTTCGTTCATTTTTAATCCGGCCTGCGCGCGCTCGCCATATCCCAACCAGCAAATGCGCGCCGGCAAGCCCTGAAAATGCACTTTCTCGCGCGCCATCTCCAGCCAGCGGTGCAGGTGCGCATCCTGTGGAAACAACACTTTCATCGCCTCATCCGTCCGGTGGATATCCTCCGGGTCGCCTGAAAGCGCAACCCAGCGAAAAGGCCCCTTGCCCTCGCAAAACAGGGGGCGGATGTATGCCGGCACAAAACCGGGGAATTCAAAAGCATCCTGAACACCATGGTCAAAAGCCCGCTGCCGCAGGTTGTTGCCGTAATCAAAAACCTCCGCGCCGCGGCGCTGAAATTCCAGCATCGCCTGCACATGCGCAGCCATCGAATCCAGCGAGCGCCGCTGGTATTGCGGCAGGTCGCTCTTGCGCAGCGCCTCCGCCTCTTGCGGGCTTAACCCGGCAGGAATATAACTCATAATATCGTGCGCGGGGGTCTGATCGGTGACCACATCCGGAATCACACCGCGTACCGCCAGTTCCTGATACACCTCAGCCGCATTGCCAATCAACCCCACCGAGAGCGGAGTCCGCTGGCGCACAGCCTCATCCACCAGCGTCATCGCCTCTTCAAGGCTGTCCACCACCCGGTCAACATAGCCGGTTTCCAGCCGCCGGTTTGCCCGCCCGGGGTCCACTTCTACAATCAGGCCTACGCCCTCGTTCATCGTCACCGCCAGCGGCTGCGCCCCGCCCATCCCGCCCAGCCCGGCGGTCAGCACAAATTTGCCCCGCAGGGAGGGCCAGCCGCGCTGTTTTGCCAGCGCCGCGAGCGTCTCATACGTCCCTTGCAAAATCCCCTGTGTGCCAATATAAATCCAAGAGCCGGCGGTCATCTGCCCGTACATGATCAAGCCTTTGGCAGCCAGTTCATCAAAGTGCTCTTGCGTTGCCCAGTGGGGAACAAGGTTGGAGTTTGCAATCAGCACACGCGGCGCATCTGCATGGGTTTTAAAGACCGCGACCGGCTTGCCGGATTGGACAAGCAGCGTCTCATCATCCTCCAGCGCGCGCAAAGCCGCCAGAATGGCGTCAAAAGCAGCCCAATTGCGGGCGGCCTGCCCGCGCCCGCCGTAAACCACCAGATCTTGCGGCCGTTCAGCCACTTCGGGGTCCAAATTGTTTTGGATCATGCGGTAAGCCGCTTCTGTTTGCCACGATTTACAGGTTAATTGGGCGCCGCGCGGAGAGCGTATAACTCGATCAGTATGCATGGCTGAAACCTCCGGAAAGAAGGGGAGAAAAAGTGTCTTTGCGTTCGATTATACGCAAGGAGTGCGTAAAGAGCAAACGCAGGGGAGGCCGCGGTCATGCACAGCGCCGCCGGAACCCCGAATTTGCTCCCGCCTTCGCCCCACATTCCGGGCGATTAGCCTATAATAGGAGCATCCTTTTGCATGCACACAGAGCACCCCGGAGATGCACCATGATAGACGATGGCTTTGAAAGTTCTTTAAGCGCCGCCGAAAAAACCCTGGTGAACAGCCTGGACACCCCCGCAAAGATTCAGGCTTTCCTGGATGAGACCCCTTACAGCCCGGAAGACGCCAACCGCTGCCCCCTGGTTGTCTTGCACGAGCGTCTGGCGCACTGCCTTGATGGCGGCTTGTTCGGCGCGGCCATGCTGCGCCGTATCGGTCACCCTCCCCTCATCCTCGATATGCTGCCCGACCCCGGCATGGACGACGATCACGTTCTCGCCCTCTTTCAACAAAAAGGCTGTTGGGGCGCGGTCGCGAAGTCCAATTTCTCCGGCCTGCGTTATCGCGAACCGATCTATCGCAGCCTGCGCGAGCTGGTCATGTCTTATTTTGAGAACTTCTTTAACCTGCACGGGCAAAAGACGCTGCGCACCTACACCCGCCCGATCAACCTGGCAGCCTACGACCGCTTTGGCTGGGCATGGAGAAATGAAGGCGCGGATATCATCGAGCGCCGTCTCTGCACGCTCAAGCGTATTCCTGTCCTCACCCCCGCGGCTGCGGCGCAGCTCTCCCCTGTAGATCCGCTGGCTTACCAAGCCGGCATGCTTGGTTCCAACCCGGATGGCCTCTACCAGCCCGGTCCGGCGCGCTGAGCGGGCGCCCCAAGCCGCAGTTTTTGTTACAATAGAAGCGCCCGCCGGTCAGCAACCTTCCGCCTACAGGATCGAGATGCCCAATATCAGCCTCAAACACATCAGCTATCAGGCGCTGGAAGAAATCCTGCACATAACCAGCGCGACAGAGCATTCCTCCAACCAGCCTCCGGGGCAGGCTTCTCCCTCCTGGGATTTCTCCTCCCAAGCCTTTGGCATCTACGTGGAAGACGAATTGGTAGGCGTGTACTGCATGACGGTTGCTTCCGAAACGGACAGCCTCTGGCTGGGAGGATACCTGATCGAACATCGCTACCGGGCGCACGGCTACGGGCAGAACACACTGCTGGAGATCCTCAAAAAGATCAATCAAGACCACCCCTATTGCCTTACCATCAACCTGGCAGTCGAGCCGGAAGGCAAGGTTGCCCAACACCTGTGCCAAAAAAAAGCCGCCAGTCTGCCCTAAAACGCTTGAGTTGAGGAAAAATGCCCCACCGCATTCCCTACAAAATTTGCACCCCGCGTCTCGTACTGCGCTGTTGGCAGCCACAAGACGCCGCACTCCTCAAGGAGGCGGTTGATGCCAGCCTGGACCACCTGCGCCCCTGGATGCCCTGGGCAGCGGATGAACCGGAGCCGCTGCACATGAAGGTTGACGGGCTGCGCAAGTTTCGCGGCCGGTTCGATCTCGATCAGGAGTACGTCTATGGGATTTTTGACCCCCAGGAAGCGCACGCCCTGGGCAGTTGTGGTTTACATAAACGCATCGGCGAAGGAGCATTGGAGATTGGATATTGGATTCATGCCGCCCGGATCAACCAGGGCTATGCCACCGAGGCGGCAGCGGCGTTAACGAAAATTGCCTTCCTCTGCCACCATGTCAACCGGATAGAGATCCTCTGCAATGCACAGAACAGCCGCTCCGCGGCAGTTCCAAAAAAACTTGGTTATCATCTCGATGCCGTCCTCAGACGGCGGCCACTTTCCGGCGTGCAGGAAGAACACGACACCATGCTCTGGTCTCTATTTGCAGATGAATTCCCCGGCAGCCCGTCCCAGGCTGTGAAAATCACAACATTCGATGCCTCCGGAGAGCCGCTGATTTTCGAGTAGAAGGAGAAGGAGAAAATTATGAACTTACCAGGATGGGACACCGAATTTCCCGCCGCCATCACGATTTGCGACCCCGAAGGCATCGTTTTGAGAATGAACCAGCGCGCTGCACAAGCCTATGCACAGGACGGCGGCCTGGCACTGATCGGTAGCAGCGCGTTAAATTGCCATCCGGAGCCCGCCCGCACAAAAATGCTGGAGATGTTGAAAAGCAGGGAGAAAAACATCTATACCATCGAGAAAAACGGCGTCAAAAAGATGGTTTATCACTCCCCCTGGTACCAGGATGGGCATTATGCCGGTTTTGTGGAACTTCTGCTGGAAATCCCCTCCGATGTACCGCATTTTATCCGCGAATGAGCGCGGTATTTACAAAGAAGATGCAATAAAAGCCCCTCAAGGAGAGCACAATGAAGGCAAAATGGTTTCCTGTTCTTGCCGTACTGGCTGTGCTGACGGCGCTCTCACTGGCATGTACGCTGACCGGCAAAAAAGCGGCAGCCCCCCAGCCCGCCCAGCCGGACAACCCAGCCGCACAGCCGGACATTGCTTCCGGTTCGGACGAACATTCTGACGGTGAAAGTGGCAGCGAAACTTCGTTCCCACTGCCGGATGCAAAAATTGAAGGGTTGACCGAACTCGGCAACGGGCAAATCAATTATCAGGTAAAGATGAGCCTGGACAAGGTGATTCAATTCTACAGGCAGGAGTTTAAGAACCGGGGGCTGACCGAACGCGAAATTCTCTTCTCTCAAACGGACAGCACCTTCAGCATGGTCTTTGATGGCGACCCCGGCGGCAAAGCCCTCGTCATCCAAGGAGTAGCGATACAGGATTTGACGAACGTCAACATTCGCCACGAGGATATCTAGAGATACGGAGGCGGGTTATCCGGCGGCATTTCCAGCCACCGGGCAGCTCCCCCCCTCTAAAAAGCAGCACCCCTCCGCGGCTTTTTAGTCCCTGACAACCATTGCCTGCGCCACACGTTATGCGGGAGAAACAGTCATGATTTTGCGCAACCTGATGAGACGGAAAACCCGCACACTGCTCACCGTGCTGGGCATCGCCTTGGGAGCAGCCGCAATCGTCCTGCTCGGGTCAATGGCGCAGGGTCTGAAAACCGGTTACACCTCCCTCCTCACAGGTACAAAAGCAGACCTGACGCTGAGCCAGCCCAACGCCATTGAACTGAGCTACAGCTCTGTGGACGAAAGCGTCGGCCGGGAGCTTCTGACAATGCCGGAAGTCTCTGAAGTTACCGGCATGATTCAGGGTTTTCTCCAGGCTGAAGACGCCTTTATGTTCTTTATCTTTGGCTACTCCAAAGACAGCTTCATATTGAAGAAATTTCAGATTATCGAAGGTTCCGGTCTGGAAGCCCACGAAACCAAGACGCTGCGCGGCAAACCGTTGCTGCTTGGGTCGGCGGCGGCAAGCGCGCTGAAGAAGAAGCCGGGCGACACCTTGCGCATCGGCGATTCCAGCTTTCGGGTGATGGGAATTTACACCGCCGGCGATGCCTTTGAAGACAGCGGCGCAGTCCTGCGCCTGCAAGACGCCCAAGAACTGCTTGGAAAACCCCGCCAGGTCAGCCTGTTTTACATTCGATTAAAAGAGCCGGGGCTGCGCGCGCAGTTGGAAGCCCGCACCAGCCGGCTCTGGCCCAACCTGGAACTGAACAGCACCGGCGAACTGGCGGATAAACAGGTCTTTGATGATTTTATGCAAGCCTATGTCTGGGTTATTGCCGGGCTTGCGATCGTTCTGGGCGGCATGGGGATGATGAACGCTCAGTTGATGGCGGTGTTCGAGCGCACCCGTGAGATCGGCGTACTTCGGGCGGTTGGCTGGCGGCAAAGACGCGTCCTGGCTATGATCTTGTGGGAGGCGGTGGCGGTCTGCCTGGCTGGCGGGGTCATCGGTATCGGCATCGGCGTTCTGGGACTGAAGCTGATCACTTCCGCCACGGTAATGATGGGTATGAGCGCGGACAGCATCTCCGCCGGGTTGATCCTCCAAACCATGCTAACTGTTCTGGCGCTGGGCATAACCGGCGGGTTGTACCCAGCCTGGCGCGCCTCCAAACTCCAGCCGGTCGAAGCCCTGCGCTACGAGGGCGGCGCCAGCGGGTCACAGGTCAAACGTTTGCCGTTTGGCGGCATGGCGTTACAAAGCCTGCGCCAGCGCACCATCCGTACCGCGCTGACGCTGATTGTCATTGCCATTACCGTGGGCTCAATTATGGCACTGCAGGCCTTCATTGAAGGAATGAGCAAAACCATGAACCAGATGGCGCTGGGCGTGGACGCCGAGATCATGGTCAGACAGGCAAATATCGCCGATACCAGCACCAGCGCGATTGACGAGAAATTTGCCGATAAGATCGCAGCCATGCCGGAAGTCGCCGGCGCCAGCGGCATGCTCTTCACCGCGGTCATGCTCCCCGAAAGCGGGAGCTTCTTTATTTTGCAGGGGTACAGTCCGAATGATTTTGCCCTGAAGCGCTTTAAAATTGTTGAAGGAGAAGCCATCCACAACAACCGCCAGATCATGATCGGCCGGATGATCGCCGGTTCTCTCAAAAAAGAGGTTGGCGATACCATCATACTAAGCGGCAGCCGCTTTCGCATTGTGGGAATCTACGAGAGCAGCATCGGCTGGGAGGAGCTTGGCGGTGTGATCACCCTGCGGGATGCACAAGTTTTCATGGGCCGCCCCCGCAAGGTCTCCATGATTGCCTTAAAGCTGCACAACCCCGCACAAGCCGCCGGCGTGGTGGAAAAGATCAACCGCGAAATACCCGATGTACATGCGGCCCTCTCCGGGGAATTTGCAAGTCAAATGCCGGATTTTGAAGCCTCCAACGCGATGGTCGCCGGGATTTCCCTGCTTGCAATCGTCGTGGGCGGGCTGGGGGTGATGAACACAATGCTCATGTCTGTAATGGAACGCACGCGTGAGATCGGCGTTCTACGCGCGCTGGGGTGGCGGCGGCGCAATGTGCTCGGCCTGATCCTGCGCGAGTCGCTTATTCTGGCGCTGCTCGGCGACCTGGCTGGCATCGTGATTGCCTTCGGGCTGGCCTATTCGATCAACCTCTCCCCGCTTTACCGCGACATGCTTCAACCCGTCTGGAGCATCAACATTTTCGCCCAGGCGCTTATAACCTCCATTCTGCTCGGCTTGCTGGGCGGGGTGTATCCGGCTTATCGGGCAACGCGTTTGCAGCCTGTGGAAGCTTTAAGGTATGAATAATCTGGCGGACTGGTCCCGCAAAAGTTAAGCGCAAAAATTACAGCGCCACGCTTGCCCGCGGAATGGGGAGTTTTAAGGGTGCGCAGCCTTTGTTTTTCGACCGGGATACGCTATGATTAAAGGGCAAAATACCAGGGAGACCGTCTTATGAATCGTCACAACCATACACCCACCCTTTTAACCATTTTTCTTTTGACCGGGATGCTGCTCAACGCCTGCGGGGGAAGTACGCCGCAAGAATCTGTCGAGAGCACCCCCATGAATTCCGTTGCCGTCAAACGCGTTAGCGCCACGGGCGAGGTGATCCCGGCACACTGGAGCACCCTGAGCACATCCATTAACGGCATTATTGAAGAGATCATGGTGACCGAGGGGCAAGGTGTTGCAAAAGGGCAGGCGCTGGCAAGGCTGAAAGGCAGCGAGAGATTTGAGGCCGCCCTGAGCGCCGCAGAGCTGGAACTGGTCAGCGCGCAGCAAGCCAAAAAAGACTTGTATGAAAATCTGGACGCCAGCCGCGCCGCCGCACTCGAACGCCTGGCGGCTGCCAACAAGGCGCTCGATAAAGCCGAAGAAAAATTTGAAGGACAAGCCTATCAGCGCGGAGACCGGGAACAAATTGACCAAGCTTGGGCAAATTACATCCTCGCGCAGCAAGCGGTGGACGACGCCGAAAGAGATTTCTCTTATGTCGCAGACCGCCCCGAAGACGATCCGGACCGCGCCTATATGCTCGCCAGGCTGGCCGCCATCCGCCAAAACCGCGACCGCGCTGTAGCCAACTTCAATTATCTAAAAGAACTGCCAGACCAGCTCGAAGTGGATGAAATTGACGCCCGCGTCGCAGTGGCACGCGCTGAGGTGCTGTTGGCGCAAAAAGAGGTGGACAAGCTGGAGTCCGGCCCCGACCCCGATCAACTCACGCTCGTAAACGCGCGGCTGGATAACGCCGAAAAGCAGGTTGCCGCAGCGCGCGCCTCGCTGGACGACCTGATGCTCACAGCCCCATTCGCCGGTACGATCAGCAAAATCTACATCCGCCAGAATGAGTGGATCAACCCGGGGCAGCCCGCCATATTGCTGGGGGATCTCGACCAGCTTGTGGTGGAAACGACCGATCTGAGCGAAATTGACATCTCGCAGGTACAGATTGGCGATGCCGCCTCGATCACGTTTGACGCACTGCCGGATATTATTTCCGAAGGTGTGGTCACAAAAATCGCCCCAAAAGCCAGCGAGGGCTCCGGCGTCAACTACACCGTAACGCTGGAATTTGACAAAATCCCCGACGGGCTGCTCTGGGGGATGACCGCCTTTGTAGATATCGAAACGGAGACACAGGGAAGCTGATGAATGCCCCCCGCTGGCTGATCGAGACCCGGAACTTGACCAAAATCTACGGCGGGAACGGCGGCATTCACGCCCTCGACGGGGTTGACCTGACCATCGCCCCTGGTGAGCTCGTGTCCGTAATGGGGCCAAGCGGCAGCGGCAAGTCCACCTTGCTCAATGTCATTGGCGCACTCGACCGGGCTGATGGCGGCTCGGTAATCATCAACGGGCAAGACCTGACAGCCATCACCGATCTCGACTCCTTCCGGGCGCACACCGTCGGGTTTGTCTTTCAGCTTCACAACCTGCTGCCCACACTAACCGCCCTGGAAAATGTAGAAATCCCGATGACCGGCAATCTCGGCGGCGCCGAGCGCAGCGCGCGGGCGCGTGAACTGCTGGGCATGGTGGGGTTGGCAGACCGGATGGGTCACCTTCCGGGGCAGCTCTCCGGCGGACAGCGCCAACGCGTGGCTGTCGCCCGCGCCCTGGCAAACAACCCGCCGCTGCTTCTGGCAGATGAACCCACCGGCTCACTTGATACCGCCAGCGGGCAGGAAATCCTTCAACTTTTAAGAAATCTCAACCACAGCCACGGCGTCACCATCCTTGTGGTGACGCACGACTTGAACGTCGCGCGGCAAACCAACCGCGTCGTTTTTATGCAGGATGGCCGTATCATTCGCGAGGATATCATCGGCACACCCATAGAAGAAGATTTGAAAGCGTGGAAACATTCCGGGTTGGGACAGCACATTCTGGCGGGAGACAAAGAACTGGCGGCGCGTCTGGGAATCTCCGCCAAAGGAATAAAAGCCCTGCAAGACCTGCTTAACCAGGGGGAGGATTAGCTCCCCGGTTTTTCGCTTCAGTCCGGGATACCCTTTTCCCCGGCCTGCTCCGCGATTGCATGGTGAACATCTTTCAGCGCGCCATACAACGGCAGATAAGCGTTCTTGTACAGACGGTCATACCAGCCCACCCGCACCGGAGCAGGCACAATAACCCGGCTTTCGTATTGCAGTGAATCCAGCGCCGCCTGCGGACTGGCAAAAACTCCACTGCCCACCCCGGCCAGCAGCGCCGCGCCCAGTGCAGCGCTTTCCGGAAGTTCCGGCAGTTCCACAGGCAGGTTGAGCGCATCCGCTTTTAACTGCACCAGCAGCTTCAACCGCGTCGCGCCGCCCGCAGCAATCAGCCTGTCCACACGCTGACCTGTCAGGGTTTGCATCTCTTCCATGTTGCGGCGCGTCCAAAAAGCCAGCGACTCGATCATCCCGCGAAACATATCGCCGCGCCTGTGATGCAGGCACGCGCCCACCATCGCCGCCCGGCTGAAGCGGTCCGCTTCCGGCGAACCGGAGCCATTCAGGTGCGGCAGCCAGAGCGGCCCCGCCTCGCGGCCGATCCCGGCTTCAGCTTCCTTCTCAAGTTGTTCGTAAGGCAACTCCGTTATGGGATCGGTGCAGTCCGTCAGGCGGCGGGCAAGCCATTCCAGCGCCCCGCCGGCCGCCCCTATTCCCCCCTTTAACACATAACGATCCGCAAGCACATGCGCATAACAGGCAAAGGAGTGCTGCGCGAAGGCTTCGCCGGTAAAAAATTCCGGCAGAACCATCACCAATGCTTCTGCCGTCCCGGTCGAATCGATCATCGCGCCCGGCTGGGCTGCTCCGGCCGCAAAAGCCGCGCACAGATGATCGTGTCCGCCCAGCACACACGGCAAACCGGCAGGCAGGCCCGTCTCCAGCGCAGCGGCAGGGGTCACCCGTCCCGCCAGTGTCCCCCCCGGCTCAGCCGGCGGCATCTGCTCCTCGCGCAGCCCGGCGGCAGCCAGCAGTTCCGGCGACCAGCGCCGCCCGCGTTGGTCGAAGAGCAAGGTGCGCGAGGCGATACTGTAATCTGTGCGCTGCACACCCGTCAGCAGCCACAGGATGTAATCCGGCAGTGACAACCAGCGCGCGGTGCGTTTTGCCAGTTCCGGCTCGTTCCGCGAGAACCACAGCCACTTGATCACCCCAAAAGAGGGATTCACCCGCTGCCCGGAGATGGCATGCTGGGTTTCGGGGGGGAACAGCGCTTCCCACCCGTTAACATGCGCGGCTGCGCGCCGGTCGTACCAGGCCACCAACGGGTAAAGCGGGCGGTTTCGCGCGTCCAACGGAATGCCAACCTCCCCCATGCTGCTGATTGCCAAACCATCCACCGCCAACCCCCCGGCAGCCTCCCGCAGGCAGGCCGCCACAGCCTTCCAGAAAGGCTCCGGAGGAAACTCGCTCCACTCCGGGCGTGGATGTTCAACCGGCGTCAGGCGCAGGGCGATCCGCACAGTCTGTCCCTTTTTAGGATCATATGCAACAGCCTTGATTGTCGTCGTTCCCAAGTCTAGCCCTATTAAGACACCCATAAGAAACTCCCTCCTCCTGCCACTAAAGCGGGGAACATAGAAGTGCCGCCCACGATCTGATCAAGACCGGTCAGGGCAGTTTCTGATATTCTCAATCTCCACGGGAAAGCACACCAAACCATCGGTAATACCTATCTGCCGTGCACCTGCGGCAGAACGCATATAAGCATCACACTGACGGGGTGCAAGGCGGGCGAATCAACCGCCGTTGGAAAGCTATTACTATTATAATGGATTTGCGGTTTGCAACCGCGCTCGTTTATACAGGGGAAGAAGCGCGGGGTCGCCGCATCCGGGAAAATCCTTCGCCGGTAAAAATGATCAGCGCGCCCCAGATAATGACAAACCCAACAGCCCGTTCTGTTGAGAACGCTTCGTGAAACAAGAAAACACCAGCCAGAAATTGAATAGTGGGAGAGATGTATTGAATCAGCCCCATGGTGGAAAGCGCCACCGTGCGCGCGCCCTGTGCAAACAAGAGCAAAGGAACTGAAGTGATCACGCCGCACCCCATGAGGAGCAGCGTGGTGGAAAGACCGGCGCTGCCAAACGCGCCTTGCCCGCGCCCGTGCAGAACAAACAAATCAGCCAGCGCCGGCAGGAAAGCGATAGCCGTCTCCAGCCATAAACCCGGCAGCGCCTCGAACGGCGCGATCTTTTTAAAAAGCCCATACAAACCGAACGTCACCGCCAACGCAAGCGAGATCCACGGAATCGTTCCGTATACAACAGTTTGATAAGCAACCCCACCAGCCGCTAAACCCACCGCCAGCCACTGCAGCGGTTGCAGCTTTTCCTTAAGGAAAACCAAACCCAATACGATGTTGACCAACGGATTGATGAAATACCCCAGGCTGCTTTCAAGCAGATGCCCGGTATTGACCGCCCAGATATAAATCAGCCAGTTGAGCGTCAGCAGCGCACCCGCACCCAGGTAAATTAACAACGTGCGCGGGCGGATTGAGGCAAACAAGCTCCGAAACTCCCCCCGCAGGAGCAGCAGAGCAGCCAGCAGCGCGAACGACCACACCACGCGGTGGGCGAGGATTTGCATGGGGGAAACCTCTTGCAAGAGTTTAAAATAGAGCGCATTCACCCCCCACAAGCTGTATGCGCTCACTGTATAAAGAATGCCTTTATTCATCGGGCTTTGTTCTCGATTTCCTGCAAGGTGGAAAGTATCATACCACAGCGATACCGGAGAAGAGAAGAGTTTGCATATACAATATGGTTGAAATGTTTAATTGATTCATGGAAAGGGTGAAAATATGCGGCCTACATGGGACTCTTACTTTATCAAAATTGCGGAAGATGTGGCGCTGCGCAGCACATGCGACCGCGCTCAGGTGGGGGCGGTGCTGGTGCGCGAAAAGCACATTATCTCCACAGGTTATAACGGTTCGCCATCCGGTTTGGAGCACTGCGATGACGTTGGCCACCTGATGGTGGACGGTCACTGTGTGCGCACCGTGCACGCCGAAGTCAATGCGATTATTCAGGCGGCTGTGTTCGGGCTGGCGACGCGTGATGCGGTCTGCTATGTTACCCATTTTCCATGCCTGCAATGCACCAAAGTGCTGATTAACGCCCACATCAAAAGACTGGTGTACCGTACCGCCTATCGCACCGACCCAACCGCGCTGGAGTTTCTTGAAAAGGCCGGGGTGGAGCTGACCCGGTCTGTGGGTTGATTTTCGTGCTGAGGCAGAGGCTGTCAATTTTGTAAGTTATACGCCGGTTGATACCTGTTACTATTTGAGCAGGATACTCTCTTCCAGAGAACAGAACCTCGATGCGTACTTTCCTTTACCTGCTCCCCTATATCCTTTCCGCACTCATCTGCTTTGCAGTCAGCCTCATCGCCTGGCGGCGCTCTTCCGTGGCAGGCTCGCGCGCCTTTGCAGTCGTGGCTTTTTCCGAAACCATCTGGACGGGCGGGCTTATCATCCAATTTTTATCACCCTCTCTTTCCGACAAACTTTTCTGGAACAACATCCAATTCATCGGCGCAGTGGTTGTGCCGCTGGCTTATCTTGAGTTTGCAGTTGACTATTATCGCCTCCCGATAACGCGCAAAATCAACTCAACCTGGAAGTATCTCATCCCGCTGGCAGTGATCCTTCTGGCATCCGCCTGGAGCGATGTCTTGCACAATTCGTTTCGCGGCCCTGCTTCACTCATCCCTGGCGACCCCTTTGACAGGCTGGTCTTTTCCACAGGTTTGTGGTTCTTCGTCTATACGGTGTATGCCTTCAGCCTGACCATTCTCGCCTCCCTGCTCTTTCTCACCCGTTACCTGCAATCCGGATCTCTCTACCGCTCCCAGGTTGGTATTGTTCTGGTGGGCGCCTCGCTGCCATTGGGCGCCAACCTGCTGTCGTTTTTTGCGATCATTTCCATTCCGATCCACGAGATCATTCCACTGGTCTTCGGCGCCAGCAATCTCATCATCGCCTGGGCGCTCTACCGCTACCATCTGTTTGAGCTTGCGCCGGTGGCGCGCGATTTTTTGTTCGAACACATGCCGGAAGGCATTCTCGCGCTCGATCAGAGCGGCCGCATCCTCGATCTCAACCCTACCGCCGAATGCATCCTCGCTTCTAAAAAATCCGCCGTCCTTGGGCGGAGCATCAGCGACTTTCCACCCTTTGAAACTTCCTGGTTCAACAGAGGGTCAGGCAGGAGGGAAATCGCCCTTCAGCAGGGCGGCCTCGCCACATTATACGAAATACAATCCTCCCTGATTGGGGAACCCACCTCCGGCTCCGCCGTACACCTGGTTATCTTGCGCGACATTCAAGACCGTAAACGCGCTGAAAGCCAACTGCAGCATCTGGCAATTACCGATTCGCTCACCGGCGTTCACAACCGCCGCCAGGTACTCTTTCTGGCGACATGCGAGCTTGCGCGCGCGTGCGAGACACACCTTCCTCTTTCGCTCATCCTCCTCGATGTTGACCATTTTAAAAGTGTCAACGATACCACTGGGCACCAGGCAGGCGACCGAACGTTGGAGGGTCTCACGTATCTCATCTCTGAGGATCTTGGCAAACAGGATATTTTTGGCCGTTACGGCGGCGACGAGTTTCTCATCGTCCTCCCCGAAACGAACCTGGAAGCCGCGCTGCGCGTTGCCGAGCGCTTGCGCAAGCGCACCGAAAAGTTCTCCGTCCCGGCGCGCAGCGCTCCGGTGTGCGTCACCATCAGCATGGGAGTGACGACCGCACAACCGGGACGCCCCTGCGATCTGGACACCCTCCTCGAACAAGCCGACAAAGCCCTCTACCAGGCAAAATCGGCAGGCCGCAACCAGGTTGTTGGTTTTCTTTAATCCGCGATCTTTTCCGCTTTATGGTGTGGCGGGTGGTTATGCAGGTTTTGACCGTCTGGAGAGCACGACCTGACGCATCGCCAATGCGAAGAAAATTGTCAGCGCAACCTCGTTCAACAGCCCCCCCCACATCCGGCCGGTATGCCAGCTGCTCAGATCAGCAGCTATCCGCAGGATAAGCGAAGCATGCAGCAATGTCAGTGGCAGCAGCAGCCGGGGGTGATAGGGGAACTGGATGCCGGTCAGTGCCGGAAGGATGATCGGCGCATGGCCGACGATCATCGAAAAGACAAAACCTAGAAAAAGCGCATGGAGCATGGCATCATAGCGGAAACCGGCTACTTGCATGCCGAAAGCCAGGTTAAAGATGCCGCTGACCCCCAGCCACAGATAGCCCAAAAACAGGCACAGCGCAATGTAACGCGTGAGCGGAATCCGGTGGCGCAGGTTGTAGCGGGCAATATCGAACAAGAGCAGCCAGGCCGTCAGCGCCAGCATGCCCACCCCGCCAACAGCAACCCCGATCTTCGGCAGCCAGCCAAACGCCTGCATGAGCACCCCCGCCAAATACAAGAGCACCGCGATGGTGAAGGCCGCATAGCGCTTGCGTGTCGGACGCAGCACCCGGCTGAGTTCCAGCCGCTCCCCTACAATCGTCAAGATCAGATAAGCGCCCCACAGCCCAACCACACGGGGCACCGGCGTGCCGCTCAGCCATAGTACATTGCCAACCAACCAACTGATTGTGCCCAACGCCATGACCACCGTAAAAACCTGCGTTTCGCGCCGGGCAATGATGAGAAGGATGGCAACGGCGCCCAGGCTGCCCAGCGTGATCAGCACCGGCCCCAGCATCAACCCCGGAAGCGCCAGGCCGAGTATCCACCCCAGACTGGTGAGCACCGGTGCGGACAGCATCCAGCGCTTTCTCAGTGCAGCCACCCGCTCCAGTGTAACCAATGTCCCCAGAAAACCGGAGATCATCAACTCACCGTGCGAGATGGGCAGGCTGCGACTCAAAGAGGGCAAAACCCAGCCCAGCCGCAGCAAGCCAGCCCACAAGCCCGCCGTCAGGGCGAGTACCGAAAGAAAAAGCAAAGGGGCAATCATTAACAGGTTCCGGCGCATGAATAATTCCTTATACAGAGATATAAAACTTGCACCCGAGCATACCACTTCTGCAGCCTCGTCTCTTTGCCCTGGAACAAAGAGACAGCACAGACGCCCGTGCAGCCGGCCTGCGCTGTATTAACCTTCTTCTCAAAAAGCTGATTATCCTGTAAGATACAAAAAGTGTCCCTCCCGAAGGGGCAGAAAAAGCTCGCTGCATTCACAGCCGAAAATAAAAAGAGAGCATCCACTATGTCTCACGAATTGAATCACCGCACCCTGCTTACCGAACTCGCCCGTCTCACCATGTTGGAGCGGGGTTTGCTGCCCGAATTTTCCACGCAGGCGCTTGCCGAACTGGAGCAGATTTCAGCGCCCGCAACGCGCAACGGGCGTCCGGTTCGCGATCTCAGAGAGCTGTTATGGTCTTCCATTGACAATGACGACTCGCACGACCTGGATCAGTTGACCGCCGCGCAAGCCCTGCCGGGGGACTGTGTCAAGATTCTGGTCGCCATCGCCGATGTTGATGCGCTTGTATCCAAAGGCTCGGCCATTGACGAGCACGCGCGTTACAACACGACCTCCGTGTACACCGCCGCTGTAATATTTTCCATGCTGCCGGAAAAGCTCTCCACCAACCTTACCTCGTTAAACCCTGACAAAGATCGTCTGGCTGTTGTTACGGAAATGATTGTAAACGCCGACGGAAGCCTGCAAAGCTCCAAAATCTACCCGGCAATGGTGTACAACCACGCCCAACTCACCTACGTGGGCGTTTCCGCCTGGCTGAACGGTACGGGCGGCATCCCCCCTGCCGTTTCCGCTGTTGGGGGGCTGGCCGAAAACCTTCATCTTCAAGATAAAACTGCCCAGCACATGAAGCATTTCAGACATACCCAGGGCGCGCTCAGCCTTGAAACCATCGAGGCCAGACCGCTCTTCAAAGGCGATCAGATCAGCGCGCTTGAAGTGCAGGAGAAAAACCGCGCCCGGGAGATCATTGAAGATTTTATGATCATGGCAAACGGCGCGGCGGCGCGTTTTCTGGCGGCACACAACTTGCCTTCCATCCGGCGAATCGTGAGAATTCCTAAAAGGTGGGACCGGATTGTTGAGATCGCCGCGGAACACGGCTTTCAACTGCCAGACCAGCCCAGCTCCAGCGCGCTGGAGGCGTTCTTGCACGAGCAAAAAACGGCAGACCCCCTCCGTTTTCCGGATCTGTCCCTGGCAGTCATCAAACTTATGGGAGCGGGCGAATACGCCGCCATCCCGCCGGATGAGCAGGCGGCGGGGCATTTTGGCCTGGCGGTCAAAGACTACGCCCATTCCACCGCTCCCAACCGCCGCTTCCCCGATCTCATCACCCAGCGGCTGTTAAAAGCAGCTCTGACGGGCGCACCCCCGCCCTATGACCTGGGAGAACTTGATGCCCTGGCGAAACACTGCACCCGTCAGGAAGATGCCGCCAACAAGGTTGAACGCCAGGTTGAAAAATCTGCGGCCGCGCTGCTGCTGGAATCGCGCATCGGAGAACGCTTTAACGGCATCATCACGGGCGCTTCCCCCAAAGGGACCTGGGTTCGCCTGTTCGATCTGCCGGTTGAAGGGAAGGTCGTACACGGCTTTCAGGGGCTGGACGTCGGCCAACGCGTGCGCGTGGAACTGATCTATGTGGATATAGAGAAGGGGTATATTGATTTCAAGAAAGATGGGCATTCCCGGTAGCGGGATCAAAATCACACAACCGGCAAACGAGAGCAGCGGCAATTACGCGGTAGTCCGGTTTCGGGAAGCCCTCCCCCGGCGCGTTCATCCTCCCGATCTCATGCTATACTGAATTCGCTATGACCACCGAGGATTCGCAGCCGCTGCCTTCCGGTGAGACAGCCCCCGCCGGCGCCCCGGAAAACGCACATGTTGAGCTTTCCATTGACATCCAGCCTGGAATGCAGGTGCAGGTGTTAATTGTGTCCGGGCGCGCAGGCGAAAAACCGCAGATCATCACCCAAACTGCCCTTCCCGCACAGGCAGGCTCTCCTTCCCCGATCAAGACAGCACCCCGCTTCAGGGAGCGGGCGCCGCCTTTCTTGCGGCGCTGGGCGCAGCACGCCCGCACTTTGGCGCAAAACCGGGCTGCAGCCGGCTGGCTGACAAATTCCCGCCTGCTGTTTGCCCTCTGCCTGTTATTTTACGTTCTGATTCAGTTCACCGGGCTGGGGGTTTATCCAGCGCATTTCTCTTATGGTGAAGCTGTGAGCATCGTCAACGCCGCAGTTCTGGTGCGCAACGACATGCACGGGGCTCAACAGGACTTGCTGCCCACTTTTACAAAAAACAACAGCCAATACGACCAGAGCGCGACGGTTTACCTGGCGGTCATCCCTTACCTGTTGTTCGGAAAATCGGTGATTGTGGCACGTGCCGTCACGGCACTCATCGCACTGCTCGGGGCGGTGTGGTTCGCCCTCTTTCTGCGCGATTTTTTGCACCTGCGGGAGTGGTGGCTGGGGCCTTTGCTTCTGGCGCTCACACCCGCCTGGTTCTTCCTGGCGCGCACCGGACTGGAAACCGCCCAGATGGCCGCCTTTTCCATCGGCTTTTGGTACTATTACGCCGTTTATCGCGATCGAAATGCCCGCTTCCTCTACCCGGCGCTGATCTTGGGCGGACTGGTGTTTTACACCTACACCCCCGGGCAGATCATCATCGTGGTTACCGGTCTGATCTTGCTGGCGGTGGATTGGCGCTATCACTGGCAGCAGCGCAAGACCACCTGGAAGGGCTTGCTGGTTTTACTCCTCCTGGCGGCCCCGCTCGTGCGCTTCTTTGTACAGCAGCCCGAAGCCTATCTTGACCGCCTGTATATGTACAATTCCTACCTGGTCTGGCCCAACCTCACGGTGCTTCAAAAAGCCGGGCGTTACCTGTTGGAATACTTGCGCGGCCTCAGCCCGATATTCTGGCTCTCCCCGCACACCGATGGCCAACGCATTCGCTACGCCTTCGGCGGGCTGCCGCCGCTCCCCTGGCTGTATGCCCCCCTGATTGTTCTTGGGCTGTATACAGGCATCCGGCGCTGGCGCGCCGCCCCGGCCGTGCGTCTGGCGTTCTACGCCCTGCTGGCTGCGCCTGCCGGCGCGGCGGTGATCATCGGGGGAACACTGCCGCGCCGGCTCGCGGTGGTCTTCCCGCTGGTTTTATTTGCCGCTTTGGGGCTTTCAACCGCGTTGGAATGGGTTGAGGCGCGCCGCCCCTGGCTGCGGCGCTGGTCAAACCTCACGCTGCTGGTTTTTTTCGCTGCCTCCGGCATCTTCGCCATGCTCGACGCGAACACAAACGGCGCCCGCTGGCTGCCCAACTACGGGCTGGACGGCTTGCAGTGGGGCGCGCCGCAGGTGTACAGCGCCGCGCGCGGCTACGCCCTCCAGCACCCCGATACGGTCGTGCTGGTCTCTCCGAACTGGACTTCTCAAGGGCAGACGCTGCGTGACTTCTTCGCCGAAGATTACCCGAACATCCAGGTGCAAGGCGCGGGAGACTTTATTGGCACTTATCATGAGGAAATCTCCACTTATGTTTTTGTCCTCACGCCGGAAGATCTTTCCCAAGTACGGCAAAGCGGTAAATTCAAACCCCCTGAGGTGCTCCAGGTGATCCCCTACCCCGACGGGCGCGACGGCTTCTACTTTGTGCGGCTGGCTTATGTTGAGGATATCTCCGCTATTTTGAAAGCCGAAAGAGCCGGGCGGCGCAAGCTGCTCACAGAGACCGTCCTGCTGGACGGCGAAGAGGCAGAAGCTCAATATTCCACCCTCGATATGGGGCCGGTTGGGAACGTCTTTGACAACGTGCCGGATACATGAGGTCACCACCTTTCCGAACCGGCCAGCGTCCATTTGCAGGAAATTTATCTCAAGCAGATCCACCGGCAGGGTTTGAGCGCGGTTCGCCCTGCGGGGCAGATCCCTCGTGCAGATTCACCGTCTGGCGCGGAATTTCGACCGGGATGCCCGCCTGGCTGAGCGCATGCAGAGCGCGCTGGCGCAGCACACGCGCCACATCCCACTGCCGGCCAGGGTGGGTTTTCACCATCAACTGCACCTGAACAGACCAGTCCGTAAAATTATTCCAGCCGAGCACAACCGCGCGTTCCAATACATCCGCTTTGGTTTCAGGGTCCTCCTGCATGGACGCTGTAGCTTGTTCCAGCACAGCAACCGCCTGACTCAGATCCGCCTCAAAGGGCAGGTTCAAGTTAATCACCGCGCGCGACCAGGAGGAGGTCAGGTTGGAAAGCGTGCGGATTTCGCCGTTCGGGATGGCAAACACCCTGCCATCCAGGGCGCGCAGGTAGGTCGTGCGCAGGGTGATGCGCTCGACGACCCCACTGGAATCATTCACTTGAATCGAATCGCCCACCGCATACTGGCCTTCAACCAAAATCAAGATGCCGTTGAGAAAATCCTTGATCAACGACTGCGCGCCGAGTGAGAGCGCCAGCCCCGCGATCCCCGCGCCGGTCAACACCGGTGTGATGTTGATCCCCATGGAATACAACAGCACCAGCAGAAAGATCACCAACAGTGTAACAAACAAAATGCTGCGCACCATCAGGACAATGGTCTTCAGCCGTGCCAAACGGTATGGATTTTTTACATCTTTTTCCAACCCGCGGATCAGGCTCCGGGTGATCAGGAAGAGCAGCCACTCAGCAGCCACGCAGGAGACCAGAATGATGATGAAATGAAGAGTCAACGAAAGCACCGGGTGGTTAAAAATTGGTTCGGGCACGCTCTCACCCCATTTTATTTTTTTACAACAAATCTTTTTAAAATGATACCATATCCTATGATCGTTTCCGCCCCGAAGCCAACGCTTTCCGCCAGCATAAAAATGGAGGCACGCCATGTGGGATGACCCCTTCTCGAACAAATATACCCGTTTTAGCCGGCGTTTCATGCCGCAGTGTGATTTTCAACTGCAAACATTGGCAGCGCTCGTCCCTGACCCCGGTACACCCTTCCATATTCTGGAGTTGTGTTGTGGCGAAGGACTGCTGACCGGGGCCTTGCTGCAACGCTTCCCGGGGTGCACTGTGCACGCGCTGGACGGTTCTCCGGCCATGCTGAAAATTGCCGCGGCGCGGCTGGCTGGGTATGGGGAGCGTTTTCAACCAGCGCTCTTCGAATTGGGTTCCCCCGCCTGGCGGCAGCCTTCGTTCCCCGCAGACGCTGTCCTCTCCCCGCTTGCAATTCACCATCTCGCACATCCTCAAAAAGAGGCGCTCTTTCAGGATGTTTACCGCATGCTCGCCTGGGGCGGTGTCTTCCTTATCGCAGATGTCATCCTCCCTGAAAGCGCGGCCGGAATGGCTTATGCCGCTGCCGCGCTCGATGAGGAGGTGCGCCGCCGCACCCTGGAGTTGGACGGCAGCCCCGATATTTTTGAAGCCTTTACGCGGGAACGCCGGAATCTGTTCCGTTACCCTGAAGATTCGCCGGACAAGCCCGCCTCGCTGCTGGCACAATTGCACTGGCTAAAACAGGCGGGTTTCCGTCAGGTGGATGTGTTCTGGATGCTCGCCGGGCACGCCATCTTTGGCGGCAGCAAGCCACTACTGGAATGCTAAAAGAACCCGCGCATTCATCTGCTTCCGGCTTATTTTGTCGTTCGGTCCGGTGCATTTTGGGCATTGGATCAAGCCCGGATTTTATCACCCCAACTCAATTATTAGCCACTCCCGAAAACCAAAAAACCCTTAATCTATCCAATTTGTGTTAAAATGCGGTCTGGTTTGGCAAGCCAAAAGCCTTTTATCTAAAATGATCTCCGTAAAAGGGAAAAGGATCATCGCCCGGGTGAAACGGCTTGCCCCCAATATGTCAGAGTAGAATTTACTTATCTCCTATCGTATCTGGTTTTTGTGCGGCTGTTGGGGGTTCGCAAAGGAGTGTAGTCATGGCTCGTGTAAAGGGAGGCCCTGCCGCCCGTGCTCGTTATAAAAAAATCTTAAAGGCATCAAAGGTTTCTTCGGCGCCCGCCACCGTCTCTTTCGCCGCGCGAACAAAACCCTACTTAAAGACTTGTGGTACGCTTACCGCAACCGCCGCGTTCGTAAACACGATCTGCGCAAAATGTTACACCTTCTTAATATTACACCAACCACCAACCAAGCAACGATTAGTGAAACGCGCGCTCTTGCAAAGCAGGTCAGTTCTTTCATCTTAGAGAGAGACGTGATTATATCGTGCCTGGAATCCAGTACATTTGAATTGGCCCGGTACTTGGAGGGAAGAACATGAATGCTATTTTGGAACAGTCAAATGGTTCCCAGATAAAATCGTTTCTGGAAAAAAAGCTGATCAAAAGGGCAGTAATTGTCACTGGGGCAACAGAAAATCATGGTCAGCATCTTCCCTACGGTTCAGATACGCTTACACCCTGGGCTATTGCAACACGTTTAATGAAATTCCTGGACGGATTAGTTCTGTTACCGCCAGTCTCATACGGTATGAGTTCAGCCCACACAGGGTTTCCACTGACGATAAGTATTCGCCCGGACATCCTGGCTGAAATCTACTTCGATATTTTCGACAGCATCGCAAAAAGCAAAATTCCATCGATCCTGGTAATAAATGGTCATGATGGGAACATTATTTCTCTTCGCCAAGCCGGATACCGCTTGAAAAATGTCCATCCCCACATTCACCTTGATATTTTCGAGCTTTGGGGAGTCCACCTCGAAAACATTTTTGGGCCAGATATGGGAGCAGGACATGCAGGCGAAACAGAAACCTCCGTACTGCTTTATCTCCATCCCCAGCTTGTAAATATGAGCGAGGCAAAAGGGGCATCACTAGACGAAGACAACCTTATCTGGACAAATAAATCATTGCATGAGAGAACGGCTAGTGGGGCAACGGGGAATCCATCGAAAGCGACTGCCGAGCACGGAGAAAAGGCCATCAGCAACGCAGTAGAATATCTAGTTCAATACCTTCAAAAAGAAACAAAAAACGTTAATAATCCTGAACAATCCAATATTCCCTGAATAAGGTAAAACGATGAGCAATTCTTTAATTCATCCTCAAATCCTAAGCACAGATCCAGACCGTACAATCCTGTTCGGCAATGGATTGGTTCAAATCATGCTCAATTCCGAGGAGATAGCCTGTGGAAAGTTTATTTTACAGGAAGGGGCAGAAGGTTCAACCGATATCCACGAACAGGCTGTTGAAATCGCACTTATCATGAAAGGGAAAGTTGAATACAATATTTTAGGAGAAACCTTCCTTGTCAACCCCGGGCAAGCGTTGCTTATTCCACCAAAATACCCACATGACGTGCGAAATGTAGGCGCCGGGGAAGCCGTCATATTTTGGATGTTCATGCCCAACGACCATCAAAGCAGTCAAGAGGTGAACCCATGAGATTCACTGGAAGGAGGTGGACTGAACTCTTGCCGATATTTGGTATCTAATTTTAACCGGAACTCTTTATTTAAAAATGTATTGGAGGTTAAGATGGATTCTATTCTACAAGCAATTGGGGCATTTCTTCAATCGATAGGCATTAACACGCTCTTTGGTATTGGTCTCATTGTGTTTGTGCTCATCAATTTATTCATTATAGCAGGCTGGTTTGGCATCACAATCCTGCCGTTTGAAGGCTTTAAAATTGCCCGCTTCAAACAGAGCTGGGGAACGAAAGCTCTTGCCATCGCGGCGTTGGCCGGCGCCGTCAAAGTTGTTTTACAGTTTGCGTCGGCGCCTCTTGTCCTAGTTCCCGGTGTGATCACTTTCCGGCTCGATAACCTGGTTGCCACTGCCATGGGGTTAATTGCTGGTCCCGCCGCAGTTTGGGGGCTAGTGTTCGGGAATGTCATTGGAGATACCCTGGCAGGCACTCTAAATTTAGGTAGTATTGGAGGGGCGCTTGCCAACTGGTTTGGTAACTTCCTGGTATTTGTATTGGTCACCGATCCGTTCATGAGAAAGGGAAAACATTACTGGCAGTACCTTGTCTATATAATCGTTTTAACCCTCGGTGTGGATTTCTATCTCTGTACTTTCTTCCAAATCATCCGCTTGATGCCCACTGAGGTGGTTTGGACAGCAGTATTCCCCAGCATATTGGTAGCTGTACCGCCCAGCATTATTCTGGTGCCTGCTTTAGTGAAGCTGCTGGCTCCTCTCATGGATCGCTGGAATCTGATGGCCAAGGATATTGGCTTTAAATGGCTGTCCGGCCCTCGCGTTGATGCTCAAACCGAAGCTACTATTGATATTGACTAATCATAAAAATTTTACAGGCTAGACCCGGATCCAACGGATGGGCTCAGATCATTTTTCCGAACATGGATGAACCTGAGCCCATCTTTATGGACGATCCAATCATTTGTACAAGGATTAAAATGGGCATTATCAATGTTCAACATCTATCGTTTCGATATAAAAACGCGTCACAAAACGCCCTCACTGATATCAACTTCTCTGTTGATGAGGGAAAACTCACTGCTGTCTTAGGACCAACAAATGCAGGAAAATCAACGCTGTGCCTTTCCTTGAACGGGGTTGTTCCTCACATGATCAGCGGCACAATGAAAGGTGAACTCTCTGTTTGTGGAGTACGAACCTCCGAGGTAAATGCTGAAACAGTAGCCCAGTTGACGCGGCATATCGGCGCCGTTTTTCAGAATCCGGAAAGCCAGCTTTTTGGTTTGAGCGTAGAAGAAGATATCGCCTTTGGCCCAGAAAACCTTAGAGTTCCACCTGCAGAAATTACCGGGGTGATTGATGAAATGCTCAAGCTTGTGGGATTAAGTGAGTTTCGCCGGCGATCTCCGTATCTTCTCTCCGGAGGCCAAAAACAGCGTGTAGCAATTGCTTCTGCAATGGCTATGCACCCCGAAGTAATTGTTTTGGATGAACCCGTTTCCGAGCTTGATCCAGTAGGAAAAAATGAAGTCCTCCAGATTGTCCAGCGGTTAAACGCTGAAGGCAAGGTGACTATTGTAATTGCCGACCATGATCCAGAGCAGACCTTATCTCTTGCACAACAAATCTTGATTCTGGATAAAGGCAGGCTCCTGGCTAAAGGCGACCCATACGATGTCTTTCAGGACATTGATCGCCTGAGGAAAACCGGCTTGAAAATCCCCGCTGCTAGCGAAATTACAAATTGGATGGTTGAAGCAGGATTGAGCAGCCATATTGAAATATCCGAAGAAAGTGCCATCAACTCTCTTCAAGATCTTATTCAAAAAGGCTTTTTATCCTTAACAACCGTCAAATCGAAAAGGAATACCCAGGCCGAGCCTCAAGGAAGACAACCCGTCATAGAAATTCAACGAGTCTCCTTTCACTACCCGGAAGGACAGAATGTTTTATGCGATATCAGCTTGGATATTTATGAAAATGATTACATCGGTTTAGTGGGATCCAATGGATCGGGGAAAACAACACTTGCAAAACATTTCAATCACATCCTGGAAGCCACTGAAGGGAAAGTGTTGCTGAACGGGAAGAATATGCATGGCATGAGAATATCGGATGCCGCCCGGCAAGTTGGATATGTCTACCAAAACCCGGACCATCAAATCTTTGCTCGGACAGTATTCGATGAAGTCGCCTTCGGCCCGCGCAACCTGGGTTATTCGGGAGTTGAATTAAATCATATTGTCGAAGAAGCTTTAGCGTTTGTTGGGCTGACAGGCCAGGAAGCAGTGGAACCATTTTTTCTCGGGTTAGGTCAACGCCAACGTCTAGCTGTGGCATCCGTTTTAGCAATGCGCCCTGAAATTCTGGTTGTCGATGAACCGGACACCGGCCAGGATAAAGCAGGTGCAGAGGAAATGATGAGATTGATCGATCGCCTTCATGCTGCTGGAAAGACGATTATTATTATCTCCCATAATATGGAGTTGATTGCAGAACATGTCCATCGAGTGATTGCTATGTCTGGAGGCCGCATCAAGATGGATGCGGATACTCGAAGCTTTTTCAGCGATTCAAATGTACTCCAACAAATCTCTCTCCGGCCACCTCAGGTTACTCGTATCTGCTCGGCGCTACACTCCCCAGAGACAATCCTTACTCTCAGCGAAGCTAGATCGAGTTTACAGGTAGAGAGATCCAACTTGGAGGCACCATGCCCCTAGTAACGCGTTTCTACATTGATAGATCTTCGCCTATCCATCAAATGGATGCCCGCGTCAAGCTCATTTGGGTCTTGGTAATATTTCTGGCAGTAATGACTTTCAACCATCCCTTATATCATTTGGCAATTTTTCTATCGATTCTCGCGGCAGCCGCTGCCGCAAAACTCCCCATGAGAATTCTTTTTTCCAGAGTAAAGGCCATCATACCTTTGGGTATTCTCATTGCGGCAATGTGGGCTATATTCGGGAAGGAAGGCGTCATCCTTTGGAAGTGGTGGGTCTTCCAGATCACAGATATTTCTTTGCAATACGGAATATCGGTTGGTTTCCGAGTGATCTCATTGGTCTTGGCATTGTTTGTTGTGCTGCAGAGTACCGAACAGGCAGAATTATTGTATGGTTTGATTGGCTTAAAGATGCCATACAACTTCGCTTTCATTATCACTGCTATTTTTCGGTTTGCCCCGACCATATCGGGAGAAGCAGACACCATCCGAGAGGCTCAACGAACACGCGCAATGGATTTTGAAACAGGTTCCTCAATCGAACGAATACGCAAGAGTACCTCCTTCCTGGTTCCTCTTATCATTCGGGTGTTAAAAACAACGTTAGAACTAAGTATCGCGTTAAGTTCAAAAGCGTATGGCGCCTATCCAACCCGAACTTTCCACCGTCAACGGCCATTGGACCAGTCAGAAAAAATTCTCGTCGTTGCCCTGGCCGGCTGTGAACTTCTATTCATCATCATGCGTTTTGCCTGGGGGCTGGGTGCAGTTGTCCCTGACTCAATATAAAAACAGGAGGGATGTATGCTCCATACGCTCACAAAAGAACATGTCGTCTACAGGTTTGATCGAAACTTACCTGCTGCTTTAAAAGTAAGCAGCGGGGATATTATCCAGATTGAAACGGCGGATTGTTTTGGAGGCTCAATCCGTTCGGAAAATGATGTAATAAGCAGCGAGATCAATATCAACCAGGCAAATCCGGTAACAGGCCCTGTGTATGTAGAAGGACTTACCCCGAATGATAGCCTGGAATTAGAGATACTGGATATCCGTTTGAACCCGGAAGTAACCACAGGATTGATGCAAGGAGTAGGCTTACTAAGCAAAAATTCCCATCCCAGCACTTTAAAAGGGAATATTGTTGGGGAAGAAATCAAAATATGCGGTTTTAATATCCCGGTCAAGCCGATGATTGGCACAATTGGTACCGCACCAGCCGGAGATCCGGTCCCAAGTTTATTAATGGGTTTACACGGTGGGAACATGGATCATCCAAGTGCCGCACGATATTCAAAAATATACCTCCCGGTCGAAGTTAAAGGCGGGTTATTTGCGCTTGGGGACCTGCATGGGGCAATGGGAGATGGAGAAATCACCGCATTGAGCGCTGAAGGCTCGGGGTGGGTAACTTTGCGCGTAGAAATTATTAAAAATATTCCAATCAAGCGTCCGTTTTTTAAAACACCCGATGCATGGGTTACTACCGGAAACGCCAGCGATCTCAAAGTGGCAATCGCTATTGCTGCGGAAGAGATGGTGGAAATCCTGTGTAAAGAGTATGCTTTGGATCGCGATAGGGCCGTGGTGTTAATGGGATTAGCCGGAGATATACGAATTAGCCAGTGCGCCGGTGTACCGGGGATGGATGCTTCCGTTCGATGCACAATGCCTGTTTTGAAGCGCGATGATGAGACCAGGAAATGATACTTATTGACGGTTGTTCTATTCTCCCTATGACGGAAGATGGAAAGTATTACAAAGACGGCGCGATTCTTGTTGACGGCAAGCACATTGTCTATGTAGGTCCACGTAAAGATATTCCAACACTATCCCTTAAAGAACCTCTTGAGACGATCCATGCCGCAGGAATGCTGGCATTGCCAGGGTTGATTGATGCTCATATCCATATGACCTTGAATATTACCAAGGGGTTTGTCGAGGATGTTGATTTCAAAGATATTCTTTTCGAAGTTCTCTATCCTGCAGAGGCAAATCTAAGCAGCGAGGAAGTCTATTATGCCTGCCTGGTTGGCGGTCTTGAAGCAATAAAACAAGGAGCCACTACTCTGATTGACCAATATCACCATGGTCAGATTACAGAATCCGTAGTAAACAAACTTGGCGTCCGGGCAGAATTAAGCCTGATGGCTCAGGATTTCGATCTTGCTCATCCTCCCAAAAGAAACCCAAAAACTGGATGGATTGAAACCCTTAATCCCGATTTTGGCCTTCGCGAACTCGACGAAAATCTACAGCTGGCTAAGAATTCCATAGCACGGAAAGACGCTCTCATTAAATGGCGAATAGGAATTAATACACCTGATACAGTCAGTGACATTACTCTAAAAGAAGCCTCCAGAATTGCTCACAGCGAGGGTTTAGGAGCGCATATCCACCTGGCGCAAAGCGCGATGGAACAAAGATTCTCAATGGAACATCGCTCATGCACATCGGTCGAATATCTTGACCAGATTGGCTTATTAGATATCAACCTTATAGCAGCTCACTGCACAGTGCTAGAAGAAAGAGATGTTGATCTGCTCGCGAAATCCCAAGCTGTGATTGGGCATTGCCCAATTTCAAATGCCAAAGGGGGACCTGTCATAGCCCCCATACCTCTCTTGATAAATCGAGGGGCCAAAGTAGCATTGGGCACAGATTCCACCCCTGCGGATATGCTTGAAGTAATTCGTTACACTTCTGTAATTCACAAGTTACCAAGCAAATTGACTACGACTATGCCGGCATTACAAGCACTTCGGCTCGCCACCATTGATGCTGCACGGGCCATTGGCCGAGATAGTGAAATAGGGTCACTCGAACCTGGAAAACTCGCCGATCTAATTCTAATTGATACCGCGCAGCCCCACTTGCAACCCATGGAAAATATCTCCTCCACAATCGTTTACAATGCCCATGGTACAGATGTCTCGTTTGTTATGGTTGATGGACGTTTCATTGTTAAAAACCATCGGCATACCCTGATTGACGAAGAAAACATCCTGAGTTACTACAGAAAACTGGCTCATGATTTTTGGAAGAGAGTAAATTTTCATCAATAAAAGAGGACGCTATTATGCGATTAGAAAACAAGGTCGCAGTTGTAACCGGCAGTGGGACAGATTGCCGCCCCGGAAAAACAGACCGACATCTGGTGTAACAACGCGGGCGTCAGCTCGATAAAACATTTACTGAACTTAAGCGAAGCAGATGGGGATTTCAATATGGATATCAATGCCAAAGGAATTTTTTTATGCACCCAGGCAGCAGGCCAGCTTATATAACAGGAACCAGATAAGAAAAGTGGGCTGCACGGTAAGATTATCAATACTGCCGGTATGGCGGGAAAACAAAGCAACACGTCCTTACTGGCCACATAATGGCCAGCAAGTTTGCCATCATCGGCTTCGCCCAAGCCACCGCCGGGGAACTG
This sequence comes from Anaerolineaceae bacterium, assembly GCA_020845515.1. GTDB lineage: Bacteria > Chloroflexota > Anaerolineae > Anaerolineales > Anaerolineaceae > Ch132. The sequence goes on along the minus strand of JADLFQ010000076.1, from coordinate 47,080 downwards.
GCTCCCTATAACACCTGAACAGGAATAAACGCATAATCACCCGGTTTTTACTTTTTTCGCTGCTTTCGCAGCGAAAAAACACCCATTAAAACATCTCCCCCGCCTCAGGCGGGGGACAAAGGGGGTGGTGGTTTTTCTATTCCCGAGTTTGTGAAAACCGTGCTCTCCTGATGAATTTTTGTACGCCTTTTAGAGCAACTGAGGTAAAATAGAGGTACCGTCATGAATCCATGTACAAAAGGAGAATACCACCATGCTCGTGAGAGACCGTATGACCAAGCCCGTCATCACCATCTCGCCGGATACTCCGATTCAGGAAGCGTTGGCGCAAATGCACCGGGAAAAGATCCGCCGGTTTCCGGTTGTAGATGAACGCGGCAAACTTTTAGGCATCGTGTCCGAAAAAGACATTTTGAATGCCTCCCCCTCGGAGGCCACCAGCCTCAGTGTCTTTGAAATCAATTACCTGCTCAGTAAAATTACCATTCAGCGTGTCATGACCAAAGATGTCATCTCCATTGATGATGACTGTACCATTGAAGAAGCCGCGCGCATCATGGCAGATAAAAAAATTGGCAGCTTGCCGGTCATGCGCGGCGAGAAACTGGTCGGCATCATTACCGAGACCAATCTGTTCAACGTCTTTCTGGAACTGTTCGGCGCGCGCAAGCCGGGTGTTCGTGTTGCCGTGCTTGTGCCGGATATCCCCGGCAAGCTGATGGAGTTAACCAGTGTAATTCGCGACCTGGGGGGTAATATCATCTCTTTGGGCAACTGCCTGGGAGAAGACCCCACCACCGGCCTGGTAACCGTCAAAGTAGGCAACACCTCCCTCGAAACCCTCAGAAAAGCGCTCGAACCCATCGTCTTGAGCATCGTGGATATTCGTGAAGTGAAAGCTGCCTGATCCATACCGGCTGTTTGTCTCCTTTTACTGCCTTTCGGTGTACCCGAAAGGCAGACACCCCTTTACTTATGACAAATGTTACACAAATTCAAGAAGATTGGCATTGAATTGGCTTGAAAAAGTGTTACTATCTTAAACAAGCGCTCAATTTTCAAACAGTTTCCGGCAATTTATTTTAAAGATAATTCATCTCAGAGAACATTACGTATTTGATCTGACCTGCCCTTAGTGACAGATGGACTGCCTTTGCAACAGGCTGAACCGAGGGATCATGCAATACGCTTACGGGGTAAAATTCTCTGTCCATCCAGACGCCTGCGGTGTGCGGCTGTCATGTGCCTGTTTGTGTTTCCCTTTTTCTCTTAAATCTCATAAAGTTAAACAACCTTTAACTCCTCTGTTCCTGGTTTAAGTTTTTGGTATTTTCCGGGGGGCGTCCTGTAAAACATAAAAGGAGGTGGATATTCAGGAAGGGGTGCCATCTACGAGTTTCACAAGCGAACCATTGTCTCAAACAATTGTCAAATTCAAAAGGAGAAACGAAAAGATGAAAAAAACTGTTTGGCTTTTCACTCTCATGCTCCTGCTTAGTATGCTGGCTGCGGCTTGCGGCGGCGGGGCATCCGATACGATCAAGGTTGGCGTTGTGGCGGAATTGACCGGCGATATTCCTGCGGTCGGTGCTTCCTGTAAAAATGCCGCCGAAATGTCCGTTCAGGAAATCAACGATGCCGGTGGTTTGGATGTTGGAGGAAAAAAATATAAGGTCGAACTCTTTATCGAAGACAACGCCGGCAAAGCCGACCAGTCCGCTTCGGCTGCTCAAAAGCTGATCACCCAGCAAAATGTGGTCGCCATCATCGGCCCCAACGCCAGCCGCTACGCCATTCCGGCTTCGGAAATTGCTGAAAGCTCCAAAGTGGTTCTGATCAGCCCGTGGTCCACCAACCCGAAAACCACTGTAGACGCCAAGACTGATGCCCCAAAGAAATATGTCTTTCGGGCGTGCTTTATTGATCCTTTCCAGGGGCGCGTTGTCGCCAAGTTTGCGCTGGATAACCTAAAGACCACCAAGGCTGCTGTGCTATACGACGTGGCTTCGGATTACAACAAGGGTATTGCCGAGTTCTTTAAACAAACCTACGAAGAGAACGGCGGTACAGTGGTCGCTTTTGAGACCTACACCACCGGCGATAAAGATTTCTCCGCCCAAATGACCAAGATCAAGGAAGCCGGGCCCGAGGTAATCTTCCTGCCGAATTATTACAGTGAGGTGCCGCTGCAAATTCAGCAGGCGCATCGCCTGGGTATTACGGTGCCTTTCCTGGGGAGCGATTCTTGGGGCAGCGCCGAATTAATTACGCTGTGCGGCAATGATTGTGAGGGTTACTACTTCAGCACCCATTACGCACCCGACGCCGCCACCCCACAGGCCACCAAATTCATTGACGCCTATAAAGCCAAATATGGGCAGGTGCCCGATGATGTGGCTGCTCTGACCTATGATGCCTTTGGTTTGTTCTACCAGGCTATCCAATCCGCCGGCAAAATTGACCGTCAGGCGGTACGCGACGCGCTTGCCGTCATCCCCAAGTTTGAGGGTGTTACTGGAACAATGCAGTTCCAGGAAGGCTCCGGTGACCCGATCAAGAGCGCCGTCATCCTGCAAGTTAAAGACGGTAAATTTGTCTGGTTTGCCAACGCCCAACCGTAACCATTAGTTTTTCTGCCTCACCTGCCAGAAAATCCTGGCAGGTGAGGTTTCTTTACAATAAAGGTTGCCCCATGACATACCTCTTCCAACAGTTGTTAAACGCAATGCAATTGGGCAGCATTTATGCGCTGATCGCCCTGGGATACACGATGGTGTACGGTATTTTGACGATGATCAACTTTGCCCATGGCGATCTTTTTATGGTGGGCGCATTTTTGTGTTTTATTGCTGCAACGTTTTTGAAGCTCCCCTTTGTCCCCACCCTGCTGATATCCATGATCGGTGTGGCTTTGTTAGGCGTGGTGATTGAACGATTGGCGTACAAGCCCCTGCGCCATGCGCCGCGCGTCTCGGCTGTCATCACGGCCCTGGGTGTGGGCTTATTTCTGGAAAACTTCACGCTCGTCTTCAGCCCTTATCCGCAACACGTCCCCGAATTAATCGCCAACAAAACCTGGGTGATTGCGGGGGTTTCGATCTCCTCTCTGCAGATCATCATCATTCTGCTCTCCATCGGACTGATGATCTTGCTGGATCAAATCGTCCGCCACACGATGGTGGGGATGGCCATGCGGGCAATCTCGTGGGACAAGACCATCGTCCCTTTAATGGGCGTGCCGCTGAATTTAATCATTTCGATTACGTTTGCACTTGGAACAAGCCTGGGCGCTGCAGCCGGGACAATGTACAGCCTCGCTTTCCCGGTTATTGATCCTTATATGGGCATCATGGTTGGCTGGAAGGCTTTCATCTCCGCGGTGGTTGGCGGTATCGGTAATATTCGCGGCGCGATGATCGGAGGCTTTATCCTCGGCGGCGTGGAGATCCTGGTGGCGGCTTTTATGCCCTCCACCTACCGCGATTTCGTCGCCTTCAGTCTGCTGCTTGTTCTCCTCATCTTCCGGCCTTATGGCATCCTGGGCAAACCCAGGCCGCAAAAGGTGTAATCATGGATGCCCAAAAGACGCCTCAAAAGAATATACAACAACCCGGCAAGGGGCAAAAGCTCGGAGTTTGGAAACAGTATTGGGATCGGTTTGCCTCCAACCGCTGGCTTCTGCCGGTTTTAACGGTGGCGGGGTTTATCCTCTCCATCCTCATCCCGCAGTTCAACCTCGTCAACCCGTATATTCAGCTCATCCTCATGTATATCGGCATCAATATCATCCTGACCACCAGCCTCAACCTGATCAACGGCTATATGGGCGAGTTTTCGGTGGGACATGCCGGGTTTATGGCGGTGGGCGCATATACCTCTGCGGTGCTGACCACCATATTCATCCCAACCTCACTCAACCCCTGGCTTTTCCCGCTGGTTGTGCTTGCTGCCGGGGTCGCGGCAGGGCTTGTTGGTCTTCTGGTAGCCATTCCCTCCTTTAAAACCCGCGGCGACTACCTTGCCATTGTCACTCTGGCGTTCAACATGATCGTTAAATCAATCATCGAGAACATCGAGGCTATCGGCGGACCCCGCGGCATCCCCGGAATTGAAAAGCTCACCACCCTGCCCTGGGCGTTCTTCTGGACTGCGCTGGCGGTTTGGGTAATTCGCAATTTCGTATACTCCAACTTTGGGCGCGGTGTGATGTCAATCCGTGAAGATGAGATCGCCAGCGACTTGATGAGCGTTAACACCCGCCAGGCCAAACTGCTGGCGTTTGTCATCTCCTCCTTCTTCGCGGGCATTGCCGGCGCACTCTTTGCCCATGTCTTGCAGTTCATCAGCCCCAAGGTGTTCGATATCCTCAAGTCCACCGATATCCTCATCATGGTGTATCTGGGCGGTATCGGTTCGATCACAGGCTCCATTCTAGGGGCAACAATCTTCACCATCTTGCTCGAAGTGCTGCGCCCCCTGGGTGTCTGGCGTATGGTTCTGATGCCCCTCGTACTTGTGCTCCTCATGCTCTTCCGCCCGCGCGGCATCATGGGTTTGCGAGAGTTTCGCTGGTTCATCCCACACTACCAACTTCTTGCGACGCACCTCTGGCGCAAGAAAAAGGAGGCCGCCAATGCCCCTGCTGCAGATTGATCACATGACACACTACTTCGGGGGGTTATGTGCCGTCTCCGACTTCAACCTTGAGCTCGAATCTGGCGAATTGATCGGGATTATCGGGCCGAACGGTGCAGGCAAGACGACAGTCTTCAACTTGATCACGGGGGTATACCGCGCCACCAAGGGCAGCATCTTGATAAACGACGTGGAACTGGTGGGGAAAACCTCCAACCAGATCACCGCGCTTGGCATCGCCCGCACATTTCAGAACATCCGGCTTTTTAAAGAACTCAGCGTTTTGGATAATGTACGCATTGCCAATTACTCCCGGCTGAACTACAGTCCGCTGGAAGCCATGCTGCACACCGGCCGCTACAGCGCGGAGGAAAAACGTATCTCCGAACAGGCGCTGGAACTGCTTTCAATCTTCCGGCTGGACGGATTGGCAGAAGAACGTTCCGCCAACCTGCCTTATGGTTCTCAGCGGCGGCTTGAGATCGTGCGCGCCCTGGCAACCCAGCCAAAGATTTTGCTGCTGGATGAACCTGCCGCTGGCATGAACCCGAATGAGATCATACAGTTGATGGACTTTATCCGTTGGATACGCGACCAGTTCAAGCTGACCATCATCCTGATCGAGCACCAGATGCGCCTGGTGATGGGCATCTGCGAACGGCTCAAAGTGCTGGACTTTGGTGCGACGATTGCCCAGGGGCTGCCAGCAGAAATCCGCAGCAACCCCAAAGTGCTGGAAGCCTATCTGGGAGAAGGAGGCGAAGAATGAACGACAGCACACCGCTCCTCTCGATTCGCGATCTGCGGGTGTCCTACGGCAACATTAAAGCCGTTCTGGGGATTTCTTTTGAGGTCTATGAGGGCGAAATCGTCACCCTAATCGGCGCAAACGGCGCCGGAAAATCATCCACGCTGCGCGCGATCTCCGGAATGGTGCCTTACAGCGGTTCGATCACCTACCGTAATACCGACCTGCGCAAAGTTGTCTCCGACAAGATTGTTGCCTTGGGCATTGCCCAGGTGCCAGAGGGGCGCGGCATCTTTGGCAATCTGACAGTTCAGGAAAATCTCAAGCTGGCAACCTGGCAGCGGAAAGATAAACCGGAGATCGAGCGGGATTACGAGCGCATCTTTGGCATTTTTCCGCGCCTCAAGGAACGGCGCGGCCAGTTGGGTGGCACGCTCTCGGGCGGCGAACAGCAAATGCTGGCTGTGGCACGCGCCTTGCTGAGCCGCAGCAAGGTGATGCTGCTTGATGAACCTTCGATGGGGCTCTCGCCGGTGCTTGTGCGGGAAATATTCAACATCCTGACTGAAATCAACCAGGCCGGGACGACCGTTTTACTGGTCGAGCAAAACGCCAACATGGCGCTTCGCATTGCTTCGCGCGGTTATGTGCTTGAGACCGGAAACCTCACTCTGACGGGCACGGGCGCTGAACTGCTGGGGAACCCGCGCGTCAAAGAGGCTTATCTGGGAGGATAACCCTTCCGGGCAACAGCTTCTTCACAGACCCCTTCTGAAAGGATCCAGGAGGGGTCTATCCCAGCCCAGGCCTGGGCTGGGACAGACCCGGGGGTTGAGGTTCACAGCTTACCGGCATGCGATGGGTACGGTGCACGCCCGGGCACGTTGAGAGCGGGGTAAAATTAGGCAGGTAAGGAGCTTGGTATGCTGGATGGAATGGTAACCTGGGCAGAAGTTGATCTGGACGCGATTGCCCACAATATTGCGGCGTACAAGCGCCATGTCGGGGCGCGCGTGGAGGTCTTTGCAGTGGTCAAAGCCAACGCCTACGGGCACGGGGCGGCGGCGGTCTCGCGGACGGCGCTCACAGCGGGCGCCTCGCGCCTGGCGGTACATCGCGCCGGCGAAGGCATCGAGTTGCGTAAAGCGGGCATTGACGCCCCGATTCTCGTGGTGGGCTACACCCCGCCGGAGGGCGCGAAACGCATTGTGCGCTGGCACCTGACCCCCAGCCTGATGACGTTGGATTTTGCCCAGGCGCTCTCGGGCGCCGCTGCGGCTGCGGGCGCGGTCGTTCCGGTGCATGTCAAGGTGGATACCGGCATGAGCCGTTACGGCTTGATGCCGGAGGAAGTCGTCGAATTTATGACCGCCCTGCACCGGTTGCCCGGCATTCACATCGAGGGACTTTTCACCCATTTTGCGACCGCCGACTCAGCCGACCCAGCCATTACCCTGCGCCAGTTGGCTGTCTTTAACGATGTGCGCGCCGCCCTCAGCGAAGTTGGCATCACCATCCCAATTGCACATGCCGCCAACAGCGCCGCCGCCATGAAGCTGCCGGAGACCCATCTCAACGCCATCCGCCCCGGCATTGCCATCTACGGCATGTCCCCCTCCGCCGAATGGCCCCCGGTCTTTGAAATTCGTCCGTCCTTAACGCTCAAGAGTCTGGTCAGCCGGGTGCGCGATATTCCGGCCGGTACAGGCGTCAGTTATGGGTATACGTTCATAACTGCCCGCACGACCCGCGTTGCACTGATCCCGGTCGGATACGGCGACGGTTACCACCGCATCCTGTCCAACCAGGGCAGCGTGCTGGTGCGTGGCCAGCGCGCCCCGATCATCGGGCGCGTGTGCATGGATCAGATCGTGGTGGATGTCACCGCCATTCCCGGCGTGCAGTTGGGGGATGAGGTTGTCCTGGTGGGCGCGCAGGGCAGCCAGACGATCCGCGCCGAAGAGGTTGCGCGGCTGGCTGGCACAATCAATTACGAAGTGACCACCTCCCTTTTGCCGCGTGTCGCGCGCGTCTTCCTGCGAGGGGGCAGGCGCATTGCCGTAACCGCGCTGGAAGGGGAATAAATTACAGGGGCGGGCGGCGCCTGCCCCAAACCACGTGCCTCAGCCCCGCATCCTCCACTTGCGGCTGGTGTCTTTACCATACCTTCCATACCTTGACATTCTTTTGTAATCCAATATAATAGACCATAATCCAATTAGTAGTACCAGGATATGGTCCATGAATGTACCTGCCGCGGAAAGAACCCTCCAGATTATTGAACTGATCCTCGGAAACCCCGAGGGGATCACCCTGCAAGAGCTCTTGGCCTCGCTCGATATCTCGCGCAGCAGCTTATTTTTGCTGCTCAACACCCTCAAACAACAAGGCTATGCAGAACAAAGCGAACAGCGCGGCCGCTATCGCCCGGGCCCGCGCCTGCAAGCCTGGCGCGGTTCCAACCGCGTCTCCTCGCAAGAGATCATTCCGGCTTTTTATCAGGAAGCCGGCAGGACCGCCTGCACTGAGACGCTCGCACTTGCAGCCGAAACGCACGGCGGCGCCCTTATCCTTGCCCAAGTTGAAAGCCCCCAGAGCGTGCGCGCGGTGCTCAAAACCGGCCTTGTCGCTCCCATGGGGCAGACCGCGGCCGGGGCGGTCTTCTCCTCCCCGCCGCCGGAGGAAGTCCGCCGCCGGGGGTACGCCCTGCGCCGTGACGGCGACGTGATAGAGCTGGCCCTTCCGGTCTGCCGGGACGGCATCCACCCCGATTATGCCTTGCTGTTTGTCGCTCCCGCCTACCGCGACCCTGACCAAAAAGTTGACGATGCACTGGCTTTACTGCGGGAAATGGCCGCCCGTCTCTCCTACCGTTTGGGCGCCGCCGCCTATGCCCCTTTTCATGAGAACGCTGAAAATGAGACCCCGGCCGCCACGCCGCTTGGCAAGGAGGAGATGGAAGAGTTCCTCAAGGGCCCCTGGCCGGCACGCCTGGCTTGTGTCCGCCCGGATGGCAGCCCGCACGTCGTCCCGGTCTGGCAGGAGTGGGACGGACAGGATTTCCACATCCTCGCCTGGAAGGGGTCTCGCTGGGCTGACTATATCCTGGGCAAACCCAGCGTCTCTCTATCGGTGGACGAAACCTGGCCGCCGCTGCGGCGCGTGACGGCGCGCGGCAGCGCCGCGCCCGTGCAGGAGCCCGTCAGTTCCAAACGCCTCCGCCCTTTGTTGAACCGCCTGTATCGCCGCTACCTCGGTCAAAGCGCCCCCGCCAACGCCGAAGAACAGATCGAATGGATTTTTCGCATCACCCCGCTGGGGCTAAAAGGGTGGAAGGGATTATCTTAAACAAGTGATCTGGTATGGAAGTAAGCGTAAAAGACCTGGCACACACATTTAACCACACGGCCCCTGCCGTGCATGTACTGGAAGACCTTAACTTGTGCGTCAAAAGCGGCGAATTTGTCGCCATCATCGGCGCCAATGGCTGTGGCAAATCCACCTTGCTGCGCCTGATCGCCAACCTTTTACAGCCCAAACAAGGCAGTATTACGCTGGACGGTCTGCCCCCGGCGCAAATGACCGCTTCCCGCCGCGTTGTTTGGATGTCGCAAAATCCAGCCTTGCTCCCGTGGTACACCGCCCGGCAGAACATCCAGCTCGCACAGCGTTTTGCGCGCCCCTCGCCGGATGTACAGTCCCCGGTGGAGGAGTTACTGCACCTTGTAGATTTGGAGAATTTCGCAGACGCTCACCCGCACACTTTTTCCGGCGGGATGCAGCAGCGCCTCTCACTGGCACGTGCCCTGGCGATGGACGCCGACCTGTGGCTGATGGATGAACCTTTTGCCGCCCTCGACGAACTGACCCGCGAGCGCCTGACAATTCAGTTGGATGAGATCTGGCAGCGCCGCCGCCCGACCGTGTTGTGGGTGACCCACAGCATCCCCGAGGCGGTGCGGCTCTCCGACCGCGTCCTGGTGATCACCCCGCGCCCGGGCCGCCTTTTCGGCGAGGTTGCCATCAGCCTGCCGCGCCCGCGCGAGGACACCACACCGGAATTTCAGATGCACGTGCGCGCGTTGAAAGATATGCTATTTGTCAGTGAAGGGCTGCCATGAAGCCCCGCCCCGCGTATTCCATACTGCCGACGATATTGATCCTGGTTGTGCTCTTTGCCGGGTGGGAAGGATTCGTACACTTGCGCGCAATCCCCCCTTACCTGCTGCCCGCCCCCACCCGTATTCTGCGCACGCTCTTTGCCAACCCCGCGCTCTATGGCCGCGCCTCCCTGCTCACGCTCGGCGAAGCCCTCACCGGGCTGCTTCTCGGCGTCATCACCGGGACGGGCGCCGCGCTGCTCCTCAGTATATGGCCGCGCTTCGAGCGCGCGGTGATGACCATCGCCATTCTGGTCAAATCCACGCCGATGGTCGCGATTGCCCCGCTGCTCACCATTTGGCTGGGGTTTGGTGTGCTGCCCAAGATCATCATCACCGCGCTGTTGACCTTTTTCCCGGTGCTCGTCAACGTCATCAGCGGCTTGCAGCACGCCGATCCGGCGCTTGTGGACTTATTTCATTCCTGGCACGCCGGCCGCTGGGAGATCTTTCGCTTCGTCCGCCTGCCCTCCACCCTGCCCTACCTCTTCGCCGCGTTGAAGATCAGCGCCCCGCTCTCCCTGATTGCCGCCGTCGTGGCCGAGTGGACAGGCGCTTCGGGCGGCTTGGGGCACATCATGTGGCTGGCATACAGCAACCTCAACCTCCCCTTTCTTTTTGGGTCAGTTTTTATCCTCGGTCTGGCAGGGGTTGCTTCCTACGTCCTGTTGACCTGGGCTGAACGCCGTCTTGTCTTCTGGCAGGAGATGGAGTTGTAATGTTTTTTCTTGTACGGTTTGTTTTTCTTTACAGGCTTTGCAGTTTGCAAGAAATTCGGGGGGTGCGGCTCGCTGCCTGCCCACACTGCGTCACGCCCTTTTAACCATTTTCAAGCTCAAAAGGATCATCATGAACCGAAACAGAATTTCAATCGTTTTTGCGCTCATTTTCTTAATCGCCGCAACAGCGTGCACACCGCGCGCGCCGGCCGCGGCGACGCCAACCGCCGCCCCCTTGACCCCGGTCATCTTCATGGCGGGATACAAGCCGCAAGCCAGCCTGCCCTTTGTAGGCGCTTATGTCGCCAAAGAAAAGGGCTATTTTGAAGAGGAAGGGCTGGATGTCACCATCCAGCACTCCCCCGGCAAAGGTGAACACCTGCAACTGCTCGCAGCCGGGAAGATTCAGATCACCAACCAGGACGCCGCCATCCTTTTACAGCGCCGCGCCGAACCGGGGCTGCCGCTCGTCTCCTTTGCGCTGCTCGGTCAGCGCGGCCAGCAGGCTTTTGCCGCGCTGTCGGATTCCGGCATGACCACACCCAAAGATTGGGAAGGCCACACCGTTGGGTATAAAGGCACGCCCCCGCCGGAGCTTTTTGCCCTCATTAAAGCCGCCGGTGCTGATGTAGAAAAGATACAGTTGGTCAATGTCGGCTTTGACCCGCGTGTCCTCACCGAAAGACAGGTGGATGTCTACCCCGTTTTCAAATCCAACGAGCCTTTTCTCATCCAAAGTTGGGGGTACAAGCTTACCCTGTGGGATCCAGCCGATTACGGCGTCAGCACACTCGGCCTGACCTATGTCACCAGTGATGAAATCTTAAAAGCACAGCCGGAGATGCTCACAGGCTTTCTGCGTGCCGCGCTCAAGGGGATTCAATTTGCGAGCGAAAACCTGGATGATGCGGTCAAGATCGTGATGCAATACACAGGCCCCGAGACCGACCCCGATCACATGCGTTTTATGCTGGAAGCCGAGTTGAAAGACGCCGCCGGTCCGGAGACCGAGCAGCATGGCTTGGGATGGCAAACGCTCGAACAGTGGCAGGCGCAGGCAAAGGTGCTGGCAGATGCCGATCTCCCCGTTCCGGAAGATGTCCGGCAGGTTTTCACCACCCAAATTCTCGAAGCTGCCGCGTCCCCGCGCTGAATCTTCTTCCCGCCCGGCCCTGCAAAACAAACACCCGTCCTCCCTCGAAGGTACATCTTCGGGGGAGGGTTGGAAGAGGGCAGCGGGGCGCGAATACCATCCCCTCAAGGGGGCGCGGGGATGTCCCGTTTAAAACAAAAGAGCAGGCAGCGGGGCGCGAAGACCATCCCCTCAAGGGGGCGCGGGGATGTCCCGTCTAAAACAAAAGAGCAGGCAGCGGGGCGCGAATACCATCCCCTCAAGGGGGCGCGGGGATGTCCCGTTTAAAACAAAAGAGCGGGCAACGAGACTCGAACTCGTGTATGTAGCTTGGAAGGCTACCGTTCTACCACTGAACTATGCCCGCAGTTCTGCATAATTATAACATAATGCCAGGGCGCTTCAAAAAATTCAAGACTATAATACCCCCATGAGGAACCTCTTAACCTCTTGCATGTGGGGCAATGATTTGACGCAGCCGAGGCGGCTGCGAGACTTTATTCAGGTTTTTTTCTGTTTCTCCGACAGGCCTTCCTATATCCGGTTTGCCCGGATTCTGCTGGTTACGTTCTATCTGGGCGGTCTGGCGTTGTGGGGCTGGTTTTTGAACTGGGGCATTATCCCGCTGGATTTTCACGACTGGTCAGAAATTACCGCGCCCCGGCTGGCATTCCTCAAGGATGCTGTTACACAGGGAGCACTGCCCCTGCACATGCCCGAACCGCGCGCCCTGTTATTGGTCACCGATCGCTTTATGGCCGTACCGGATGTGATCCTTTCACCGCAAGTGCTTTTGCTGCGTTTTATGAGCATCGGCAGTTTTTCCCTTGCGCAGGTCTGCCTGCTGTATTCTGCCGGGTTTGCCGGATTGCTTTGGCTGCGGCGGCGGTTTCAACTCTCGCCGGCTGCTTTTGTCTTTCTCTTCCTATTGTTTAATTTCAACGGTCATATCGTCGCGCATATCAGCATTGGACACCTGACTTGGGGAGGCTATTTTCTACTGCCCTGGTTCGTCATCCTGGTTTATCGCCTGCTGGAGGGCGACAGCTCCTGGGTCTGGGTTTTGCAGATGGCAGGGTTATTGTTCGTCTTGCTGCTGCAAGGCACCTTTCACCAGTTTGTCTGGCACCTGGGCTTTCTGGCGGTTTTAGGGCTGACCTGTTGGCGCACGCTGCCGGGGGTAATCAAAGCCGGTTTCGCCTCAGTGGTTTTGAGCGCTGTGCGCTTATTGCCCCCCGCCCTGCTCGTTCAGGCCGTTGACAATGAATTTCAGGGCGGCTTCCCTTCCTTAAGCTACCTGTGGCAGGGTTTCACCGTGCTGCACCCTCCCGGCGGACAGGTGCCTGCACTCTTCTCCGGACGCATGTTGGGCTGGTGGGAAATAGACTATTACATCGGCCTTGCCGGGCTTGGCTTCGTCTTATGCTTTGCCGCTTTCAGCTTGCTGCCCCGCCGCTCGCAAAAGAGCGGAGAGAATGTACCCTTATTTCATTTTCGCCCGCTCCTCATCCCTGTCTTGGTCTTCCTGATATTTTCCTATGGCGGGGTTTTTCAGATCTTCAGCGGCACGGTCCTGGCGAAGAGCGAGCGCGTGCCGGCGCGCCTGGCTTCGTTGGCGGTGGTATTTTTGCTCATTCAAGCGGTAGTTGCCTTCCAATGGCTGTTGAACCGGCTTCGCCGCTTTCCCTGGCCGGCGGGGTTGAGCCTTCCCTGTCTGTTTTGGCTGGGGTTTGATCTCTGGCGGCACTTTAAAACCTGGCAGGTGACGGCTGCTTTTGCCGCCTTTACGCCGGAGCGCGCCCCGCTGCACCTCGGAATTGTCGCCAATTACCCCGACAGTGCCTACTTCACCCTGCTCGAGCGTGGCCTGGCGGTATCCATTCTGGCGATGATCGTGCTGGCGGCGTTGGCGCTGTACGAACGACACAAACGCCAGGCTGGTATTGGTTGACCGAAGGATAGGTTGGGTGGAGCGGAACATACACGGTCATTCTCCGGGGTGGCGTCAGCGAAACCCCGCACATTCCCAAATCGTTGAGTTACCTGACGCTCGTGAGCGGGGACTTGGCGGCCAAGATCGCCACCACTTAGCCCCGCCCTTGCCGGGTGTGGGTTGGGGGCGGGGGGACATTTGGTGGTTTTCCGGCACCGAGGGCGGTGATGAACCCTGACCCTACCGGGTAGCGAGAGATGCCGCGGTTGCTCGATGTATGCGGGCAGCTTGCCCTCCGGCGGGGAGTGTTCCGCATCGTTCTTGATCGGGACGACATAGATCGTATCCGGTTTGTGGATGTGGACGGCAAACCGGATTTCCGGCCCTGATTCACCGGCTGCCAGTTCTCTCTGCTATCACCGCTGTGGCACGCGCCCACAGCCGGAATGGCGGTGAATGGCCGCCGAGGATCGCCGAAATTCTGCAGGGTGGTGTGCAGGCACATCCCGCTGGCCCCTTTACTTTGGTATTCTCCGCAACGGCTTATATTTCCTTTATAATTCGGTGATCTTTTGCCCGTATCGGGCTGCCTTAGAGGTGTTTATGACAAAAAACATTGACCGGAAGTGGTTGGTGCTGGTCGCGATTGGAACAGGTTCTTTTATGGCCACCCTGGACTCCAGCATCGTCAACACTATTCTTCCAATTCTGCGCGACGCCTTCAACAGCAACGTGGCTGCAATCGAATGGGTGATCACAGTTTATTTACTGGTTATAACGGGCTTTTTATTAACTTTTGGCCGCCTGGGCGATTTGCACGGCCACAAAACCATTTACCTGTGGGGCTTCAGCATCTTCGTCCTCAGCTCAGCCCTGTGCGGGTTCGCCTGGTCAACCCCCATGCTGATCGCCTCCCGCGGCATACAAGCCATTGGAGGGGCCATGCTGGCCTCCAACTCTCCCGCCATCATCACCGGCAATTTTCCTGCCAGTGAACGCGGGCGCGCTTTCGGACTGACATCTCTGATGACCTATCTGGGATTAATGGTCGGGCCCACCCTGGGCGGCTGGCTGGCAAACGCGTTCAGCTGGCGCATGGTTTTCTATATCAACATCCCGGTTGGCGCGCTAGCCTTAACCCTGGGCTACATCTTCATCCCCAGTGATGAGCCCGCTGAACGCAATAAACCGTTTGACCTGCCGGGCGCGGCTGTCTTCCTGGCCGGACTGATTGCACTCATGCTGGGTTTGAACCAAGGCGCCGTATGGGGTTGGACATCCCCGGTCACCCTCGGGCTGTTCGGCGGGGCGCTGCTTCTGCTGATCATTTTTGTTCTAATTGAAAAACGCTCGCCAGCGCCAATGCTCGATTTAAGCCTGTTCCGCATCCCCCTGTTTTCCATGGCAACCATCAGCGCCATCCTGAATTATGTTTGTCTGTACAGTATCCTTTTCCTGATGCCGTTTTATCTGATACAGGGGCGCGGTCTGAACTCAGCACAAGCCGGATTGTTTCTAACTGCACAGCCTGTCCTGATGGCGATCACCGCTCCGATCAGCGGCGCTTTATCCGACAAAATCGGCTCGCGCAAGCCGGGCATGCTCGGCATGGCCATCCTGGCAGCCGGTTTGTTCCTCCTCTCCCGGCTGGGAGTGGATTCCGCGTTATGGGTCGTGGTGGTTGGACTGGCTCTGGCCGGTTTTGGCATCGGCACGTTCATCACCCCCAACACCAGCGCCCTCATGGGCTCCGCTCCGCATGCCCGTCAGGGTATTGCTTCGGGCGTACTCGGCGCAGCCAGAAACTTCGGCATGGTATTGGGGATCGGATTCGCCGGAGCCATTTTCACCACCCACCTGGTTCAAAATACAACCTCAGCTTTTTTTGAAGGCATCTCACAAGGTCTTGCCGCAGCGGGCATTATCGCTTTACTGGGTGTTGTTTCCTCCGCCGTTAAGGAGGCCTGAGTACAGTTTAAGGGTAGTTTTTTTGACCGTCCGGCGTCCCACCCCCGGGTATAACAACACCGCAAGGATTGGGCCGCTCGTGAGGTAATGCCGCTTCACATCCCCCGCGCCCGGCGTGCAAACACCCGCTTTAGGGGTTGGGCTGCATCCTGCCGCAGGTCAACCCATCGCCCTTGCTAACGTAACGCCCGTATTTCCGGGTGCCGCAGGGTCACCCAAACTGCAAAAGTCAACAGGACCGCCGCGAAAATTTGCAGCGCCGCCGGCTCCCCCAGCCAGGTTGCAAGCCATCCGATAATCAGAGAGCCGACCGGAGCAAACCCCAGGAAAACCAGCGTATAAATTCCCATCACGCGGCCGCGCAGGTGGTCCGGCACCCCCGACTGAATCAGCGCATTGGTGTTGTTCGCCAGCGCCATCATCGCCCATCCAGTTGTTGCCAGCATGATCAGCGAAATGGGCAAATTCCGAACCCAGGAGAATGACAACATTCCCAATGGAAGGACAAAACTTCCGATCAGCCAGAGCTTTCCGCGGATGTTCCGCCCGGAGAGCGAAGCCAGCGTCAGCGCGCCCATCAGCGCGCCTGCGCCGCGCGCCGCCAGCAGCATGCCATTGGTGCGCACATCGCCCTTCAGCACGTTGGTTGCCCAGGCCGGGATGAGCGTTTGCAGGGAAAATGAAAATATGGAGACTATTCCGACCGCAAGAATCAAAAAGCGCACGGTTGCATCCTGGCGGATAAACTGAAATCCCTCTTGGACATCCATCATTATGTTTCTTTGGGGAGGGGGGGTAAAGCGCGGCAGCCGGATCAACACCAGTGCCAGGATCACGGCGATAAATGAAAGTCCATTAATGCTGAAGCACCAGCCCGGCCCCACCCATGCATAGACCAACCCGCCGATTGCCG
The DNA here is from genome assembly GCA_020845515.1 of Anaerolineaceae bacterium. Taxonomy (GTDB): domain Bacteria; phylum Chloroflexota; class Anaerolineae; order Anaerolineales; family Anaerolineaceae; genus Ch132. Next base: position 30,872 of record JADLFQ010000076.1, on the reverse strand, counting down.
GGCCAACAATATTCGCGGCGTTGAACATGGCCGCATTGAGGGAAATGGCGTTCGTCAAGTCTTCGCGGGTCACCAGTTCAATCGTGAACGACTGCCGCGCCGGGGCTTCAAACGCATTCCCCACCCCGAGAAAAAAAGCCAGCACAAGGATATGCCAGGGCGCCACCAGGTCAGTAAAGACCAGGGCGCTCAAGATGAACGCCAATGTCATCATGAACGATTGGGTGATCAGCAGCAGTGTCCGGCGCGGGATGCGGTCTGCGATGATCCCACCGTACAAGGTGAACAGCCATGCGGGAACCCCGTCAATAAAAGCAACATACCCCAGATACGCCGGGGATTTCGTCAGTTCATACAACAGATAGCCCTGCGCGGCAAATTGCATCCACGTTCCGCTCAGGGAAAAAACCTGGCCAATCAAATAGATACGATAATTGCGGTGGCGCAAGGCCGTGAAGGTTTGCGAAATAATCGCCGGAGAGCCCATCTATGCAGATTCGATCCTTTAAAGGGTTAAAAGAATAATACCACTCTTTCAGCCTTTGCGTTTTTAGCTGTAAAATTCAGCCCTCCCACCTGTCCCCTTCAACTACGAAAAAAAGGGGTTCGATGGCGCGATGCGTCATCGAACCCCCCGGTTTTTAAGCAAGAGGTATGTTAACCGGATCGCCGCGGTTATGCGCTCTCAGGAGCCTCTTCTTTTTCAAACAACCTGCCTGGCCGCCAAGGCGTTCCCATCAGCGGCAGCAGCCACCGGTCTATTCCCCACCATCCGGCGGTCTTCCACGCCAGGATCAAAAAGATGGTGATCACGAACATCAGCGGATTGACGCTGGCTGAACCTGCCATCATAAAGTTCCAGTTCAGGAACGCCCCCGCAGCGGCTGCGATACCGACAAATGCGCCCAGGATGAGCAGTGCGCCCACCCATATCTCCGCAGCGACGACCACTTTGGCAAACCACGTGTAGTGACCCCCGTCGAGCAGCGCCTGAATAAAAGTCCGGTACCAGTCAAAGGCAATTGGCGGGGAACTTGGCGCCGCCGGTATATCCACCGCACGAGTCCAAAACGCTTTCAGCGCTTCGCCAGTTGTAACCCAGGCCGGATTGCCGATTTTCCCAAACCCGGCTTCCAGCCAGGTGTAACCGATGTACAGCCGTCCAATCAGCCACAACCACGACCAGCTCGTGCTTTCAAACAGCTTCCTTGCAATTGGAGGATCAGTGATTACAGTGGACTCTTTGGTTGCTACTTTTGCCTTACTCATCATTTTTTCTCCTTGCAATCAATTAGGCGAATATAATGCATCTATAAAATATACCATATTGAAGATTAATTTGACAAACTTACCCCCGCTTATTTCGCTGTTCTTAATATGTGTTCTGCCCGTCTTTGCCAAAACGCCGGTACAGTTCCGCCACAGACATCCACAAGACGGTGCGTTCAAGTCCCGGCAAGGCATGCCCCTTCAGGCTGGCCGGGTTATATGCCCAGACCAAAAGCCAGGAATACACATTTTCCAAAAATGCACCCGGCGCGCCAAGCGGGTTTGGGCGCGGGTAAACGGAAAACCCAACACGCTTCATCAGCCGCGCCCCGCTGGCCGCGCCCTTCAGGCTAAACAAAGAGCTAACCCCGCTGATCGCCTTGATGTTTTGCAGGGCAGGGTCATCTCTCAATTGCCGCGCCAGCACGCCCAGCGAGAAAAGAAAACGGTGCCAGGTTTCCGCCGCCCAGCCCAGGTCTGCCCCTTCTGCCGGCATGATCGGAAGGTGGCTGTTCCACAAATGAAATTTAAGGATCGTGTCATTTGCGTGCAGATCAATATCAGGGAGGTGGAGCGCTCGTCCGGCGCGCCGCAGTTCGCCCCGCAAGATGCAGCGTTCATCCCCGCTGAAGTCAAAGATCCCCCTCTGGTGGCTGACCCAGACATCAAACCGGCGCATCATTGCCCTCATTGGCTTCACGCTTCCCTTATTTTCTCCAGCACCAGCGCATCCGCGCCGTCGTGGTAATAAGCCCGCCAGACGCGCACATGGCGGTAACCGGCTCTGGCATACATCGCCAGAGCCGGTTTGTTGTCATGCCGCACACACAGGCGCACAAATGGCAGTCCCATGCGCTCTTCGCACATCTTCAGCAGCCGGCTGCCGATACTTTGTTTCCGATAAGCCGGAAGCACGGCGATAGTGGTAATCCAACCGGTTTTTTCGTCCGGGTTGGGGTCTCCTGCAATAAAAGCGACCATCTTCCTGTCGCCGTTCACCGCCTTCAAGCGCACGATCCGCGGCAGGGTCAGCACGCCGATCAGGTCAAACAGCGGCCAGGCATCTTCTCCGAAGCACACAGCTTCCAGATTGCGCAGTTCACCCAGGTCGCGCCACGAGGCTTCCACAATGCAAATTGCGCTTGAAAAAGTCGTCATGGCCGGATCACCTATAAAAATTGGGGTTTTGGCGGCAGAATACTCGTCCGTCAAAACCCCGTCTGTCGTTCAGGGGATGGTTTCGATTATTTCTCTCCCCGGTTCTTCTTGGCAAATTCTTCCAACAGGCTGGTGAATTCCAGCGGGAAGATATACTTGGTGGATGCGCCCGCGGCCATGGATTTGAGTGTTTCAAAGTACTGCAGCGTGATCGTCTTCTGATCAATCTTATTGGCGGCGCTAAAAATCTGTTCCAGCGCGGCAGAGTAGCCTTCCGCCCGCAGAAGCTGCGCCTGTTTTTCGCCATCGGCCCGCAGGACGGCGGCCTGCCGTTCACCTTCAGCTACATTAATTGCGGCCTCGCGCGTACCGGTGGATTCGGTGACGATCGCGCGGCGGGTGCGCTCGGCGGTCAACTGCCGGTTCATGGCTTCCTGAACATCGCGCGGCGGGACGATCTCACGAATTTCAACATTGGTCACCTTGACGCCCCAGCGCTCGGTCACTTCGTCCAGCCGGGTGCGCAGCGCCACGTTGATCTTCTCCCGTTCTGAAAGCACGCTGTCGAGCATGATACTGCCGATGACGGCGCGCAGTGTGGTCGTTGCAATACCCTGGGCAGCCAGTTCAAAGTTGCCAACCTGCAAGACAGACTGCACCGGATCAAATACTTTGTAGTACCACAGAAAGTCAATCGAAATTGGGGCATTGTCCGAGGTGATCGAGCTTTGCGCCGGGATCTCGCGCACCTGCTCTCGCAGATCCACCCGGATGCCGCGGTCAAGAAACGGAATCAGCAAAATCAGACCGGGGCCCTTGGAGCCAATGCAGCGCCCCAGCCGAAAAACGACCAGCCGCTGATATTCCGGGATGATCTTGATCGCCGAAGTTAAGAACACAATTAGGATTAAGAACAGTACACCGAACAGGCATAATGCCGATGAGCCTAAAACTTGGTCCATACTTTCCTCCTGGTTAAATCAAGCTTTTAATAAAAAATTTGAATCGCACCGGTTCAGGCAGCCTCAACAATCACGACCAGGCCTTCGCGGCCCACAACCCGCACTTGCGAGCCAGCCGGAATAAACGTTTCGCTGCGCGCACTCCACTGCTCCCCGCCCACGGAAACCGTACCTTCCCTGAAAACATCACTCTCCGCCATCCCTGTCATCCCGGTCAGACGCTCCAGACTATGGTCGGGAACCCGGGCAATGGCTTCGAGCGCTTTACGGACAATGAGCCATAAGAAACCCACCACCAATATGGAAACAGTTACGGCCAGCAGCGGGTCAACTGCCATAACTTCGTCTTCACTGCGAAAGAGAAACACCGAGCCAACCACCAGGGCCGCCATCGAAACAGCCAGAAAAATCAGCCGCCGCGACTGGCGCACCGCCAGAATAAAGGGAAAGACGCCCAGGATCAGAATGACCAGTGCCCACAAATTGAGCGGCAGGTTAAAGACGCCGTACCCCGCCATCGCCAGCAGAAACACCGCAGCAACTTCGACAAAGCCTGTGCCCGGCGCGAGCAGCGCCAGCATTGCCAGCAAAAAACCGCTGACCAACAGAAAATAAGCTACATTTGGGTTGAGCAAAAAGTCCATGGAATGTGTGTACTCCATCAACGCGTGAATGATGCGCTGCTTTCATTATACACTACACTGCCTATCCCTGCCCTCTCATCATCGTCAACAGCCGCACGCCCTCAACTTGCGGGAAGATCGCCCCCTGCTGGATGGTGCGGATCGCCGCCTCCTCGTCCACCACCCGGGAGCCGGAAAGAAACGTGACGCCATAATCAAAAAGCAGCGGCGAGAGCGGCGTTGAGGGCCCCAAAATCATCACCAGCGCCTCCGGGCGGCAGAGCGGCAGCAGCCCATCCATTGTATGATTGACAAACGCCGTCCCCGTGATCGCGACTACATCCGCCTGTGGAATGTACTCTGCCGCGGCCTCTTCCGGAAAGTCATCCCCAAAGGGGCGTTTTTCAATCACCCAGCAATGCTTTGCAACCTTCTTCATCTCATCAATAAATGGGAAATGCCCAACGATTGCCAGGTTTTTCCCGGCGCTCTCACGGGCGATCACCTCCGAGGCGTTCACCTGCTCCATGCGGCTTTCGTCCAACTCCAGCAGCGAATTTAACGCCGCCATCCCTACGCTCGCCTCCACCAGGTTGTCGGAAAGCGCCCAGCGCGCCAGTTCCTGCGCGCTCTTGTGGTGCATTTTTCCCACATCGCGCGAGCGCGCATGGCCGTGTGGGCCGGCGCCCGTCAGCGTGGAGCTCAGGGCGCAGTACTTGCTGCTCACCAATGTCCAGTGCAGCCCAACGATCACCTTGTTCACCGGAACCGGTTCCTCCGGTAATGTCTGCAATAGCGCTTCCAAAAGCTTTGTCATCGTTCTTTTCTCCTTGCTCCGGCTGTTTTAAGGGTATTTTCGGGCCGCCCGATGAACCTTGCCGGATACGTATTGCCTCTTTCGCGGCGTTTTTTACAATCTCAGGGAATGCGTTGGCCCGGCGCGAAGGCGGAACCCGGTAAATCTGCTGCGATCATTCATTTTACCGTCTCCCCCTCCCCTTCCGCAAGCAGAACCATGCGAAGGCATTAAAGACAAGCATTTCATGGATTGAAACCAGGAATTTAATACAATCAAGGCACCTCACCCGTCAGGAGAGCCGGACATGGGGAAAAGGCGGTTTGTCGAAACGGGGAGCCGTTCATTTTGAGGTCAAATGCGTAGATTTTTTTAAATATTCTCATATATTAGATATTATTGACATAAATACGTTAAGTTATTATACTCATCTTACATACACAACCAAATTCCACTAAATTATGAGGTTCTCCATGATTTCAAGTTTCTTCCTTGCCTTGCGTGAAGGCGTCGAAGCCACTCTCGTCATTGGGTTGCTGCTGGGCGCTTTGAAAAAGACAAAGCGGGATGATTTGTCCGCCCCGCTCTGGGCTGGTGTGGTTGCTGCTGTGATTGTCAGCATCCTGATTGCCGTAGTCCTGCATATTATTGGGCTTAGCCTTGAAGGTGCGGCTGAGCCGGCCTTTGAAGGGCTGATCATGCTTTTTGCCGCCGGTCTGCTCACCTGGATGATCTTCTGGATGAAAAGTCATGCCCCCACGCTGAAGAGTCAAATTGAAAGTGATGTGCATCAAGCCGCCGAAAAGAACAGCCGCCGGGCGCTTTTTGGTGTTTCCTTTTTAACGGTCGTGCGGGAGGGAACTGAACTGGCGATCTTCCTGACGGCGGCCGGGTTCGCCGCCGACGCCCTGCAGACGTTCACAGGGGCGCTGTTGGGGCTTGCAGGCGCCGTTGTGTCAGGCTGGGTCTTATTCTCTTCCACCCGCCGGCTGCCTTTGGGCACTTTCTTCCAGGTGACCAACGTTCTTCTCATCCTGTTTGCTGCCGGTTTGTTCGCTCACGGCATTGGTGAGCTGAATGAAATCGGTTGGGTGCCCGCGCTGATCCCTGATCTTTATAACCTTAAGCCAATCCTGAATCAGAAAACAACCGTGCTGGGACAGGCACTTCATGCAATTTTTGGATATTCCGACAGCCCCTCTCTGGCGCAGTTAATTGCCTACGTGGGCTATTTTGCCGTCATCCTGGCTGCGCTCAGCTTTTTTCAAAACCGGATTATGGCTCGCTTTTCAAAGAAAAAGGTAAAGGCTTAGAACGACTCAAAATCGTGCCTGCCTTCAGTGAGGCCTGATCCGCGCGCAGCAAGTCCACCTGCATGCCGTACCGGTCAATTACTGCGCGAGGCTTAGTGCAGCAGTTCGGTATGGTCAATCAGCTTGCCGTCAATAAACGCCTGGGCGGCCTCTTCAATATCGCTCAGGGTGGTAACAACCGGCTGAATGTCGAGGCGGCGCATGCTCTCATACGCGCCCATGCCCATCCCGCCGCACAGCAGCGCCTTGCAATCCGCGATTGCCTCGGCCATGTTGGCATGCCTGTTGTGCGAGGCGGCATCGCGGCCATGCCCTGGCCCGTGCGACTCTTCAACGTGCGGTTCTGCACTGTACTGGTTGTGCCCAATCTTGGCGCGCATTTCCCGGTTGACGATTTTACCTTCTTCAATCGTCAACACCAAATAATGCGTGGCACGACCAAAATGTTGGCTGATCGTCTTGCCGTCATCCGTAATGGCTGCTATTTTCATCGTCAATTCCTTTTTTAGATAATGATGCAAAAAATGCCGGCCTCCCCGTTCTTCCCTCCGGTCAGCCGGGTGAAACACGAGCAAAATTTGAGCGTCCACATCCCCCTTATTTTCCCAACAGTGCGGCAGGTGAGCTTCAAAGACCAGGCTGTCGCCCGCCTTTAAGAAATATTCTTGTTCTTCGATCCTGTAACGCAGCACACCGTTCAGGCAGTAGACAAATTCATGACCTGTATGCACGATCATCCGGTCGCCGCTGCCCTTGCCGGGCTTTAATACAACCAGGAACGGCTGCACCGCATTGCCCCGCAGGTCTTTTCCCAGGTTTCCCAATTGGAGACTGCCAAAAGCCGTCTGCGGGCGGCACTCCGCCGGCGTAAAGACCACCTGCCTTTCCACCGGCTCCGATTCAAAGAACGAAGAGAGCGGCACATCCAAAGCTGCCGCCAGTTGTTGCAGCGTGCTCACCGAAGGCGAAGACTTGCCGTTCTCAACCATGCTGAGGGTGTTTACATTTAAGCCGCTGCGATCCGCCAACGCCCGCAATGGATATCCCCGCCTGGTGCGCAGCTCTCGAAGCCTGCGCCCCACCAGAATTTCAGCGGGAAGCTGCTGATTGGCATCGGCAGGATCTGCAGCGGAAGATTTCATCGCTTTACTCGACAGTAAAGTCAACCGCGCTGACGCGGACGAGGTTGTCCGAGATCGGGCAGCGGGCGTCAATGTCGCGTACAAACTGCTCTTTCTCTTCCTGGCTCATATCCGCATCAATTTTGGTGTGCACGCGGATGCTGGTAAAACCCACGCGAAGGTCGGCGTTTTTTCCCATGAAACCATCGGTATCCAGATCGCCTTCAACCGATACTTCAATATTGCGCAGATCGAGCTTGCGCTGGTTGGCAATGATGGCGCCGATGGTCGCCACGCACCCCGCCAGGGAGATGAACAGATATTCCAAAGGGGTGGGGCCGGTATCCGTTCCGCCGCCGGCGGCGGGTTGATCAACGAATGCTTTGTGCTGCCGGGCGGTTGCCTCAATCTTAAAACCATCTACACGTACTGCATCTACACGAACTGTTTTTGGTGCCATAATGCTCCTCATAGGATATAAGATATTGTACCAATATTATAGTACAAAAATGTTTTAAATCAAGGTTATTGTACCGTGATAATAGTACAAATTATGAGAATGATATGCCTTTCTGACACCCGGCGCTTGAGATTCAGGCAAAAGGTCAGGCGTTTGGCGGGTTAGCGCGTAAGTTCGGCCAGGTCACTCAGTTGGCCAGCCCCTTAAAGAAGCCGGCCCCCGCCCCATCCCGCTGAATTCGCGGCCCGCTATCAGTGGACGTCCGTTCAGCATATCCTTCAAGCTGGCAATGATCCGAATATGACAAAATAAATATTAATGACCCTGTCTATCAAGCTGAATTTACTTGCACTCCGTGATATGATTTAAGCCATCCATCAAATTATTCGGCCATCCAAGGAGATATGCCACATGGTAAAAATTTCCGACTCACAATTTTCTCATGAAAATCTGCCAGCCAACCCTCCCCCCGCCCGAAATAACAAAAAGATCATACTGATTGTGTTGGGGGTGGTTTTGCTGTGCTGCGTGTGTCTGGCCGCGGCAGCCGCCCTTTTTGGCTTTTCTTCCCTGTTTTCGTCATCCTCTATCGAAGCACCCTTCTCCTCAATTATCGGCGAGGCTACGCCCGCCGGAATGACTGTGCGCCCGACAACAACCCCGCCGGCAGCCGTGCCTACAGCAACAGCAGTTCAGCCAACATCAGCAGGCAAGGGCCTGGGGGTCAGCCGCGCCGAGATGATGGATTTCTTCGGCTCGGGTGGCGCTTTTGAATTCGAGGAACCTTTTACCTCCAACGGGATGGAGCTAATGATGGGGTATCACACCTGGCTTTGCCTGGAAGGCGACTGCGCTGCGGTAACGCTGCTGGGACCCGAAAAAGAACTGCTGGCTGTTTCGGCTGCGGTGCCAACCGATCCGAATGACCAGGGGCAGACGATGACTGCCACCGCGTTGTTGATGACGCTGGCGCAGCGTTTTTCCAGCGCTGCGAGCAGTGTCTCCACCGATATTCTGGATTATGTATTAACAGCGCAGGTCAAACCACAAGAGGCTTCAAAGGTCTTCAAAGATAACGGCTATGTATTCACAGTCGCCTATGACGCCAGCACACACATCGCCAGCCTTGCCATCGCTCCCTAAAACCCCGCGCTCAACTGGCAGCCAAATTAGTGTCTTCTTTTTACGCACCCGTGCTGTTGCGGCGGCCGGCCTGCTCCCGAAAAACCGGCCAGTCTTCCGCCGCGCGCTCAAGCCCGCACAGCCCTGGCAACCTTCCGCGAGCCGGGTGTGGCTGGCAGGAAATTAAGCGCCCTGACCGATCCAGGCGGCGGCGTGAGTGCTAATCCGGCGGCGGTTTTGGAAGGCATACACCCCGGCGGTTCGTACATTAAGGTTGCCCTCAACTCCGGCGGTACAGTTGTCCTCGCCACCAAGCAGCCAATCGTCAACAGAATCTTTTCTTTCACCCCCTCTCCTGGAAGGCCAGGAGAGGGGGTTTTCGGCGCATCCCCCTTCTTCCCTTACTTGACAAAGAAGAAAAGGCAAGGCTATACTGGTTTTATTGGTTACACTTCTTTTTCTCGCCTTCTTTAAGAGCGCTGCATGCTGCTGAGTGACCGTGACGCCCGGAGGTTAAGACCCCGCCGCTGGATGCTGCCCGTCGGGCTGATTTTGCTTTTCATCATCCTCTTCTGGCGCGAGGTCATCAGCGTCATCTGGTTGTTTTGGACAATCGGCATCACCGTTCTCGGCTTTGAGCCGGGGGCGCTCCCCCCCGATTTGGGCTATGCCTTCCAGGTGATCTGTTTCAACGTCATTTTAGGCTTTCTGTGGGTCTTCGTCAGTTGGCTCATCCTCGCTTCCAGCCAGGCTTTGCTGCCGGTGCGTGTTCCCCTGGAGTACGCGCCTGGACATTTCCGGCTGGTGGACCGCTTTCAAGAGATCTACCGCACTGCTTTTCATCTGCTCCTCTCCATTTTTCACGTCCACGGACGCACCATCTTCGTGCGCGATGGCAAACAGATCGATTCGCCGAGCGAGCTCAACCGGCAGGGTTTTGGCGTCACCGTGGTGGATTTTAACAGCGCCGCCGTCTTTGAGGAGCAGATCCCCCCTCCCGGTGTGCTGCGCGCGCTTAATACATCAATCATGAATATCCTCGTCTCCCTGGGGTTGGTGGACAAACTGGAATCGCCGCGCGTGCGCGGCCCTGGCATCATCTTCACCCGCCCACACGAACGCATCCGCGCGGTGGTGGATTTGCGCAAGCAATTTCGTATCCGCACGCAGGTGCCCTGTTACACGCGCGATGGGCTCGAACTCAAAGCGAATATTTGGGTGATCTTCACCATCGGGCAAACACCCGATACCCTGCAGGTTGGGTATGATGGCGAATTCCGCCGTGAAAACTTGCGCACCCTCACCTGGGAGAACCTGCCGGATACCGGCCGCATGCGCCTGGCTGGCTTTTCAGATGATCTCGATGACGCCGACCGCCGCGAAATACACCAATACGCGCGCGTGGCTGGCCGCCTGCAAGAGATCGGTGAGTATATGCCCCTGCCGGCCGGTGAACGCTGGCCTGTCTTCAACCCGCAGCAGGTCTTTTCAGCCGTCTTTGCCCAGGCGCGCGGCGTGGAAAATAAACTGGTATCCTGGGGGGATCTGCCCACCGCAATCGCCTCAGAGCTGTTCCGCGAGGTGCTCTCCTCGGTCAATTACGAAGATATTTACAAGGGGGATGACCCCAACCGCTTCCCCCTGCCCGGCATCAAGGCACGCCTGCGCCACGCCATGCGTAACAACGGCATCCTGTCGTACCGGGTGGTCCTTCATCGGGAACGCCGCCCCCTGCAAGCCGGTATGGAATATGACCTGGCAGACCTGCGTGTTTCGCACATCCAATCTTTAAGAAATTCAAAAGTACTGCGCGACCGGGGAATTAAGATTATTTCCAGCGGCTTTGGCGACCTGACACCGCTCTCCCCGGAGATCTGGGAGCAGCGCGTGGATAATTGGAGCGCGCCCTGGGTGCGCGAGATGGATACGCTGCGCGCCGAACATGGCCTGGAGGTGGAGCGCATTCGTTCGCACGCCCGCGCACAGGCGCAGCAACAGTTGTTCTACAGCCTGAAACGTCTGTTTGAAGACGGCAACCTCACCGAGGAAGCGCTGGCCATCCGGCTGTACCAATCGCTGGAACAGGCCGCTGCCAACCCGCTCACCCGCCAGTTGCTGCCCGCCAACACCCTCGATATGATGCGCACCATCCACCACTGGCTGATCCCCGGCGGGGAGATCAGCCGGTTTTTGCAGGGGTTAAAGGAATGAACCTCCTGCACCGTTTTGGAAACTTCCTGGAGCGGCTGCGCTTGCAGTTCCTGGAAACCTTGCTCACAAATGCGGAGCTTGTGCAAAGCCTGCTTGGCCTGGCGCGCCTGACACTGGCAGTGCTGATGCTGGTGATGTTCGCCCTGCTCGGATCGGAGCTTTTTGAAGATTTCAGTCAGATCAACGCAGCCGGCCGGGCGCAGGAGATCCAGGAAACCAATATCTTCTTCCGTGAAGTCCCTGTGTGGATCCTGGCGCTGGCAGTCTTTTTCCTCGACTCTCACGTCATCCGCTACGCGATTGCGCCGCTGCTCGCCATTCTGATTGTTGTGATGAACGGTGCGGCCTTCGTCGCCAGTGTGTATAACATCCCATGGTTCAGTGCCCTGCGCTATGTGCTGGCATCTCTCTTCGCGGTCGGCTATCCCCAGCTTGTCATTGACGGCGGTGAGATGCGCCCGCTTCCCAACCGCCTCAACCTGCTCGATCGCATCGGCGGGCCGGGGTATGCACTCATCCAACCGGGCAACGCCGTGCTTTTCCGCTGGCTGCGCCGGCCCTCGCGCGTTTCCATTGCTTCCAGCTACTTCATGTCGCCGTTTGAGCGCTTTGAGCTAATCGCCAACCTGGACGAACAACACGGCAGCGTGGAAGAAATTTCCACACTGACGCGCGACGGCATCCGTTTACGCCTGCAAGACATCCATTTCCGCTATCAGATCCTGCCGGAAACCCGCAGCGGCCGCCCTGCACGCCGCTCGCTGGAGGACCCTTTCCCGGTTTCGGAAGAGGCAATTGAGAGCATGGTTAACAACCTCGCGGTTACGGAGGATGGGCTTGAACCCTGGCGCAGGGCGGTACAGCGGGCAACGGTCGGCGTTATCGTTGACTACATCAACGCCCATTCGCTGGACTTTTTAACCGCGCCGCGCGAAAACGAGCAAGACCCCCGCCAGCGCATTCAAGAGGAATTGTTCTCCCAAAAAAGCCGCGGGGCGCTGGCAAGGCTGGGTGCGCAGCTGCTTTGGATTGATCTCGGGCACTTTGACATCATAGAAGAAGCCGTTGACCAGAAGCGGCTGGCGGTGTGGGCGGCAACCCTGCAAGGTGAAGCTGGCGCCGAAAGGGCGACTGGTGAGGCCAAAGTACTCGCTTATCAAGAACTTGGACGCGCCGAAGCACAAGCCGAACTGATCGCCGGCATCGCGCGTGCCTTGGAAGATTTGGACTTGACCGAGCGCGACCCGCTCCGCTTGCGGAAATTGCTGCTGCTGCGTGCTGCGCAAACTCTCGATGCCCTCAGCGCGGGCGACAGCAACAAGGAAGACAAGCCAACATGACAACGCTGGTGCGCGCTTTTTCCTGGCTAAACCAGTTCACCGTCTCACACCTCTCGCCCGCCTCTCATCAGGATGTGCAAGCTTGGGCGGATGTCTCCATCACCGATTACACCTTCTCCGGCGCGAAGCAGTCCACACTGGATAAAATCACCGACCTTGACCCCCTCGAACGCCCCGAAGTGCTGCTGGCCGCCGCTGTGCAGGAAGCACAGCGCGGGCTGCTTGAGGCCGCCCGCGAGTCTGTGCGGTCGGCGCTGCAACACTACCCCGAAACATCCGCCAACCGCCACAGGCGCGCGGCCGCGCTGTGGATGCTGGGGAGCCTGGAATACGATGCCTTGAACAATTACACCGCCTACGCGAGCTGGCAGACGGCGCGGCTGCTCTTTCAAACCCTGGCAGCCGAGCAGGTGCACCGCAGAAACCCGCCGCAGGCGCGCTGGTACTACGAGCGCCTGCACGAGATGAACATCCAGATGGCGCTGACGGCTGAAGAGGCTTTTACCTGGCTGAATGTTTTCCCATCCGATGCGGCCGTTAGCCGGCAGTTTCGCGCCGCAGCCTCCGCCGGCGGCGCTGGAACCCCGCCGCGCGGCGCCCTGGACGCACATCTACGCGACGCAGTGGGCGCCCCCATGCCGGATCTGCCCGTGTACATCATTGTGGATAAGGTCAACGACTACGCCCAAACACACCGCTACGCCTCGGCGCGCCGCTTTATGGAGCAGCTTCAATTTCTGGCGCAGCGCTCGTCCGATTACATCCAGCGCCCGGAGATTTGGGTGGAATGCGGCCTGGCCGCGCACCAGATGGAGATGTACGAAGAGGCTGTGGAACTTCTGCGCCACAGTGCGGCGATGTTCGCGCCGCGCTCTCACCAACAGGCAGTCGTCTATTGGATGACCGGCGCGGTACTGGGACTGCTCCCCGAGCGCCGCGGCGATTTCATCCTGTACTGGGATTTGGCGATTGATATCTTTCGAGAACAGGAGGCGCGGGCGGATCATCGTGACCGCCAGGCACGCTGGGAGTGGTATCACCGTCTGCTTGAAACCCTTCCGGCTGCGCTCGAGCGGCGCGTTTCCAGTTTGTAATTCCCTCCGGCGGCAAGGCGCGCGGCCCCGTCTGAAACGCAGACCAGGGCACGGCATACACCGGTTCGGGGACATCCTCTTCCCGAAAAACGCTCAAAATTTCATCCGGCTGCCCGCCCCCGCACTGCTGCAGGGCGTGCATCACCCGCCGCGCCAGATTGGTTTTCATCTGGTCGAAAAGATCAATCACGGCGCGGGCGTTGCCAAAGCTCTCCGGCGCAGCTTGCCGCCGCGCCGCCAGCGCCGCGATGGCCCCTGTGGCAACCGGCGGCGGCAGGATGTATTGCTCTTTTTCTACAAGCGTATGCAGCAAGGCTTCCATTTGCTCGTCTGTGAGGCCGGGGAAAATCAGCGGCTCTGCAAAACGCGAGCGCAGCCCCGGGTTGCTCTGAATCAATTGGTCAATCTCCCTCGAATACCCCGCCAGAATGACGACCAGGCGGTCTTTATGATCTTCCATTGCCTTGACGAGCGTATCCAGCGCTTCCTTGCCGAAGTCGTTTTCCCCACCGTTTAACAGGCTGTAGGCTTCATCAATAAACAACACGCCGTCGAGCGCACGTTCAACACAGCGCATGGTCTTCAGGGCAGTCTGACCGACATACCCCGCCACCAGATCGGCTCGCGAGACTTCCACACAATGCCCGCCCGGCAACAATCCAAGCGAACAGTAGATTTTACCAACCAGACGGGCAACGGTAGTCTTGCCCGTCCCCGGACTGCCGGCAAAAACCAGGTGGCGCAGTCCCACACCCGGGGTTGGGTTCACCCGCCGCGTGCTGCGCAAACGCTCCAGTTGAATACGGCTGGCAAGTCCGCTCAAAAAGCCCTTTACCGGCTCCAGCCCGATCAAATCATCCAATTCTGCCAAAGCCGCATTCAGGTTTTGGTCCTGCCGCGGCAGCCACCGCCTGTAGCTTTCAGGAATATCCTCCAAAGTCAGGTCGCCCTGCACAGCCGTGCGCGCCGTGAGCGCGCGTGCTTTTGCCAGGCGCAGCGCCTTTCGCCGGTCGAGAGCTTCCGCCAGATTGCGCATCTCACCGGCGTTGCCAAAAGCGGCGTCGCGTTGCGCCCACATCGCCTTCAATATCTTTTGCAGGGCGTCCGCAGTTTCCTCATCCGGCGACAGATGCCGGGAGCGTAAAAACCGGTTAAGAATCTCCCACAATTCCTCCGGCGAAAAGTCCGGAAATTCGATGATGTTTTCCAGCGGGAACCTGCGCTGCAAGCCCGGGTTGGCGCTGCGAAAGGTGCGCATCTTTTCCTGATACCCTGCCGCGATCACCACCAGCCTGCCGCGCTCGTCTTCCATGCGCGTCAGCAGCGCTTCCAACGCCTGCCTGCCAAAGCCGCCGCCCTCATGCTCAGTGAGCGTATAAGCCTCATCAATAAAGAGGACGCCATCCAGCGCCTGATCAATAACTGCGTGGGTTTTCAGCGCGGTGCCCCCAACATGATCGGCAATCAAGTCGCGGCCGGTAACCTCCACCAGATGCCCGCGCTGCAAATAGCCAAGCTCGTGGAGGATCTCGCCGAACATGCGCGCCACGGTTGTCTTTCCGCTGCCCGGGTTGCCGAGGAAGATCATGTGCAGGTTGGGCGGTGCAGCACGCCGGGCGGCGCTGCGCGGCCGTTTCTTTTCCATTTCCAGCCAGGCGGCAATCTCAAAAACCTTCTCTTTCACCTCATGCAAGCCGGTTAAACGGTTGAACTGTTCCTCCAGGCTTTCATCCGGGTGACGGACGGCGGAGAACCATCCGGCGCGGGTCGCAGCCGCGCTATCGAGCGTCTCCAACCCGTTGAGCCGCGCCGCCCACGCATTCACAGACAGCCCCTCAGCAGACATCCAGCCCGCCAATTTGGGAATTTCGTGCGGGCTGACCTGCATATCCCCACAACTGGCGTACAGCGTCAGCAGGCTGCGCATCTCCTGCGCGTCAGGGTAGCCGACGTGGAAAACAGCCGTGCCTTCTCCGGTGCGCGGGCTGCCGCGTGCGATCATGGTGCGAATTTCTGGAACCGGCAATGCTGTTGCGATTTTCGCCAGATCGTCATATCCATCGGCGGAAAAACAAAAGATACAGCGATTCGGGTTGTCACGCGGCAGGCGTGCCCATTCGCCAATGACTCCGGAGAGCGTGCGCGGGTCTTGAAAGTGCCGCAGCAGGCTTTCCGCTTGCAGAAAAACCACCGCGCCGGGCGGCCCGGTGACATCACGCATAATCGCATCCAGGCTGCGGATGGCATGGACATCACCCATGCCCGTTTCGGCACGGGAAACCGCGCCCTCCGGCCGGATCAGCAGGCGGCGCTGCAGTGGCCCGCCGCTCAGGAAGACCATCTCTCCGGCGGGGGAGGCGCTTTGCGGTACGGAAGCCGCCTCGCCAAAGGTCAGCCGCCGGGAGTCATCATCCAGAAAGAAGAGCGGTTTGTGCGGCGCAAAGAAGACCGTCCGGCGTACCCCGCCAGCTTGCAGCGCCGCCAGCAACGCCTCTTCGAAACGCATCTCCTGCAGGTCACCGCCGACAAAGGTATCTTCGATCCCCGGCCCGTACAAGATCGCCAGTCGTTTGGCTGGCGTCCTGAAAAAAGCGGCGATTCTATGGGTGGACATGGCCCCCCCGCAGTGCGGCGTAAACAGGTTTGGCTTCGGCGATGCTCGTGGTCACAAACTTTTCGGCTTGTGCATATTCGCCCCGGGAGGCGGTTTCGCCAACACCCAAACCAAACGCTGACAACGATTCGCTCACCTCGCGGGCGCGCTGCCTCAATTCGTGTTCGGTGCGCAGCTCCCGATCCAGTGAAATCAGGTGAACTTCCGCGCGCCCTTGCCGGTCATCAAGCGGATTGACCTGCACAACAACCTCGCTGCCGTCCAGGCTGCACGCGTGCGCTTCGTATCCTGCGCGCATGTCGTCGTTAATGTAACTGCCCTGTGCCGGCTGGAAACCCTGTGCATGCAGCGCGTGCAGGATCAACTCGGCAATATTGATGCGAATTTGAGAATTGATGACGCACAAACGTGCCTGAAAGACGATGTCCTCCAGCGCTTGCTGCCACGCGGGAATGACCGTTTCCAGCAAATCTTTCAGCACGGGTTGGCTGTACCCGTACACAGACCCTTCAACCGCAGCCAGTGCGTCTTGAATTTCTCCTGTCAACAAGTTCAGCCTGCCCTGCGTCCAGTAATCCACATCCACCATCAGATTGAGCGGGTTGCCCTCATGGTCGAGTGCCGGGATCCAGCGGGCAGACTGAGCCCAGGCGAGCAAACCTTGCAGCCCCTGTTGTACAGCCTGGGCAGTCCAGGCAGTTTGCAGAGCGATATTTTCCAACTCCACGCGCCAGCGGGAGAACTGAAAGTAGGTGTGCTGGGCGAGCGAAATGGCGCTCTCTGGAATTTCCTGCTCCAAATTGAGAAAAACCTGGCGCAGCTCATTTTCGAGTGCATCCAGCCTTTGCGGATCAACCAACGAGGCAGGATAGTGATCCTGAATAAAGGCGGCGAGAGCCGCGGCTGACTGCGCCCAATCCAGCGCCAGCGCCATCTTACGCTGGTGGTCATCCTCCAGCGCCGAAAATTGTTCGCGCGTCCAGCCAAATGCAGCCTGAGTCTGGCTGTGTTCGTAGGCAATTTCCGCCTTAAATTGTTGGGAAACCTGTGCCAGCACGGCCTGCATCGTCTCCCAGGCGGCAGCTTGCGAGGAGTGCAGAGTTTGGGTGACCTCCTCAGCTTGCTGCATAATTGCCTGGCTTGTCGCCCATTCCAGCGACCGAATCTCCTCGCGCAGCCCGCGGGTGGCGGAGCGAAACACATTCTCACGCGCAGCGGCTTCTTCCAGGGTTTTTTGCAGCGCCGCGTCCGCTTTCTTTCTTTCCTCTTCAAGCGCTTCGGGCAGCCGCTCTTCCATGAAGCGCAGCTTCATTTCGGCGTCATGCAGCTTGCGGTATTCCGCCTCGCTGATCGAAACGGTGGTGCGCTTATGCCCGCTCATGCACACCTGCCTTCAACATCGCTCTCTTCATCCCTGCGCCGGTGATGCTCTCCAGTGACTGCAGGGCTTTTCCGGGGGGGATGCCCACAGCAAGCAATTCGCCATTGCCAATTACGATCTCAATACTGCGCGGTTCGTCTTCAAAGGCGAAATCCCGCAGGCGGTTCGTCAGGTGCAGGATGCGCTGGTTGCTGGAACCGCGCAAGCCCTTACCGTTATTCAGCCGTGCGATGTAGGGCCCGTCTATAAGGACATCAACCTGATTGAGAAGCGCATGAATCCACGGGGAATGGGGATGGTCTTCCAGGGTTTCATAGCGGTAGCCGGTGAAACTGATCACGTTCAGCTCGCGCCGTCGCCGGCGGGCAATGCGCAGCATCCGCGCCAGGCCTTCAGCTTGTGCAAAGGGCTCTCCGCCGGAGAGCGTCAGCCCGCTGATACGGTCGTCTGCCAGCAGCATGTCAGCCAGGCCGGAGGGCGTGATCTCATAAGGCGCACCTTCAAACGGTATCCAATCCGGTGCGAGGCAGGATGGGCAGTGGAAAGGGCAGCCTTGCACCCACACAGCCGCGCGTAAACCCGGCCCAAGCGAGGATACCCCGCTGGCTGCGGCAGCCACTTTAAGCGTACAAACATCTTGAGTCATCTTGAATCCATGTGTACAAATTGCAGTTAAAAATAGAACGGTTATTCTTATAACCCATTATAGAACAATTGTTCAAATTGTCAAGATGGAAAATTTCCTGTGTCCGCCCCCAATATTACAGCAGATTGTTCCCGGGTGAGGCTACCCCTCCGCAAAGGGGTTGCGGGACACGCGGTACATCCTTGGGATTTGGTCGCCGCCATCCCAGACCACACGACGGTAATCGTCCGGATCCGTATTTTGTTCGGAATTAACCAGCAACACCTGGCTGTTCTCGTCCAGCCCCAGCTCTTCACGGAGGAACTTATAGCGGTCCAGCTCCATGATGAACATAAGGGCGCCAAGCGTTACCGCGCCCGATTCACCGGCAATGATCGAAGGGTCGCCATGCAGGGGAACGCCGCCTACGCGCATCCCCTTGGCGGCG
Source organism: Anaerolineaceae bacterium (assembly GCA_020845515.1). Taxonomy (GTDB): domain Bacteria; phylum Chloroflexota; class Anaerolineae; order Anaerolineales; family Anaerolineaceae; genus Ch132. The sequence goes on along the minus strand of JADLFQ010000076.1, from coordinate 12,335 downwards.
ACATAGTCCGGGCATTTGATGAAGCCATCGGCGCAGTCGTACAGCACCTCCCAGGCAATTGGGTTGGGGTCGCCGCATGCCAGCCCCGCCATGATTGTATCCAACTCGCCGGAGATGGAATGCGGTTTTCCATCCCCCACCTCCATTGAATGGAACAGACAGGCCGCCTTGTCAGGCTCGACCACGACCATTTTAGGCCGCGCCTGGGCGAACAAACTGGCGTAATAACCAAAAGCGGAAGCCGCCAGCGTGCCAACGCCAGCCTGCATGAAAATATGCGTGGGGAAGAACTTGCCCATGGCAACAAGCTGCTGCTGTACTTCGGAAAACAGGGTGGTGTACCCTCGCATCACCCATATCGGAATTTCCTCATACCCCTCCCACGAAGTATCGGAGACAACCTGCCAGCCGTTCCTTTGGGCATCTTCATTCACCTGACGCACAGCATCATCATAGGTACCCTCCACCACCTTTACAATGGCGCCATTGCGGGCAATCGCCTGGATGCGCGCTTCGGAGGTATGTTTATGCACATAGATGATTGACTTAAAACCCAATTTTGTAGCCGCCCAAGCCACACCGCGCCCGTGGTTGCCATCCGTGGCGGCGGCAAAAATCAAGTCGCCCACCTTTGCGCGCACTTCCGGTTTCCTCAGGTCGCTAAAGGTAAAGCCAGGCGGGTTGCCGAGCCGCTTGAGAATGGTCTGATGGATGGCATAGGAGCCGCCCAGCACCTTGAAGGAGCCCAAACTCAGGCGGTTGGCTTCGTCTTTAACCCATATTTTATCGAGGCCAATCTGGTCTGCCAGCCGCTCCAAACTTTTGAGCGGCGTGACGCGGTACGCAGAGATTTCGGAATGGAAATCGCGCACATTTTCGGCAATGCCGGGCGGAAAGTATTTTTCCACAGCCGGGCTGTGGGTGATGGTTGCTGCACGCGGGTTGGAAATCCAGGTAATCGGTTCAGGAATGGTCATTATACTCACCGGGGGTCAAATTCTCCCTGAAGGGGATGGGTGAATTATAGCCGTTGCCGGGGGATTAATCCAGATGGCAGGCGCCCGGCGGCAAGGGGCGCGGGGGAAGGTGTTTGTTTGTAATGCCAAAGGGAAAAGAGATCGGAGTCATTGCAGAGAAGATAGGACCAGGGGGGGCCCTCTCTTAAAAGATGTGGTTTTTCGAGAGGTGTCAAGAAGGGGGCTACCCCTCGACCCTGCGCTTGAAGACATAAGCCACATTCGCGCTGTGGGTGGTGTTGGGCGTCAACGGCTCCCAACCGCGCGCACACAACTGCCTGAGCAGCCACCACAGGGCTTCCCCCTCGTGGCCGTCCCAATTCTGGCGGAGGCCCATCATCCAGTAGGTCTCGCCGGAGGGCAGTTTGGCATCTTCAAATTCAATGTCGGGGAAAAATTTTTTGAGCGGGGGGAACAAAACCTGCAATTCTTGTGCATTGGTGCAATGCATACACACATTGTCCCGGAAATAATATAGTTCCGCAAATTCGTAACGCTCCATTTAATCGCCTCTCCTGTCTCTGTTCTTGAGCAAACAAGGCTCGTATAAGCCTGATGATCGCGAGAATGCCGCTTGTTATCGTCAAGGTATGATCGTGCCTGGCCTCCGCCGGAGATATGCGGTTAGAGATACTCTCGTAACTGGCGTGCACGGCGCGGGTGGCGCAGGCGGCGCAACGCTTTGCTTTCGATCTGGCGGATGCGTTCGCGCGTCAGCCCAAACTTGAGGCCGACCTCTTCCAGCGTGTAGTTGCGGCCGTCTTCCAACCCAAAGCGCAGGCGCAAAATACGCGCTTCGCGCGGCGGCAAGCTTTCCAGCACCTCGCCAATTTTGTCGGTGAGCAGTTTGTTGTAAGCCGTCTGCATCGGGGTGGGGGTTTGGGTGTCCTCGATGAACATGCCCAGTTCCGCCTCCTCCTCATCGCCGTTGATCGGACTTTCCAGTGAGAGCGGCAGCCACGAGACGCGCAGCATCCAGTCCACTTTATTACTGGGAGCGCCGATGGCTTCCGCCAGTTCTTCGGTGGTGGGTCCCCGCCCAAGCTTTTGCTCCATCTCGTGCGAGGTTTTATAAAGCTGGCGGATGCGGTCCACCATGTGCACGGGAACACGGATCGTACGCCCCTGATCGGCAATAGCGCGGGTGATCGTTTGCCGGATCCACCAGGTGGCATAAGTGGAAAAGCGAAAGCCGCGCTGGTATTCATACTTTTCCACAGCCTTCATCAGACCCAGGTTGCCCTCCTGGATCAAATCCAGAAAAGGTACGCCCCGGCCAATGTAGCGTTTGGCAATCGAGACCACCAGCCGGGTGTTGGCTTTGATCAGGTGCTCGCGCGCTGCCTGTCCATCGTCAACCTTCTCGTCCAATTCCTGACGGTGCTGCGGGCTGTTATTGCCGTTCAGACGAACCAGTTCCTTTTTCGCCCGGTTTCCTTTTTCAATGCGCCGCGCCAGGTCCACCTCTTCGGTGGTCGAGAGCAGCGGGACACGCGCCATTTCCTTGAGATACAAACCAATCGTATCGTCGCTGGAAATTGTAGCCAGATCGGCAGGGCTGGCGCCCGCGCGCGGGGAAAGCCCATCCGCCTCATCCTCGTCTTCGTCCATTTCTTCAACAAACTCGATCCCATGGCGTCGTAAGGCAACCATGATGGCTTCCATTCTCTCCACATCTTTACTGATATCAGGATAGACCTCAATCAGGTCATCTGTAGTGAGATAGCCCTGTACGTCGGCTTTTTCAAGTAACATGCCTAGAATCTCAGTATTGCGCCGGTTTCTGCCCGGATTAGCCAAGGATGCCTCCTTCTTTCAATTTGCCCCCGAAGGGCATAACCATTGATGTTGATCCCCCTGTGCCGCTTTCCATTTCCCATGCGCCGGTTTCAAAACCTTTGCAGCCAACTCATTCTGCCAGCGCGCTGTTGTGCTCGCATAGGCCTTCGTTGAGATCCGCGCCGCAAACTACACACAACCCTTTGCAGTTCGCTTTACAAAGCGGGCGAAGGGGCATTTCCAGCAGCAAATATTCACGCACCAGTGGGCCGAGATCAATATTCCCATCTTCCGGCAGGATCAAGTTGGATTCCGTAACTGCTTTAAACTTGAAGGCATATAGTTCACTAAATGCCACCGATAAAGGCTGCAAGAACTCTGCCAGACAGCGGACACATTCCGAGTTCAATGTGGCATCGAAATTGCCCTGCACTAACAGACCCTGCGGGGTACGCGTGATGCGCACAGACCCCTTGAAATTCTGCAGGTCTAAATCCGGTTGGAGACACAGCTCCGGGAAATCGAACTGCATATCCCGGCTGACGCCAATCGGCTGGTTGATGAGAAAACCGACGTTAATCCGCAATGGTTGGCGTGAATGAGCGCTATTCACAGGTGGTAAGATTCCGGTCTATTTCGTATAATTTAAAATATTTTCAAAATTATAGCATAGCTGATTCATGAAGTCAACTTATTATGATTATTATGATAAATATAAAGAATAATCCATGAAACCCTTGCTCATTGCCACCCAAAACCCCGGCAAGACCGCCGAGTTTCTGAGTTTGTTGGGGGCTTGCAGCCTCCCGCTTACCCTCCTCACCACGGAACAACTCGGCATTCATCTGGATGTCCTTGAGGACGGGCAGACCTACGCCGAAAACGCGGCGCGTAAGGCGCTGGCTTTTTGCAGCGCCGCCGGCATTCCGGCGCTGGCGGACGACTCCGGTCTGGAAGTTGAGGCGCTGAATGGGGAGCCGGGCTTATATTCAGCGCGTTATGCGCCGCCGGTGGGGGAGGAGCCCTGGCTTAACCCTCTCTGTGGCGGTGACGCACGCCGCCGCGCCCGGCTGCTGCACAAGGTGGCAGCCTTTCCGCGCCCCTGGCGGGCGGCGTTCCACTGCACACTGGCGCTGGCACACCCGGATGGACGTCTGGAGTTTGCTGCGGGCCGCTGTCCGGGGGAAGTCATTCCCGAAGAGCGCGGAAGCGGCGGTTTCGGTTATGACCCCATCTTCCTTCTGCCAGAATTGGGCTTGACCATGGCCGAGCTAAGCACGGCGCAGAAGAATCAGCTCAGCCATCGCGCCAGAGCAGTACAGGCGGCAATGCCCCTGCTGCGCGCGCTGGCTGAGACGCGGAGCACACCCTGAATCACAGCAGCCCCACCCAATTCGCACAATTGGCTATACGAGTTTTGCTGAATCCTTAAAGCGGGTGTTTCGCATGAAAAACCCTGCTTCAGGCAAAAATTATGGGGTAATCAAAGGAACATAGCGCACAATCGTGCCGCCGTGCACCCCGACGTATAACTGGACGCGCGGGTCGTCCAGCGGCAGGGGAAAAATCACGCGCGCGTGCCGGGTGGTGCGGCCTGTCGGTGTGTAGCGTACCCAAAATTCACAGGTGTCGTTCTTGTTGAAAGTGCCGCCAGAGCATGTGTCGCTGATCACCCCAAAGAAGCCCGGATCTTGCGAGTTCGGGTCAATGCGCACCGGTGTGCCGCCATCGGGAATGATCATATCATCTTTCAGGAAGGTGACAATAAAGCGCGCATCCGCGTAATATCCCAAAAAGGAAAACAGATTGACAGAGGCCGGACGGATGAGCGGGTTGCCGGGCGGGATACCCTGGTCGCGCACATACACCTGTTGGTAGTTGGCAAAGGAGCCGTCGGTGTGCAAATTGGTCTGGCTGTTAAAGGAGACAAACTGCCCCGGTCCATCGAGGCGCGGCAGCCCGGAGTTAAAATCTCCCTGTTCGCCGGTACTGGTCATCGAGACGCGCCAGGTGCGTTCCCCCGCCAGGCCCGTGCTGATATCGCGCACGAAGACATCCGGGCAGTTCGTGTACTGTTTACCGTTATAGACCAAACGACAGTAATAGTTGGTGTCATCCTCCACCAGGTTGCCGGCATAGGAGGTGAACGCTACGATCAAGCCATTGCCGGAGATCCACGGGCTGACCGAGTCAAAATTGCCCGCTGCGCCGTCGGAGCTGCGCGAGATACGCACCATACTTACCACCCCGGTGCTGGGCGAGAGTTCAAACGCAAACACATCTGCCGAATCGTTGGTGTCCGTATCGCCGGGCGCCAGGTTATCACCGTAGGAGTGAAAGACCACGCGCACCTTGTTGGTATTCTCATCAATTGCAATTGACGGATACCACGATTCGCCGTTGGAAACTTCGAGCGTGGAGGGGTTGCGCGAAACAACATAGCTTTTGATCTTATTAGGGCCATTTTGATCTAAAATGCAATCCCCGTCGGCATCCCGGTCAATCAATACAACTTGCGGTTTAACCGCGCTGTTAAGCACACCACCTGTCACCACATTGCTGGCTTTGGTGACAAAAGTCAGAAAACGCCCGGGTGGGTAGGGCGCGCCGCCGCCGGGTGTGCAAGTCCCGGTGGAGGCTGCCGGAGCGAGGACAGGCTGGGTGGAATCCCCGTTGATGAACTGGTTGCTGGTGCCCGGAACTTTGGAGAGCAGGATGGTGTTACCGGCGTTGACATCGCGCAAGAAGATCTGCTGCCCGGAGGTCGGCTGACTGATCAGGTTGGTCGCGGTTGACTCAAAAACCACATACGGATTTTTTGTGTCGTCGAGGTAGATATCCATGCCGGCGTGCACCGGGTTTTTTAGATTCGGATAGCTAAAATTGTTACACGCACCGCAAGGTGCGCCCAACGCGGCCACCAAGGCGCCGCCGGAATGGTTGTTGGCAGGCTGTTCATCGTAGCTCTGCGAGACAAGTGTGTATTGCGCTGTCTCACGGTCGAACAGGTAAATATCCATCTTCTCATTGGTATCCGGTGTCGTGTTGAGAATATTGGTTGCCAGCGATTGGAAGACAACATAGCGCCCCTGGTTGTCGTGCGGGTTGCCGATGTCCCAGGGCTGCGGATCGGTATCGGGGTCGTGCGAGAGAACCGGATAAACAGAATGCCCGTTCGAGCACGGGTTGCCGGGGTAGAGCAAGGGGTCGGTGATGCCGGTGATTGCATCGTCATCGAGTTCATCCGGGTTTGGGTTGCCATCGGCTTTGAAGAGCTTGCCGCGGTCAAAGAGGAAGATGTCGTAATAGTTATCAGCACACTGAGGCGGGTCCGGTACAAGGTCAGTGGCCTTGCTCTCAAACGCCACAAAACGCCCGCCATACGAAAGGCTGGAAAGCTGCGAGAAACCGTCAGCAGCGACAGGCGGGGTGGGGAAAATCGGCTGCGGCAGGGGGCCGCGCGAGGAGATCAGCATGGTCGCGGATTTGATGCGCAATGCCGCGAACACAACCGTCGTCAGCAGCAGCGCACCGAGTACGGAAATCAGCAAGGAGTAAAACAACCTGTTTTTTTGGAAGAGTGCTTTCATCGCCCGGCAGCCTCCTGTTCCGCCCTCGTGACCCTCATGCTCTGGCGGTTGCGCCTTTGTTTAAAAAACTATCCGGCAGCGGCTTGCGCTGCTGCTTTCTTTTTATTTTACCTCGCATGACCCAAAGATAACTTTACAGATTCATTAGGTGCAGGCAGCGCTTCCGTAATTAAGAGAGGCTCACATCTCACCGCCTTGCAAACGCACTTCTCGTTAGGCGGGGACACACCCCGCGCAAAAGGTCAGTCCGTTTCATTGTACCAGCGCATGAACTCCCGATTGGCTTTATCGTGCTGCTCTTCACACCAGCGGCATGTGCAGCCCTCTGTATGCCGGATGTCATCCTGGCTGCGGATACGGTGAATTAGCAGCCCGGTGCTGATCTTCTCCCGCTGCGCCTGGATCACCATGGCGCGGACGTAACCCTGCGTCACCCAGCCAAGTCCGGCAAGCTCTTGCAGCATCGGGCCGCGAATGCCGCCATCGTACAGGCATTTTTCGACCGCGGAAAGCTTGTGCTTTCTTCCGGAGTTTTTTCGCGGTGCTTTTAACTGCTGCTGCTCTTCTTTTTCTCCCCCCTCAGAAACAGCAGCAGTAGTAACAGGAAAAGAATGGGAATCTTTCCGCCTCGTTTCGGAAACTTTCCGGTTTAAGAACGACACCGGCGAAACCTTCCCGCGCGCTTCCGCCGCGGCCGGAGTCGCCGCGGGAGCTTCCGGAGCGGGCGCATCTAAAAAGGGCAACGGTTGCACGCCGTCTGCGATTTGCCAGGCATAACGCCCGTTGCGGGTGGCCATGCCGTATTCCGCCAGCAGTTCCAGCGCTTGTTTCACCGGCTTGTCGCTGTAGCCGGTTGCCCGCGCCAGCCAATCGGCTTGCACGGGTTGGCGCACGCTCAGCAGGGCGATCAACACCGCCAGCGGCGGACCTTTTAACGTTCGCAACATTTCCATGGAAAACAGTGCCATGTTTCTCTCTCCGCACGGTTAAAAAAAACAGCTATTCGGTTTTCGGCGCGCCGTCCGGCGCGTTGCGCGCTACAGCTCTTCCGCCAGCCGCTGCAGGAGGCGGGCGAGGATGTTGGCGAGGTCTGCGGTGGTGGTTTTGCCTGCCTGAAGGGCGGCGAGATCTGCCTGGGCTTGGGATTTGTTGAGCTTTTCCTGGGAGGGCTGGAGCACCAGCCGGCCCTCCTGCTTTTTTACCTTTTGGTGGCCTGGAACGCCACCACTTTGTAGTTCAATCTTTTTGGGAAGGAGTTTATTTGTCATGTTACCTCGTGAGGAAGAAAAGATTACACCCTGGCAGCATTACAACATGCTGAAGGTTTATGGGGAGAAGGAAGGGGCGCGCTGCGGGGGTTGTTTTCATTGCCGGTTCGGTCGAAAGGGTTACGAGTGTGCGCTGGCACGCGGGCGGGGTTTTGTCTGTTGGGGGGAGGAGTGGCCGGCGTGCGGGCGGTTTGTGCAAGCGATGGTTCAGAAGAGATTGTTTTGAGATATACCCTCACCCTTACCCTGCCGGACAACATCATTCAGCATGCTGACGCGATCTCCCTATTGGGGGGAGGGTGTTTCCTCGACGACAACGGCGAGGAGGGAAGAACCGGCGGCGGGGTAGAGCTGGCGGTTGGCGGGGGCGATGAGGAAGACGCCCGGGGTTTGACGGGATAGGATGAGTGTACCTTCACCCCTGCCGCCTCCCCCACCCGAAAGCGGGACTGTCTCGACCAGGTCATTGACCAGGAGATCAACGACCTCACCCCCTCCTACGGGGGAGGGAGTACAGGAGACTTGAACGATGATTTCGCCCTGCCCGGCGGGGAAGGAAACCGTTTGGCCGGAGACGCCTTCCACGGATAAGACCAATCTGTTGGCGTATTCGGCGAAAGACATTTGCAGTTCTTCGATGACCTGGCCGGGGGCAAGCACCAGGTCATTGGCTTTTTCTGCGAAGAATGCGATTGAAGCATCGGCATTGCGAACAACAAACATGGACATGAGTTTACCTCCAGGCAAAGATGCGGTAGTAGCCTGCGGCGGAGAAACGGCGCAGGGAAAGGACTGTCCCCATGGTGGCGTTGTTGCCGGTGGTGATGAGAATATTCGTTCCCTCCCAGCCGATGATGCTGTTGACGCCGGAGCTACTATCGAAGGCAACATTGACCTGGATAAGCTCGTTTGCAGCGCCGGGAGAAGCAACGGAAGAATGCAGGAGCATGACCAGGCGGGGCGGCTGGCCGAGGCTGTGGGCTTTGGTGTAGGTGTTGTTGTAGGCGCAGGCGAACCAGCCGCTGTCGTAGTCGGCGGCGGGGAGTGCGCCCCCGGTGTAGGTTTTGATTGTGCCGGAATTTATATGCGTGCCGTCCCAATAGACTTCGCCGATGAGGCGGGTTGTACTGGTTTCTGCGCTGGAAGTGTTCACCTCGAGGGTGAAGGTGGTGCTGCCGGCCGTACGCCTGACAAAGACATACCAGGTGGCGGCGACGCCGGAGAGCGCCCCGCCTGCAAGGTCTACATTGGCGGCGGCCTGGCACATGACCCCGCCGATTATGATGGTGGGCGGGCGGGTGGTGACGAAGGGGATACGCAGCCGGTCGGTGGCGAGATATTCGATTTTGATGGCGTCGGCGTAGCGCTGGAAGAAAGTGCCGAGGGGGACGGCATCGGCGGCAGGCTGGCCGAGGTAGAGGGCGTCGGAACGCAGGTTGTTGTAGTGCTGGTAGGCGGTTGGCTGGCCGGAAGAAACATCGCTTGAGAGGGGGTAGCTCATAAAGACCTCCAATAGGAATTGTTCCAGGTGCGCACGCCGGCATAGGTACTCTCGTCCACCCAGAGACTATCCAGGTAAACCACCGGGTTGACTGGAGCGAAGGAACTGGAACGGGTGGTAAGGTGCACCTTGAGGGTTTCGATTTCGGAATAAATCATGTCATCCATCATGGGGAAGACCTGGTAACCGACAATGGTGTTGATGGTTTCGCTTAATGACTTTAGCCCGCCATGTACCCCGGTGCGGGTGGTGAGGGTAATGCCGGTGTGCTTTGAGATAATCTCCAGCAGGTACGTGCGCATGGTTACGGCGCTTTCGGTGTGGGTGGATCCGTCGGGGTTTTGCAGGTTGTCGGCGATGAGGATCGTGATGTAGGCGTGGAGGATATCCTGGGCATCGCCCATGGCGTCTTGCAGGGTCTCGTACTGGATGGAGATGGCGGGGCCGTATGATTTGAGGTCTTGCATTTTGGGGGTGGCAAGCAGGAAGCCAACCGGATGGCCGCCGTTTACGTCCGGGTGTTGCAACGTAATATCACAATCAACGCCTATGGTGGGCATGGTGCAACTCCTGACAATGGTGCGCCGGACAAAATCATCCGGCGTGCTCCGTCCCAGAAAAGAACATCTGGGGCTACGCGATCACAATCAACGCCTATGGTGGGCATGGGTTACTTCCTTTTGTCCCATTGATCCATCTTCCAGCCGGCGGCGGGGAAAGGGGAGGTGTGTGCATGACCGGCGGCGAGGAGCTGCAAGGCAGCGGTGAACTTGTGGCGCTGCTCTGCGCCCCACTTTTGGAGGTTTTCCACGTCGGCGACGCGCTTACCGGGGTTCTCGACCATTTGGGCGGCACGGAGCAGAGCTGCGAAGGCAGAGCCCCCCTGGGAGAGAAGGCTGTCGTGGGCGGGGTTGACGGTTGTACCGGCTGCGCCTGCAAGGTTTTCGATGGTGTGGGGGATGGTGTAATAGATTTGGATGACATCCCCGGCGGCGGGAACGCCCGGGCCGCCGATGTAGATCGTCAGATAATCGCCGTCATGGTAGGCGTAGAAGGCCTCCAACAAGACCTGTTCGGAGGCGAAACCGTCGTAGGGGAAGACGACCTGAAGCACGTTCAGGAATGATGGCACGGTGGTGATGAGCTGCTCACGGCCGCCGGTGACGACGGTAAACTCCTCGATGACCAGGTTGGGGATGGCAACGGAGTATTCTTCCAGGGCTTGGGCAAGGGCTTCGTTGAGGATGTCTGTAGAATAGCGCACGCCGGCGGTATCGCCGAGAAGGGAGAGCAAGCGGGTTTGGAAGGCAGCAAGGGCGGTCATTTAGCTGACCTCTCCCCGGCCCCGCCCTTGAGGGGAGGGAGCGGTTTCGCTGCGTTAGATGCAACGGTCTTGGGGGATACTGAAGGTTTGGTTTGTTTATCTGTGTTGGATGAGGCGTGTTGTGCGGCGAGTATTGCTCCAGCAGCGGCAACCTGGCCTGGGGAGAAGATGAGCTTGCGGCCTGCGCTGTCTATGACGCACATAGAACCGTTGGGGCGAAGGCGGCAATCGAGGGGGTTTGGACCGGCAAGAACGGCGGCAAGGGCAGTATCTGAATTGGGGGGAGATTTGGCTGTCATGGTTTTATTTCCTTCGACCCTGCCCCGTGAATGGCGAACACGGGACAGGGTCTTTCAGGGGAGGAAGAGAGGAGATGGCTTACTTTTTGGCTGCTGATTTTACGGCTGGCAGTGTCTTTGCTGGCTGTTCAAAAGCGACGCCGGCGATGTAGCCTCCGATGACAACGGCAATGGAGATGAGTTGGTCGGGAGCGAGATCGAAGGGCAGCACGACATGGAAGGCCTCGAACCAAACGAGGACAAAGCCGATGGCGGCCGCCCAGAACTTGCGGGACTGGATGACGCCGCGCCAATCGCCGGGGCCGGGGTCAACGGCCACGCCGACCAGGTAGGCGACGGCGATGATGACCAGACCGGCGGCCTCCTCGATGTTGAGTGCAAAACCGGGGATGAATACGCCGATGATGACGGCAATGAGGGTGATGAAAGCCACCCAGAACTTACGGGAAGTGAACAGGGTTTTCATGTTACTCCTTGGTTTGTTATTGGTTTGTTTATGGTTTGGCGGACAAAGACATCCGCCAAGCTTCGCGAACGCCAGCCAACTATCTTTAGTCATCGTTCGATGGATGGGTTTGTTTGTTGGCTGGCGTGCAATCTGGCGGCTCGGCTCACTTCCCACTCCCGGGAGCTGCCCGTTCAGGCCGATATATAGAGACACCGCCAGGTTATTCAGTTATCAAGGTGCCAGTTATTCCAGGACTTCGCTGAGGGAACTACACCCTCAGCTCGTAATTGGCGCGAGCGCCGTAGAGGGTGAAGGCGGTGTTGGCGGCGGCGTCTACGACAAGGGAGAGGAAATAGGCGTCATCATCGTTCAACCATACCGGCGTAGAGAGGGTGACGGTCATTTTGTGATCGGCGACAGCTTTGCGTTCGGCGGCGGAATCGTGTGCGGCGTCGAGGGTGACGGTGACCTCTTCGCCGGCTGGAGCGTCGGCATCGCCTGGCAAGGCAACCTGGTTGAGGGTGACGGTGGCGAAATCGTCGGCTGCGCCAGTGGCGATTTTGTACCAGACATCAATACTTTTAAGCTTTGCGCCCTTCAGGGCTGAAGCGTTGGAAGGGATGGGGATGGGGATGATGAGCGTAAAGGCTGCATCACCTGCGGTGCGCGCCTCCTTGGCGACATTGGACGCGACTGAGGGCGTCCATGTACCGGCGGTTTTGGCGATGACGGCCGGGGGGATGAATTGGGACATGTGGGTATCGTGTACGTAGCCCATGTTGTGAACTCCTTTCAGGTGGTGAATAGTTGTTTGTGGTCACTGCGCAGCTTGATGGATTGCTTCGCTGCTTCTTGGATAGATTGCTTCGCTTCGCTCGCTTTGCTCGCAATGACAGCCGGGGCTTCGCTCTGGATGGATTGCTTCGCTGCTTCTTGGATAGATTGCTTCGCTTTGCTCGCAATGACAGCCGGGGCTTCGCTCTGGATGGATTGCTTCGCTGCTTCTTGGATAGATTGCTTCGCTTCGCTCGCAATGACAGCCGGGGCTTCGCTCTGGATGGATTGCTTCGCTGCTTCTTGGATAGATTGCTTCGCTTTGCTCGCAATGAC
>JADLFQ010000075.1 GCA_020845515.1 Anaerolineaceae bacterium | reverse complement strand
CAGTAACCGCAAAAAATGGGGCCAATTCGATCTGTTTTAATTGCTCCAAGGATTTTCGTACCGTTGCAACTTCTTCTTCAGGGGGGCGGTCAGATCCGCCGCGCCCCGGGAAATGCTTTGCAATAACTGCTATTTTCCCATCGCTGCCCTCGTGAACGCCCTGGATATATTTTTTACCCATTTCTCCTACCCAAAAAGGGTCACCTCCAAACGTTCGGGTGCCAAGGTCTTCGCCTGCCTCGGTTTGCAAAACATCCAGTACGTCCAGTGAAGGTCCCAGGAGTAAATTAAACCCCAACCTGGAAAGTTCCTTGCCGAGAGTAGCGCCGGATAAGCGCGCATAATCTGGTTGCCAGGTCGCACCAATCGCAAGCTCATTCGGTAAGGTTGTCATCCCATTGATAATTTGATCATAAGGATAGCCATCCCCCTCCTGGGAAATTCCAATAAAGAGTGGAATGTAGAGGGGAGTATACTCTTGGTTGGTAATTGGGTCTTTGAGAGTCAATTGGGACGCATCCCACGCCATTTGCTGTAAATATTTATTTAATTGAAGGGTCTTGGCAATGGTGTCTTCGGGGCCAGAAAAGTTATCATTGGCTGTATTAAGAATAATTCCGCCAATATGATAATCAGTGATCAGTTGAACAATTTGCGTGGAATTACTGGAATTTCCTCCCTTAAAAGTAACCAGAAACAACTGCCCCACCTTTTGGGAAGGCGTCATCGCTGCCAATGCCGCCCGCGCAAGCGCGTCTGGTGCATTGGTCTGCAGGCGATCCTCAGCTTTTGCGCTTCCTAATGGAAATAATAGAAAGGCAAACATAGCAGCAAGCAAAAGAATATTTAGAAGTTTCATGCCTAATTTCTTTTTCATATTGCTGCAAGTGTCTCTCTCGCCAGCACAGGGTCATCCGTAAAGATTCCATCAATACCAGCTATAAATAATTTCCGCATCACTTCGCGGTCATTGACCGTCCATACATGCACCCGCCGGCCTGCGCACTGCTGCCTTTTGATATAGGAATGGCTTGTATCATTAAAAAACGGATGGACATTATCCCAGCCAGCCCATTTTCCCAACCACGACCGGTTCAGTAAGCCGGCATACCCTGGTAAAGCCAGGATGCCAACCGTAGCCCCGGGCAAGTATCGTCTGATTTTTATTAGGTTGCGAGGGTCAAATGAGGAAAAAAGAACACGTTCCTTCATACGGTAAGACTGCACAATCTCCGCTGTTTTCCTGATTAGATCATCTCTTGGAGAGGAATAATTTGTCAGTTCCACATTGATATAAATTTTTTCGCCAACTTCAGCAAAAACCTCCGCCAGCATAGGGATCTGTTCTCCCTGGCAGGCAGGAGAGAAAAAACTTCCCGCGTCCAAGCGTTTTAATTCTACCAGCGTTCGTTGGTTTACCTTTTCCTTAACACCGGTAATCCGTTGCAGGGTGGTATCGTGAAAAACGACCACCTCGTTATCGCGGCTAAGTTTTACATCCAGTTCGACAGCATCAGCCCCCAGTTCCACCGCCTTGTGGAAAGCCGCAAGCGTATTTTCCGGTGCATAAGCGGACGCGCCGCGGTGAGCAAAGATGATCGGTTTTGGAAGAACGGCTAAAAGATTCATAACTCAACAAAATACGATTCGGCTGCCCGGTCAATCATTTCGGTCGTCATTACCGGCTCAATTCCTAAATAGCGGGAAATATCAAGGATTTGGTCGCACAAATCGCGCGGGTGAGATGCACGCAATTTCCGGCTTCGCTTGATATACCACTCCTGCAACAGGTACGCCAAGCCCTGATCCGTATACTGGATATCTTTTGCAAGGGCTACCCGTTTAAAAATCTCCCGGTATTCTTCATAGGAAGGATCGCCAATCTCAATTTTATGACGCAGCCGCCTCAGGAATGCTTCGTCCACCAATTCCTTCGGTGGCAAGTTGGTAGAGAACATCACCAGAACATCAAAAGGTACTTCAAGTTTTCTGCCTGTGTGCAAGGTCAGGTAGTCAATCCGGCTCTCCAATGGAACAATCCAACGATTGAGTAAATCGCGCGGGCGCACCTGCTGCCTGCCGAAATCATCAATCAGCAAAATACCGCCGTTTGCCTTTACTTGGAATGGCGCCTCATAATATTTTTGCACATCGTTGAACACCAGGTCTAATCCCGTTAGAGTTAACTCACCACCGACAACGACAAAGGGCCTGCGGATTTTTACCCAGCGGGGGTCAGATCGCGAGCCTGTCCTTAAAACCCCATTGGCAGGTGGTTCCTCTTCTGGGTCTGCCAGTTCATGGTTGTTCGAGTCGTAGAGCGTAATGACATGCCCGTTAACATAAATAGCATACGGGATGTACATGTACTGACTCAAGATCAGATTGCCAATTGCCCGGGCAACACTGGTCTTACCGTCCCCAGGAGGACCATACAGGAATATGGATGTACCTGAATTTACAGCAGGGCCCAGCATGTGGAACGTCTTTTCTGACAAGACCAGGTGGGAGAGAACCTGGCGCATTGTCCGGTTGCTCACCTGAAGTCTCCCGCGGCTTTGCCGCTTGCAGGCTTCGATATACGCTTCCAAGGGAACCGGCGCAGGGCCAGCATACTGGCTACGCTCCAATGCCTCACGCGCCCTTTCAATCCCTGCCCCGGTGATCGCATATTGATAAGCTCCCTCCCCAAGTCCCATCTGGGAGGAGCGTACCTCTACCAGTTTCTCTCGCTTAAGGGCTTCTAAAACCTGGTCAATAATCCCGGAAAATGGCAGTGCAACTTCTTCTGAAATCTTATACCCCGAAAGATAGCCCTGAAAATACATGATTTTTAATACGTGATCCATTAACCACAAAAAAGAAAGCCCGGTCTCTTGTACGTTCGTGACTGGCTTGGGAATTGCAATCTGGGCAGTTAACAATTTATCAGGCGGGTCTTTAATGGAGTTCAAGGATGACTTTTTCATAGCATTGCTTCCTAAACCAAGAGATAAAAATTACTGGGGCATATCCAATTGATTATAGCATGTTCATTTTCCGGAAAACCCAAACGTCCTTAACACAACGTTTAGGCCGGCTTCGGTGAACCCTGATTCCATAACTATTTCCAAAGAGACCTAAAACAGCTAGGATTCCTATCATTTAAGTGTATAATACTGCTAAGCAATTAAGAGGGTTTTGGGAAATTGCCCAAAAGAGCGCACGAAAACATTAATAGATGCATGATATCAGGAAAAT
>JADLFQ010000074.1 GCA_020845515.1 Anaerolineaceae bacterium | reverse complement strand
TCAATTCCTGGATTCTTCAACGCAATACCTATTACGCGGAATGGTTTTACGAGATATCGAGGCCACCTGCCCGAATTGTCCAGGGGGTGTTGATCTTGAAAAAGGAAACCAAGCGATACGAGTTCTGGCTGAAACCCTCAATGCAAGTTGTTTGCAGTCAGCCCGAATTTTCAATCTGGCAACCGGAAAACAACCAGCTGCATTATTAAGTTATGACGATTACTGGCGTCTGGTTCTCGCAAATTATCATGCCGGCGCCGGATGTGTTTATCAGGCTCTTCGAAAAACCGGAAATCCGAACAGTTGGAATAGCATTGCTGTTAATTTTTCCAGCGATTGTGCAAGTGGCGCTGAATATATTCGACGTATCGAAGGGCAGTTCAAGCCGTAGAAAAAGAGGTGTTATGGATTGGATTATTTTTGGCCTTGTTGTAACCTGGTTGGGAATCGTATCTTGGTTCGATATTCGAAAAAGTGAAATACCTCACAGCGCCTGGGTGGTTATTCCTCTCATTGGCGCAGGTCTTTATCGGATCTGGCAGGGAGACTGGGCATTAGTCCTTCTTGCTGTCTTAGTTACAGCTGTTAGTGAACGGTATAGAATATCTCAAGCATTTGGCTGGGAAGAGTTAAGCCGGATAATCACCTGGCTCCCATTGCTATTTTTGGGAGTATTCCTCTCGATTCAATCTTCGCCACTTTCAGCTCTGGCAATCATTGGTTTTTGGGCTGCCTGGGAATTGAAGTGGTGGGGTGGTGCGGATGCTGTGAGTGCAATTACGGTCTGTCTAATCTGGCCAGGGATGTTCTTTATCATATCGTTCCTGGTTATTCACTTAATCGTTGTGATTGCTTCAGGATTGGCATCGATGGTACGGGAACAGAAAATCAAGCTTCACCGGTTACCGGGGTTGCCGATCTTGTTAGCCTCGGTATTAATCTTGAAAGTAGGGAACATCTTTTTAGGCTAATTTGCAATGTCTGGATGATGCTTTTGTGTTCATTACAATACTTTCGATGTCTTCCTCTATTACGCGGGGCGAGATTCACCCACCTTTTCACCAAGAGCCCACAGCAAGAACTCGTTGATGGTGATTCCCTCAAATCTATCAAGTCAGATTGATACAATGAGAGCCGATCAGAAATGACCGGTTCTTATTGTATTTACGAACAAAACGCACCTTTGCGGGCTACGATTAAGCGGACAGTTTCGTGCTAAACCATATCGATAGTCCCAATGGCATACAGCGGCAAATTGATCAGCCAGTCCTCTTTTTTATAATCGGTCATTGAAGTCCGCACCGAAGTTTCTGGATCAAATTTTTCTCGGAAGGTCTTTAAACTCTTGGCTTGCAAATTAACTTCAGCTTTTACTTCCACAGGAATTACGGACTTGCCGGTATCGATAAGGAAATCAATCTCGGCGCTGTTTCTATCATTCGTCCAATAATATGTGGTTATATTTTTAAGTGTTTTCAATTGCTGCAGGACATATTGCTCGGTCAAAGCGCCCTTGAATTCTTTAAAGAGGTCATTTCCGTCAAGCAAAACATCCTGACGAAGCCGAACCATGCAGGACAATAGTCCAACATCAACCAAATATAATTTAAACGCTTTCAAGTCTTCATAAGCCTTAAGCGGCAAAGAAGGAGCAGTTACACGGCTTACTTTATGCACTAGCCCACAATCAGTGAGCCACAGCAGAGCCATTTCATATTCTTTCGCCCTCGCGCCTTCTTTTATCAGTCCGTAAATAAACTTCTTGTTTTCTTTAGTGAGCTGTGAAGGAATGCTGTTCCAAAGCATTCTAATCCGGGGAACTACATCATGCGGAGCATGTTTTGAAAAGTCCTGCTCGTAGGCGTCCAATATCCGTTCCTGAATCTCTCTTGCCTCGTTAAAATCCTTGTTAGCTGAAAAATTTGCAACTACTTCCGGCATGCCGCCCACGTAGTAATATTGTTTCAAAAGATCGATGTATTCTTGCTTAAAGGTGGAGACCATCGCAAAATCGCCATCATCTAAAACTTTAGAAAATTGCTCCTTACCCATCGCCTGCATAAATTCCTGATAGGACAGAGGGTATAAATCAATAAATTCTACCTTGCCGACAGGAAATGACGTTCCCTGATGCAGCGCAACACCCAACAGACTTCCGGCGCAAACGATAGGATACTCTGGAGCGTTCTCGTTGAAATACTTCAAAGACGTCAGGGCTTTAGGTACTTCCTGTATTTCATCGAAAATGAGAAGCGTATTGGAAGGATTGATTTTATGACCAGCATATAACTCAAGTCCAGTGATAATACGCTCCACGTTTAAGTCTGTAGAAAACAGTTCCTGCATCCGCTGATCGTTATCAAAACTGATATACACGAAGGTTTCATAGGCTTTTGCGCCAAACTCCTTCATCAGCCAGGTCTTGCCGACCTGCCTTGCTCCCCGGATAATCAGCGGTTTTCTGCCTTTTTTGTCTTTCCATTTATATAATTGCTCAATTGCTTTTCGATACACGAGTAACCACCTCCAGTCTTTTCAGGAAATAGTATATCAAGAAATTACATAAATTACGACGACTTTGTGAAGTATTGACACATTTTATTCGACCACTATCCGACAATACTCATTCTTGCAAAATCGTTTTTATGGTTATAACTGGCCACCTTGGATAACTTCATTTCGTCATTATAATTATTAATAGACAATCTTTGATTAATCGTAGGCTGGACAAAACCTTCTAGGGGTGGAAGTGAGTCCAGCTTTAATTTTTAAGCACTTTGCCCTAATGCAGAATGGATAGGAGCGCCTTCTGATTGCTACTTTCGCCGTTTTAGCCCTGTTTTTTGCCTGTATGGTCTACGATCTCCGCAACCACCAGGTCCCCACGCCATTAACCGTTGGCGGGATGGTTGGTGCAGGTGTGTATGCCCTATTCAATGGCTTATGGGCTCCAGTATTGTTGATGATTGCACTGACTCACGTATCAGATTTCAACCCCCGAGAAAAACGTCTGGCATTTGCTCTTACGTTGTCCGCATTTGCTGCAATTTTTCAACCTGCGGCGACGTTGATTTGTCTTCTCATCCTTGTCGTGTGGGTGCTTTGGGAATTTGGTGTTTTGGGAGGTGCGGATGTCAAGCTGATAATTGCTGCTGCCCTGGTTCTTGGAAATCCAATTTTTCTGATCCCGATATCAATTGCGGGTGGAGTGCAGGGCGTAATCGCGAGCCTTCAGAAAAAGAGGGAAATTCCTTTTGTCGTATCAATTTTTTGTGGAACTTTGTTGTTCGTTCTCTATCCATATTTCTAAAGAAGGAAGGAGGTGATTGGCATTGGGTTTCCTAAAGGATAACCGGGGAATCGAGTCGACTGAGGTCGCATTGATCATTGCAGTAGTTGTTCTGGTGGCTTATGGTGCATACCGGTTGCTGGGCCAAAATATCGCTGCCATCGTGACAGATATTGCTGGAAAAATCTAGTCAAATCAATGGTCTGCCAG
>JADLFQ010000073.1 GCA_020845515.1 Anaerolineaceae bacterium | reverse complement strand
TGACGAAGTGCGCTTTGTGCTTCAGCAGGAGCTGCGCGAGCCGCGCAATTACTTTGCGATTCTGCAGGCCATCGCGGCCGGCAAAACCCGCTTGAATGAAATTAAGCAGGCAACGGGTATTGATGGCGCAACCGCGTATCTGGATACTTTGCAGCAGCTTCACCTGGTGGAACGATTAGTGCCTGTTACAGAAACCCAACCCAAGAAAAGCCGCCGGGGAATCTATCGTTTAAAAGATCATTATCTGCGCTTCTGGTTTCGGTATGTTCACCCAAACCGCTCGCAGCTTGAACTCGGCGGGGCGCCAATCATTCTGGAGAACCAGGTGATACCGGAAATTGATCACTTTTCCAGCCTGACCTTTGAGGAGGTTTGTCAGCAATTCTTCTGGCAAGCTGGATTATCCGGTAAATTACCCTTTGTCCCTGCGAATATTGGCAATTGGTGGAATGCCAACGAAGAGGTCGATCTGGTTATATTAGGGGAGAACGATGCCATCCTGGTGGAATGCAAATGGACCAGCAAACCAGTGGGGGTTGATATTCTGGCAGAACTGGAGAGAAAGGCACAGCTAGTCAGGCCTGAGTTGGGAGACCGTCAAATCCATTTTGCTTTATGTTCTCGATCTGGTTTCACATCTCAACTGACCGAGGACACAAAACACCGGCAAGACTTAACTTTATTAAATTTACCGGAGATCGTGGGATAATAATCCGTAAAAAAGGCGTAGGGTTCTCTTGCCGCAGATATCATCCCAGTTTTATCGGGACCCTGCCGCTGACGTGGTGTTGACGTGACGCTGACGTTACCGCAGACGTTAACTACCAGGGGGGTGTTTTCGGTTTGTTCCCACACTGGTTCCAACTCATTAAACAGGCTGCGGCGTTCGGTTTTGCTGAGTTCCGCGCTCAGAATGGCTTCAACAAGAGGCAGGGCCAATTCACTAAGAAAGCCACCCAACTCACCGTCTGAATCATCAAACTGTTCAAAGCTCCCGCTAACTTCTGTTAGCAGGGTGGTCAGGATGACCAACGCCCCTTGTGCATCATCCGCTTCCAGAAAATCATAGGCTGTATCACGAACATGATCCAGGTGATCGACCATTCCACCCATCATCCAATATGCTTCTGACATGCGATACCCTTGCAGGCTGTGCAAGATGCTTTGAATTTGTCGCTTGTATGCCGTCTTTGATACTTCTGTTTTACGCGTATTTCGTTGTTGGGATGGTCGGGACTTGGCTGATACGGCTGGAATGGCGGTTTGCAGCCAGGAATATAAATCCGGGTTTTTATCTACCATTTTGGTGATCAGGTGAACCAGATCATCTTTATCCAGTTGCTCCAACAGCTCATTGATATTTTTTTGCTCGATAAAAACTTCCGGGTTATGCATATAGGTGAGCATTAAAGCGATAATGTGCTTGCAGTAACCACCCCAGTCGTAGGGGCAGGTGCAAGAAGCCTCCTGAATACCGCCTTCATCCAATTGAACACGCATCTGATAAAACGGCGCACTGTTGCCTTCGCATTTACCGGTGAGGATATCACCCTGCCGGAAGGAATCAAACACTGTATCGGATTGGTACAACTCATGCCCGCGAGTGAAGCTTTCAGGGGAGGAACAGGACTTCAGAATATTTACGGTCAATTTCTTTGGCATGCGGGTAATTCCATAAGCAATTGTACAGATAGTATTCGTTCATTATTGTTTTAAAGTAAAGGCAAATTCAGCTTAAATAAATTTTTGTCAAAGTTCTTCCATCAAGCAGAAAACAATTGGTAAAAAATGACCCACCTCGGTGCGCGTGCATAGCAGAGGCGTGGTGGGTACTGTTGGATTGATTATAACCAGGTTTACCCATATTAAGTCTTATCCGGCAAACTTCCTGGCAATCAAAACCAGAATAAGGTTATTTTGTGTCGGGAATTAACTTAAATTCTATCTTCGCACCTAACGCTTCAGCGATCTTGGTAAGGAAGGATAAACTAGGGGCGCTTGTGCCATTTTCCAGTCTGGCGATGGAAGGCTGCCGGGTGCCAACCATTTCAGCAAGCTGAGCCTGAGTTAAACCCCTTAACATGCGCAGCCGGGCAACCTGGTAGCCGGGTTCCAATTCCTCGGCAGCAGCCAGGAAATCCGGGTCGTTAATCTTTTCAGCTTCCCAATCTTCAAATTTAGGCATATTCTTTCGAGCCATATTACACCTCATCCATTAACTCTTGCATTCGTCGCATGGCTATCTCAATCTCACGGTCTGGGGCTTTTTGACTTTGTTTTCTATATCCATGCAAAATGACAAATTGTTGCCCGATGTACGCAAAGTAGAATAATCGAATTCCACCAGGCCTTAACTCCCAAAGCTTTCCTTTGATCTGCTTTGCATGCGGCATGCTCAGATTGCTTCCAAATTCTTGCAGCAGCCGCAAGACGTTACGAATCTTTGCTTGTTCCATCACAGGAAGTTCTTCGATAAACTCCCCAGGTGGGCATTTTCCACGATGATCAACGTAAAATACGATGTTCCACATATTATTCTCTCCTATTATAACAATATTGTTATAATCGTCAAGCGGTTATGAAAAATCATTGAAGTATTTTAAGTCATAGTGACAAAAAAGTTATTCGACTACCAGGGTTTCCTGTAATGGCTTGCCAAGCAATTCCTGCGCTCTGGAACGCGAGATCAAATCCTCAGCCAAAGCGTGATAAATCAATCGCTCCATCCGCATGGTCATTTCAGATGAATAAGGCGAAAAACTGCCCTTCCATTTGATTTTGCTTTTCCTTCCCTGATGCTATAATCATTGGAGCAACTGTGATAATCTCAATTTTAACGGCGAGGTGAGCCATGGCCGGCACGGATGAGTTCTGGACGGCAGAAGAAATCTCAAATTACTTGCGCATTCCGCAATCAACCATCTACAAACTCGCCCAGGACAAAGTGTTGCCCGGTTTCAAGGTGGGAAAGCACTGGCGGTTTCGCCGGGAAACAATCCTTGAATGGATCAAGGTAAAAGAGGAAAATGGTTCTCCCTCTCTATAACAATAGCAAAACCTCTTGAAGGTTAAGATCAAGAAGACCATGACCAATCAAGTGAAATCAAAACAGCGTGTGACAGACCACGGCGAGGTATTTACCGCCGAGCGTGAAGTGAATGCCATGCTGGATTTGGTCAAGCAGGAAACCGAACGTATTGACAGCCGTTTTCTGGAGCCTGCCTGTGGTGATGGAAACTTCCTCGCGGAAATTCTGCGCCGAAAACTGGCAGTGGTTAAAAGAAAATATCGAAAAAGCCCCATTGATTACGAAAAGAATGCCGTGCTTGCCGCCACCAGTATCTACGGTGTGGATATATTACAGGACAATGTGGACGCCTGCCGGGCGCGCATGTTTAAGATATGGGACAGGGAATACCAGGCCGTTTTAAAAAAGGAAGTCAATGAAGACTGCCGCGCCGCGGTTCGGTTCATTTTCAGCCGCAATATTGTCTGTGGAAACGCGCTCACGCTCAAGCAGGTGGACGCCTTCGGTTGGGACACTGGCGAGCCGATTGTTTTCTCCGAATGGGCCTTTGTGACCGGATCGCTGCTGCAACGCAGCGACTATACCTTTGACAAATTACTGTCGGGAGACGATCCAGGCAGAGATCTGTTTGCCAAAGAGCCGAAAACAAAAAAACCAGTACCGTCGCAGCAATCTTTGTTTGATGGCGCGACCATTGATCAACCCAGTGACGAGGGTAGGTTTGTAGGAAAATATATTGCTCATTACAGGAGAGTGCAGGATTATGGCGGATGATTTTTACAGCGGGATTTATAACCCGTATGTTCTGTCTTGCTTGGCAAATCTATCCAGCGATGAGGTATTCACTCCGCCGGAAATTGTAAATCAAATGCTAGATTTGATACCTCAGGAACTTTTCCAGAATCCAGAAACAAAATTTTTAGACATTGCTTGTAAATCGGGAGTGTTTCTACGAGAAACTGCCAAACGGTTATTAAAAGGACTTGAGCCGCAGATCCCAGACTTACAACAGCGCATCGACTACATTTTTCAGCATCAGCTATTCGGTATCGCCATTACCGAACTGACCAGCTTACTCTCCCGCCGCAGCTTATATTGCAGTAAGTATCCGAACAGTATTTATTCAGTAACAAGTTTTGATGATGCTCAAGGCAACATCCGCTTTAAACGCG
>JADLFQ010000072.1 GCA_020845515.1 Anaerolineaceae bacterium | reverse complement strand
TTCTCTCAAGATATAACAAAAGATCGATTTTCGTTTGTGCCAGAACAAGATTTGTCAAAACCATGGACTGACCAAGAACTCTACGAAAAATATCGCCTGACTGAAGAAGAAATCGCGTTTATTGAATCCATGATCAAACCTATGGATCAAGATGGTGTTGATAATGGCGAATAATGAGTTTTTCCCCCAACGCCCGGAATCCCACCCGATGATCTACGCCTATTCCGACAGGGTTGAAAACCCGCCAATCCGCTGCAGGGTCATGGATGACTAAGATCTCGATTCGTTTCTTTGGCGACAGCGAAGTCCGCGCCGTTTGGGATGAAACCAGGTCCAAATGGTGGTTTTCAGTGCTGGATATCATCGGCGTTCTGCGAGAGGAAACAGACTATCAAAAAAACCGAAATTACTGGAAATATCTCAAAGCAAAACTGAAAAAAGAGACTCCTCAGTTGGTTAATGCCGCTAACCAACTGAAAATCACCGCATCAGATGGCAAAAAATACCTGACCGATACTTATGACGCTGAAGGTGTAATTGAACTGGCAAAAAATTTTCCGAGCAAAAAGGCAAACCGCTTTATCGAGTGGTTTACCTATAGTGACGAAACCATAGACGGGAAGAGCAAAACCAAAGCCTACGCGTTATTCGACAGTTCCCTGTACCTCACCCTGGACGTCAGTACAGTGAATGGTTTACAGCAAATCCATGCTTATCTGTTCGGCGGTCTGTATAATTTCGCCGGGCAAATTCGAACACTGAACATCGCCAAAGGAGGCTTTCAATTTTCCCTGGCGCAATTTTTACCGGAAACACTGAAGAACATCGAAAAGATGCCTGAAGGCACTTTTGATGAAATCATGGATAAATATGTTGAGATGAATGTTGCCCATCCCTTCATGGAAGGCAACGGAAGAAGCACGCGAATTTGGCTTGACCTGATTCTGAAAAAGAGCCTAAAGCGCTGCGTGGATTGGAGCCGCGTTGGCAAGAGAGCCTATCTCAGAGCAATGGAACAGAGCGTAAATGATACAGCACCCATCAAGGCGCTGCTTTCTTCTGCCTTGACGGACAAGATCAATGATCGCGAAATGTTTATAAAGGGTGTGGATTATTCGTACTACTACGAGCAGGCGGACGAAATAACGGAGGTTGAGAGTAATGAGTAAAGAATTCTTCCCCCAACGCCCCGCATCACACCCGATGATCTACGCTTATTCCGACAGCAACCCGCAGTACAAGGGCTTGCTGAAGGTGGGCTATACCGAAAAAGATGTGGAAAAACGGGTGGCGCAGCAATACCCCACCAAACACCCGCACGGCCTGGTGCCATATAAAATCGTCCTGGCTGAGCCGGCCATGCGCAATGACGGCACTTGCTTTACCGATCATGATGTTCACCGAATGCTTTTAGATAAAAAGGTGGACGGGGTTGGCGGTGAATGGTTCCGCTGCAGCGCTGAGGAAGTTAAAGCTGCCATTGTGGCCATTAAAACGGGCACGCCCAACATCGAAAACCGTACCCAGACCTTTGCCCTGCGCCCAGAGCAAAAAGAAGCCGTTGATAAAACCATCGAATATTTCGCCTCTGCCAAAGCGGATTTTCCTGACCGCGCCCCCAAGTTCTTGTGGAATGCCAAGATGCGCTTCGGCAAGACCTTTGCGGCCTACCATCTGGCAAAACGCATGAGCTGCAAAAAGGTGCTGGTGCTGACCTTTAAGCCGGCTGTGGAAGCCGCCTGGGATGAAGACCTGATGACCCATGTGGATTTTGAGGGCTGGCAGTTTATCTGCCGCGGCGGTTTAAAATACGAAGATGCCGACCCACATCGTCCGATCGTTTGTTTCGGTTCTTTTCAGGATTATCTCGGCACGAATGATAGTGGCGGCATCAAGGCGAAAAATGAATGGGTACACACCACCAATTGGGACCTGGTGATTTTCGACGAATATCATTTTGGCGCCTGGCGCGACAACGCGAAAAACCTGTTCGAGCAGCCGGACGAAGATGAAGATTACGATTTCGATCTGGAAAAATACAAGAAAGACGAAGCCGATAACGCCTACAACGAAACTTTTTTGCCCATCACCACAGCGCATTATCTATTTCTCTCCGGTACGCCCTTCCGCGCCATCAACAGCGGCGAGTTTATCGAGGATCAAATCTATAACTGGACCTATTCGGACGAGCAGCGCGCCAAGGAAAATTGGGGCGACGCTTCCGATAACCCTTATGCCGCCCTGCCGCGCATGGTCATGTTAACCTACCGCATACCGGACAGTATTCGCCAGATCGCCATCCAGGGGCAATTCGACGAATTTGACTTGAATGTATTTTTCTCAGCCAAAGGCAAAGGAAAAGAGGCCAGATTTGTTTATGAAAATGAAGTGCAAAAATGGCTGGATTTGATCCGCGGTTCTTATCTGCCCGCCAGCGTGGATGATATGAAACTGGGGCAGGATAAACGTCCGCCCATGCCGTTTTCCGATACCCGCTTGTTGAATGTACTCTCGCATACTTTCTGGTTCCTGCCCAATGTTGCATCATGTAATGCAATGTTTAATCTCTTGGCGCAGAAACAGAACATCTTTTTCCATTCGTACAAAATTAACCTGTGTGCCGGGGCATCCGCCGGAATCGGTGTGGCTGCGCTGTCGCCGGTTCAAAAATCTATGGGAGATCCACTTTCCACCAGAACCATCACACTTTCCTGCGGCAAGCTGACTACCGGCGTCACCGTCCGACCCTGGACGGGGATCTTCATGCTGCGCAATCTTAAAAGCCCGGAGACCTATTTCCAGGCGGCTTTCCGCGTGCAAAGCCCTTGGGAAATCACGACTGGTGCGGGTACAAGCGAAATCATGAAACACGAATGTTATCTATTTGATTTCGCACTAGACCGCGCCCTGAAGCAGATTTCTGATTACAGCTGCCGGCTGAACGTCAATGAGAGCAACCCGGAAAAGAAAGTGGCAGAGTTTATCAATTTCCTTCCCGTGCTGGCCTACGATGGCAGCAGCATGAAGCAGATCAACGCGCAGGATATTCTGGATATTGCCATGGCCGGCACCTCGGCAACGCTGCTTGCCAAGCGCTGGGAATCCGCGCTGCTGGTTAACGTGGACAATGAAACCCTGACTCGCTTAATGGCAAATGAAGAAGCCATGGCTGCGTTAATGAAAATCGAGGGGTTCCGCAGTTTGAACACGGACATCGAGACGATCATAAACAAATCTGAATCAGTTAAAAAGGCAAAGAAGGATAGTACAGGCGAGCTGACCTCCAAGGAGAAAAAAGAGCTTTCCGACGAAGAAAAAGAATACAAATCGAAGCGAAAAGAGATACCAACCAAACTTATCAAATTTGCCACTCGTATTCCGATCTTCATGTATTTGACCGACTACCGCGAACGCTCGCTGAAAGATGTCATCACCCAACTGGAGCCAGGGCTGTTCAAAAAGGTCACCGGCCTGGATGTTAAAGATTTTGAACTATTGGTCTCGTTGAATGTGTTCAACGGCTCTCTCATGAACGACGCCATTTTCAAATTCAAACGCTATGAGGATGCCAGTCTCTCCTACACCGGCATTGATAAACATGCCGGCGAGGATATAGGCGGTTGGGACACCGTGGTTAAGCGCAGCGAATACGAAGCACTTTTCTACAATCAACAGTCCACGATGGAAGCGGCGGCTGATTATGTTGTTGATGTTCCTGATGTAACTATTCTTGTTGTTTCCGATGAAGATAATGAAGAAGAACCGGTCATCGCCAAAACCGTAAAGCCGGTCACCTATCCCAAGCGCGCTCGTAAAGCCTCAACCACCCCATCCGTGCCCGATCTTGTCACAGCCAGTTTTGGCATAAAGTCCCCCGTCGCACCGGAACCTATAAGGAAAGAGGGTAAACCAGCCGTGGACACCTCCGGCATAACGGTCGGAGCGACCGTGCAGCACAAAGCGTTTGGAGCCGGTAAAGTGATCGAACTTGGCGGCGGTTTGATCACGGTTGATTTTGAACAGGGCCAAAAGCGTTTCGAGTTCCCCGGCGCATTTGAAAACGGTTTTTTGAAGGTTTAGGATGTGGGTGGGCGCAGAAGAAGTAAATCATCTTTTCTCTGTACAAAAAATTAGATCCGCATGGTGCGTATCCTGCATCCATCGCGATCTTCTTGTATAATTCCACCGGAGTACGGATAAGCGCCGCCGCCTTTTGTGCCCCCCGGCGGGTATAATTCAGCCAGTTGTCCGCATAAAAAAGCGCTCAATTGGCCGGGGATGACACTGGCCAGCAATTACAATGGAGACAAGAACATGGAAATCCAGTACACAATTGTGGATACGTATTTAGGGCGCATGCTCGTGGCGTGGACTGAGCGCGGTGTGTGCGCTCTCAGTTTTGGAGATCGCGACACCGTACTGGAAGATGCCCTGCACGCCGAGTATCCCAAAGCCGTCATTCGGCGCGCGGAAAGCGCTGCACACGCATGGGTGGAACTCATCCTGGCGCACCTCGATGGCCGTCAGTTGCACCTCGACGTGCCTTTGGATGTTCAGGCCAGTGCGTTCCAACTGCGCGTCTGGCAGGAGTTGCGCAAAATCCCGCGCGGTCAAATACGCACCTACACCCAGGTAGCCGAGGCAATCGGCCGGCCCACAGCCATACGGGCAGTCGCGCATGCCTGCGCCCGTAACCCGGTCTCGCTCGTCACGCCGTGCCACCGTGTTGTGCGCAGAGACGGCAGCCTGGGGGGCTATCGCTGGGGGCTGGAGCGCAAAAGCGCGCTGCTGGCGCATGAAAGGCCTGAAGAAGAATAAGCGCACTTTGCCCAAATCTTTAACCGCAGACATCCTTTCAAAACCCCGCATTTGGCCGGGCGCACCCTCACTTAAAGTTACCGCGCACAAGGACAGACTCGCATGGCAATCGAACACGGGTGACAGCAGCCTGTTCACCGTGTCAATCTCATCTCAAACAAAGGCAAGGGAACAGGAAATTATGTCGGTTAAAAATTGGGTTCGTCTGGTGGGTTTGGGTTTTATATGGGGCACTTCGTATTCCTGGGTAAAAGTTGCCGTTGCCGAGCTCAATCCGGCAGTTCTGGTGGGATTTCGCACCCTGCTGGGCGCGCTGGGGCTTTTTGTCTTCCTGCAGTTTGACAGAAAAGGACGGCTAAATTGGCGTGAGATTACCCCGCTTTTGGGTGTTTTCGTGTTACTCGGACTCTTCAACGTCGCTCTTCCTTTTTTTCTCATCTCGTGGAGCGAAGTGCACATTGACTCCAGTATGACGGCCATTTTAATGAGCACCGGTCCGCTCTTCACCGTTCTTGTGGCCTCCTTCTTTCTGCCGGAAGAACGCTTCAGCCTGCCCAGGCTGGCGGGGTTGTTGGTGGGTTTTGGGGGTGTCATCATCCTGATCCTTCCCGCAGCCAAACATGGCGCCACCTCCAGCGTGCTCGGTTATATCGCCGCGCTGCTGGCTTCACTTTCGTATGCCGTGGCCGGCGTCTACGCCCGCAAAAAGACCCGGGGCCCTTCGCCGGTTGTACAGGCTTTTCTGCAGTTGTGTATGGCTGCGGCATGGTTGTGGGCATTTATCGCCCTGACGAAACAACCGGTTCACATCCCCAGCGCGCCGCTGACGTGGGCGGCAATCATCTGGCTTGGGCTTTTAGGCTCAACGCTGGCCTATATCCTGTTCTTTGCTTTGCTGCACTCCGTTGGCGCCACGCGCACTTCGCTGGTCAGCTATATTACACCGTTGGTATCCGTCACTTTGGGCGTCGTTTTCTTAACGGAACGGCTGCAATGGCAATCTGTACTGGGCGGGCTGCTCATCATCAGTGGAATCGCGGTCATCAACTACAAAAACGGTACATCCTCATCCCCCGGCCCCGCGTAGACAAAACCGCCGCCTTTATGCTCCCGCTAAAACCCAGGCAGGGAGCGTGCGCCCGTCAGAAGCGTTCTCAACCCTCTTTATTATGTCACCTGCTCCCCCAGGGCGGCAATCATGACTCCCAACAACCCGCCGGGGCGGGTATCAATTACCCGATCTGTCTGCATTTGTATTTCAACCGGGCTGTTTGCAGGTGCAAAGGAGATGTCAGCAACCCGGAGTAACTCCAGATCGTTGCCTCCATCACCCGCTGCCAGCAGCGGCAGTGAACCCAGTCCCAGCAGTTTCACCAGTTTTTGCAACCCGGCGCCTTTATGCACCCCGGCAGGCGCAAATTCCAGAATACTGTCCATGCTAAAGGTGCGCTCCAGCGGCAGATCTCCTGTGTTTGTATAGATTTCCGCCAGCAGGCCGGGGTCTTCGCACAGGCACATCACCTTGGTGTAAACAGGCTTGTTTTCAGCCGTGCCGGAGGGCTGTATATCCAGATAATAGCGCGGGATACATTCTTCCCCGTAGGGCGTCAGGCGCAGCGCAGTGATCGAGTCAATTTCTTTGAGAAGCACAGTGACCCCCGCCGCGTCGCGCAAGCGGTCAATCAGCTTATCCTGAATCTCCGGAAGGAAGCCATCGTAGTGAAGCAGCTCTTCATTCGGGCCGTACAGCACCGCACCGTTTTGCAGCACAAGCGGCCACGGCAGCTTCTGTCCTCGGCACAATCCGGCTTCCGCCAGCGCGCCGCGCGTCGCATGCAGCGGCCGTCCGGTTGCCGGAATAAAACAGTACGGCTGCTCCGAGGAAAGCAGTTGGACATCCAGCGGGTGAATACCGCCTATGGGGTGGATGAGTGTACCATCCATGTCGAAACCAATCACAGCTCGTTTAATCATCACGCCAAGTTTACCATACCCGCCCGCCTTCCTCCCGCCACGCGCTCACATGGATGCCATAGGCATCCTGCGGTCAATCCGTTGGTGTTAAAATGGACGTGGAAAACCTGATGAGAATACCAATAGACCGCGAATCGCCGCTTCCCATATACCGCCAGATCGTTGCTTTTCTTCGCTCCGCCATCGAAAGCGGCGGGCTTGCGGAGGGTGTAAAACTGCCCTCCACCCGCCAGCTTGCCGCCGACTTGGGGATCAACCGCATCACTGCCGCCAACGCTTATGCCGAGTTGGAAGCCGACGGCCTGATCTACAACCTGCAAGGCAGCGGCGCGTACGTCGCTCAACCCTTTTTGCCCCCCGCCGGGCGCGCGGCTGCCATCCTTCCGGAGGAAGATTGGCCCCTCTGGCAGCGCGCCCTTCCTCCGCCCCCAAACTCTCCCCTGCACAGCCTGGAGGAACACATCCGGGCTTGCACCTGCGGGCGCAGCGGCCTCATCCCCCTGCACCTCGGCATTCCCGACCCCGGGCTCTTTCCGGTGGATGAATTTCGTAAGGTCTTGCAAGCGGTCATTCGGCGCGATGGCATGGACGCCTTCGAGTATGGCGACCTGGCCGGTTACCTGCCCTTGCGCAAGACGATTGCTCATGTCCTCGGTCAAGAGGGCATTCCCACCCGCGCTGAGGAAGTACTGGTAACGTCCGGCTCCCAGCAGGCGATCAACCTCGTAATTCGCGCCCTCTTGCAGCCCGGCGACACCGTATTGGTTGAAAGCCCAACCTATTCCGGCGCGTTGGATCTATTCAGAGCTGCCGGTTTAAAGATCATCGGCGTACCCGTTGACGAACGCGGTATGCAGCTTGAAGCCGTCCCCGCGCTTATTCAGGCGCACAACCCAAAATTGATCTATACGATTCCCAACTTTCAGAACCCGACTGGCGTCTGCCTGAGCGGACGCCGCCGCAGGGACATGCTCGCGCTGGCAGCGCAAGCGAGCATCCCGATTTTGGAAGATGATTTCGTCGGCGATTTGCGCTATGAAGGACGCAGCTTGCCGGCGCTCAAAGCGCTTGACCCCGGCGGGCAGGTGATTTATATCAGCACATTCTCAAAGATGCTTGCCCCCGGCTTGCGCGTCGGTTACATCCTTGCCAACGGCCCGGTATTTGAAACGCTGCTCGCACATAAGCGCGTCGCCGATCTGGCAACTTCCAGCCTCATCCAACGCACGCTCGAATCTTACATCACCGTTGGCCGCTATCAGGCGCATCTGCGCCGCGCCTGCCAGGTATATCGCCGCCGCCGCAACGCCATGCTAACCGCGTTGCAAACCTTTCTTCCTGAAGACACACAGTTTTCCACACCGCACGGCGGGCTTTTCTTCTGGCTGCAACTGCCAAAAGGATGTTCCAGCCTGGAACTCCTCCAACCCGCCTGCCGGGAGGGCGTTGCCTTTCTGCCCGGCACATTCTGCTATCCAAACGAGGGCGGCGAGAAATATCTCCGCCTGACCTTTGCAGCCGCGTCTCCGGAGCAGATTGAAAGCGGCATACAGCGGCTGAGTATATGCATCCGGCGGGAGTGTGTGGTTTCAAAGTAACAGACCGCAGCCTTTTGCAGGCAGGAGAGTGGCCGGGCTGTCCAGCAAACCTGCTTGCAATTTGTCCGCCGCGACTTATACTTAAAGCATCCCATCGTCGGCCAGATGAGAGAGGATAGAAAAGGATAAATGGCAGAACGCTCGCTGACCTATAGAGGAATCGCCGCCTTTAAAGCTGGCAATCACGAAGAAGCACGCCGCTTCTTCACCGCGGCAGTGCAGGAAAACCCGCGCAATGCAACCGCCTGGCTTGGACTGGCAGCCTGTATAGATGATCCCGCCCGCAAACAATTTTGCCTGCAAAAAACGCTCGCTCTCGACCCGCAAAATGCGGCCGCACAGCGTATGCTGGCCCGCCTCGAAGCCCCTGTGCAGGTGCAGCCTCCTCCGTCCGCTCCCGCCTCACTGCCCATCCCCCCTGCTCCCCCCCCGCCCTTTGCCTCGCAGCAGTCAGACCGCCCCCCCGAACTGCAGCTGCGCGACCAGCTTCTGGAAAGTTCTCCGCCGGCATACGAACCCGCCCACCCGGATGCCGCACCCGGGCCCGTGGCCCCGCGGCGGCCGCGCCTGCTTATCGCCGCCGTGCTCACATTGCTGGGGCTGATCTTGCTCGGAACCGTTGGCTGGTGGCTGTTCACGCGCTATCTGCAGCCAAGGTTGGCTGCACGAGCCGCCGCGATCCCCACGCAAGAAGGCGGATTACCCGCTTTGCCCGGCAGCACCCTGCCCCCCTCCACTTCCCCAGGGGAGGACCAGCCCATCACCGCCAACCCGAATTTTCAGCAGCTTTTTCGCTTTGGGGGTGGTTTGCTCAGTGACATGGCGCTTACGCCGGATGGAAATACACTCGTACTGGCGACCTCACTGGGGATTGACCTGTACGCTTTGCAGGAGTGGAGCGCCGGCGCCGCGCCGCCGGAAGCGTTGCGCAGCATCTCCACCCGCATGCCGGTCGTCAGCCTGGCGCTCTCACCGGATGGCGCGCGCATCGCCGCCGTCCTGGGATCGGATCCACACGGCGCCCAGCAAATTGCCATCTGGAATTTAACGAGCGGCGAACTGCTCGCACAGATGGATACTTCCCGCCGGCTGGATAAAGAGAGCCAGCTGGTATACGACCCGTTCGATTCCCGCGTAACGGCGGTTCTGTTTTCTCCGGATGGCAGCCAGTTGATCGGACGCAAATCGCCGCTGGTCTACTGGAACACAGCCGACGGCAGCTTCCTGAAAAGCGGCCCCACCGGGCGCGCCAACGGACACATCATCTTTGCCCCGGATGGCAACAGCTACGCAACCTGCGAGGATGTCGAGGTCATCCTTTGGAATGCCGCTTCTGAACAGCTCATCCACTCATTCCCGGTCGGCACAGGGCCGCTCGCGCGCGGCTGTGGCGGGTTGGCATTCTCCCCGGACGGCAGGCGGCTGCTTTCCGCCAATGCAAACGGAGCAGTGGATCTCTGGGACGTGGCGTCCGGCCAGCGTGTAGATCTGCCGGACGATATCAGCGCCATGCCCGGGCTTGCCGCGGCATTCTCACCGGACGGCGCCAGCCTGGTGGTGGGGCGCACAGAATATATCGCACTTTGGCAGGATAACACCGCGCCTGCGCCGCTTTCCACGCCGGTATCAGAACCACCTGAAAAAATTTTGTTTACCGCAGATGGGGAGCACATGCTTACACTTGGACAAGGTGTACTGCGGCTGTGGAAGAAGAGTGACCTCAGCCTGATGGCAACATTGCCAGGGCACGAAGACTACAGGCAGGCGAAGCTCTCCCCCGATGGCAAAATGCTCGCGGTTGCACTGCCTGAAGGCGGTGTGCGCATTCGCCAGGTGAGCAATGGCGCTGAACTCGCTTCCTTTGGCGGCGCGCAAACTTACCGGGTTCTCGGTTTCTCACCGGACAACCAGCAGCTTGCCGTACTCGGAAATGGACTGGAATTCTGGAAGACTGGCGGTGGAATGGCATCCAGCCTGGAAATTCAGGGGAAGTTTCAAGCGCTCAACCCCGATTGGAACAGTTTCCTGACACTGCAGGATGAGACGCTGAGTCTGTTCACCTTGCCGGCGGGTAAACCCGTCTGGTCGCAAACCCTGAGGGGCACAGTACTGCATGCCGCGTACACTCCTGGCGGCAGCATCGCTGTAACCGCCGCCGGGGAAGATTATTTCCTTCAGCCTGACGACGGCCGGGAACTGTACACCCTGCCGTCGGCGAATGCGCCCGGGCAGATCGCAGTTTCACCCAACCGTGCCCTTCTCGTTACCGCACAAGGGCTGGAGGGTAACGTCTGGCAGGTCGCAAACGGAGAGCTGCTCGCCTCCTTCCCCCTGGATGAAGAAAATGCGCGCTTTGATTTCACCAACAACAGCCGGTATCTGGCCGCCAGCACCCGCACCGGCCTGCACCTGCTCAACCCGTCTAACGGGGAGGAAACCCTGTTTCTAAAGGATTGTTCCTGCGCGGTCTTTTCCCCCAATAGCAGTACACTATTTTGTTATGATCCCGCCCGCGCCGCCCTGAAGTTGCTGCCGGTTTACGATCAGGCCGGGAAAATTGAACTGGGCAGTGAGATGCTCAGCCCGGCAGACCTTAATGAAGGGGTTGACCAATGGTTCTTTTTGCCCGGCAGACAGCAACTCGTGATCCTTGCCCGCGATGGAACCGCCCGGTTGTGGCAGTACCCATAGCCCCTCCTGCTAAAAGTATGAAAATAAATCAAACAAATATCGAGAAGTTTTCGCCTCCGGACGATAAGCCCGGATATAAGCGCGTGGCCGCGCTTTTACTGCCGCCCCTCTAAAATCTCATAACCGCCCACAAGAAAAAGAACCTGGAGGCATTCCAGGCTCTTTTTAAAATGTGGCTTTTTACACAATTAACGCTTACGGCGCCGGTGCGGGGCGTTCAGCCAGCGTAACACTGACTTCAATTTGCCTGCCCTCACGGATTACCGTCAAGGTAACCTCGTCCCCCGCCTGTTTTTGCGCAAGTTGTTCGCGCAGCTCCGGGACCGAGTTGATCACCACTCCATCCACCCGGGTAAGCACATCGCCGCCAACCAAAATCTGGCTGCCGTTTATCTCAACAGGCTTGTAACTGCCCAATAACCCGGCCTGATCCGCCGGGCTGCCCGTTTCCACCTGGCCAATCAGCACGCCTTTCTGCCCTTTGGGGAGCCCCATGGCCTGAGCAATTTCAGGGGTAACCGGCTGCGCTTGAACACCCAGCCACACACCCCCGCTCTGTTGCCCCTGTGCCTG
Source organism: Anaerolineaceae bacterium (assembly GCA_020845515.1). GTDB lineage: Bacteria > Chloroflexota > Anaerolineae > Anaerolineales > Anaerolineaceae > Ch132. The sequence continues at coordinate 73,212 of JADLFQ010000072.1, read as the reverse complement.
CGCCTGTCCTTGTGCTTTGGGGGCTGGCCGTGCTTCCAATACCGCGTCCATCTGCTTCTCCTTGCCGTCGCGCAGAACCGAAAGTGTTACCGTTTGCCCGACATCGGTCTGGTCAAACAAATACGTAATCAGATCGTCCATGGTTTTTACAGGCGACTCATCCACTGCAACGATGACATCGCCGCCCACATGAATTTCCTGCCCGTCAACTTCTGTCGTACCGCCGCTGCCGTGCAGACCGGCTTTGTCAGCAGGGCCGCCTGAGGTCACCGTCTCAACCAAGGCTCCGCGCTGGCTTTTATCCAGCTTCATGGCCGCGGCGAGGTCAGGTGTCAGCGTCGTTCCGCTGATCCCCAGGTAAGCATGCTCATATTTTCCGTCTTTGATCAGCCCCGGCGCCACTTTCCGAACCAATGCCGAAGGAATGGCAAAACCAATCCCGGCATTCGCCCGCACCGGCGATTCGATAGCCGCAGTGACTCCAATCACCCGTCCCTGCGTATCCACCAGCACGCCGCCGGAGTTGCCCGGATTGATCGGCGCATCCGTTTGGATAACGCTGGGAATTGAGAAACTGCCGCCGCCTTGCAGGGCCTCGCCCGCCGCCAGCGTCCGTCCAATGGCGCTGACGATACCAACCGTCATCGTACCTTCCAGCCCAAACGGGTTGCCAATGGCAATGGCAAGCTGCCCAACCTTGACCTGCGCGGAATCGGCCATTTGTACCGGCTTCAACTGTTCACCGGCCTGTTCCACACGGATGACCGCCAGGTCGCTGTAGGAATCGGTCCCCACCACTGTTGCGGGCAGCGTTACGCCATCCGAGAAAGTAACCTCCACTTTATCGGCGCCTTCAACCACATGGTTGTTGGTGATAATGTGGCCTTCCTGGTCCCATACAAACCCGGAACCAAGCCCCTGGCTGTATTGCGGGCCTTGCTGATCCGGCATTCCCGGCAGCGCAAACGGCAGTTCTGGCATGCCATTCGGGGAAAGCCCCTCTACCAAACTGCCCTGTTTTTGCACCACCCGGATATTCACCACCGATGGGATCACCTGCTGGTAAATATTCTTCAGTGTCCCCTCATAAGATTCCAGCAGCCCCGCCTGATCCGGTACAGCAGGCGCGGTCTGGGGAAGAGCGCTGGACTGGGGCGGCAGCGTTGACGCTGTGGTGGGTGCAGCCGCCGGTGCATTAGTTTGAGAGGGGATCAACGTGGTACCACTGGCCGAACAAGCAGTAAACAGCAGTGCTGCCGCGATCAGAATACCCATCGCCCCAATTTTTCTTTCATTCATCGTTCCATCTCCTCATTTGTTTACCGGCAAGCCTCGCTCAAAGCGCTTTCCGGCCCGTAAGATAAGTTCCAAAGTGGATCATACCCCCTCTGCCGTTGGGCGTCCTTAACGCCCCCCCATCTCAACCTTAAGGAAAGTTTAAGGGTGAGTGACCAGCCGGATTGCCTCTCCCGCGGCGCGCGCAGCCCTCCGGCTGGCGCCGGGGCCTGGTTAGCCCGTCCTTTCCTGAATTTTGTGCATATCTTTGAGATACAACCAGTCTTGTGCTTGCGCCGCCGGGCGGATAAAGGTTTACCGCCCTCCTGAGTTCGATCTCTCCGTCACTTTATTTTGGGTCTCCAGGGCTTAATGCCTGGCGGGGTTCAGCGGAATCCAGATTGTAAAGCGGCTGCCGGCGCCGGCCGCGCTTTCCAGCTCAATCCTTCCGCCATGCGCGGCTACCAGGTCGCGCGCGATCGCCAACCCCAACCCCATGCCCTCTTTAATGCGTTTCCCCTGGTCGCTGCGAAAAAAGGGTGTAAATACCTTCTCCCGGTCTTCGGGGGCAATGCTCATACCGGTATCTGCAAAGCACAGCCAGAACTCGCCGTCCTCGTTTGGATGGCAAAATGTGCCGGCAGAAACCGTGACAGTCCCCCCTTTGGGAGTGTATTTGACGGCATTACTCGCCAGGTTCCCAACCGCCTGCGCCATACGCCCCGGGTCAATCTGCAAAGCAGGCAGATCCGCCGGAAACTCCGCCGTCCAAACCAATCCCTTTTCGCGCGCGGCCTCCTGCCACGGCAGCAGCGTACGCGCCAGCCAGTCGCGCGGCGCGACAGTTTCATATTTAAGTTCGATTGTCCCGATAATTTGATCGTGCAGCTGCGCTAAATCATTAAGCACTGCCTGCATTTGCAGCACCTGTTCATTCATCCCCTCCGCCAGGTCTTCGAGAAGCTGCGCGTCTTTGCCCGCGCCGCGCGCCAGCGCCTGACTGGCGGAATGAAGCGCGCCCAACGGCCTGCCCAGCTCATGCACCAGATTGGCAAGCAGTTGCCTGCGCGATTGCTCCAGGCTGTCCAGCCGCTCCACCAGATAATTGACCGCCCGGATCTGCACCCGTAGTTCCTGTGGGCCTTCCTCCGCCAGCGACTGGCGGCGGCTGCCTTGCGCCAGGTCGTAAATTGCCCGCGTAACGCTGCGCACAGGTTTGCCGATATTGACCGCCAGGTACAGGCTGAGCAGCACACCCAGCCCCAACCCCGCCAGCATGACGATCAGGATGGCATTACGCATCGAGGGGAACAGGTCTGACGAGGATGCCACATGGTAAGAGATCCGTACAATGCCAATCACCTTCCCGTTGGGGTCGAAAACCGGCGCAAACACATCAATAACATCCGTGAAGATCAATGCGCTGGCGTACTGAATGGTAACAACTTCACCGCCCTGCCGGACCTCCTCTAAAGATGACATGGGCAGAATGGGGGCGGGGCGATTGCGTTCAGCCGGGTCGCTGGAAAAGAGCAGCGCGCCATCCGTGTCCAGGAACATCACCCGAATGGAAGGGTCCATCTCCACCCGGCCCAACAGATGTTCAAAGAACACCGGGCTGCCCCAAAACGTGTATTCCGCCCGCGTGATTTCCGAGAAAAGTCTGGCATCGCCCAACAGGCTGCGCGCCAGGCGCGGGATGATATACTGCGTTTCCAGCACGTAAACCAACACCACTCCCATCACCGGCAAAATCACCAGCAGGGGGAAAATATGACTTAAAATCAGCCGGTTGCGCAAGGAGCGGAACATCAGTCCTCTTTTGGGATCAGTTTATAACCCACACCGCGTACGGTCACCAGTCTTTCCGGGCGTTTTGGGTCGGTTTCTATTTTCTCACGCAGCCAGCGTACATGCACATAGACCACCTGAGGCTGACCGGCAAATTCTGCACCCCACACGCGTGCAAGCAGATCATCAACCGAGAAGACCCGGTTCGGTTCAAGCGCCAGCGAGTACAACAGGTCAAACTCACGCGGTGAGAGGGCAAGCGGCTTCCCTCCCAGTGTGCACTCGTGCGAGAGCAGGTCAATCATCAGGTCGCCTGCGCTTAAAGCCGCGGGGGGCGCGGCAGTGGACGCATGGGCGCTTTCGAACCGCCGCAAAACCGCCTTGATATGCGCCAGCAGTACATCCACATCAAAAGGTTTGGAGATGTAATCATCCGCCCCCAGTTCCAACCCCAGGACTTCGTCCAGCCCGCGCCGCCGCGCTGTCAAAAAAATTACCGGTATCTCAGCCTGACTCTTAAGGCGGCGCAGAGCGTCCAACCCATCCATGCCCGGCAGGCCGATATCGAGCAACACCAAATCAGGCGTTTCGCGTTGTAATCTGCCAAAGGCATCCTCGGCGCTGGCTGTCGCGCTAACCGTGTAGCCAGCCTGTTCCAGGTGAAACGCCAGGCTGCGGCGCATTAAAGCATCATCATCCACCAGCAAAATTTTCTTCGTCATCAGTTGATTTAGATTATAGTCCGAATATCGGTGGGAAACAGGTGCGATCAGTTTAAAGAAAAATTGCTCAGGCGCTTCATGCCTCCTGTAATGGGAGAAAGATGCAATGGTAGAGCAAGCAACTTTTGGGCTCTTTTTCTCTTAGTCCGCAAAATCTGAGGCTGCTCATTGAATTGCGGCAGGATGCCTTCTACGATAAGATTAAATTACGCAGGAGAAAGGGCTGAAAAACATGACAGCGGAGACGATTCGGGGGGTAATCTTTGATATTGATGGCGTGCTGGAATATCAGGGTGTGGTCTTTCCAGGCGCGATTGAAGCGATCGCAGCTTTGCGCGAGCGCGGTCTCATCCTTCGCTTCCTCACCAACAGCACACTCAAAAATCGCCAGAGCTGTGCAAAAAAACTGCGGCTCAAGGGCTTTCAAGTTGACCCCGCCGAGGTGATCACCGCCTCGTATGCCGCCGCCATATATATGCGGCAGTTGAACCCGCGCTCGTGCTGGATCATGCTGGAGCCGGAAGGGCTGGAGGAGTTTCAGGGCATCCCTCAAGACGAGGAAAACCCGGAATACCTCGTAATTGGCGACAACCGCAGCCGTTTTGATTTCCAAACCCTCAACAAGGCGCTGCGCTGCCTGCGCCGCGGCAGCAAACTGGTCGGTTTGCTGCCCGAACTGGTGGACTCCAGTCTCGGAGAACTGGAACTTAACGTCGGCGCCTGGGTGGGCATGCTGGAACGCGCCTCCGGCACCCCGGCGGTGTACACCGGCAAACCCTCCGCCTTCGCCTTTGATCTGGCGCTCAAAAGTATGGGGTTGAATCCCCGCCAGGTTATCATGGTTGGCGACCGGGTACACAGTGACATCCAGGGCGCACAAGCCTGCGGTATTCGCGCTGCGCTGGTACGCACCGGAGAGTTTCAGCCGGAAGATTTGCAGCACGGCATTGTCCCTGATTACATCTTCAATACGGTAAGCGAAATAACAGGCATAGAGCTATCCCCAAACTCATAAGGAGCATTCCACATGAAAATACTGGCAATTGAAAAAGATAAACCCGGCATTACCCACGACCAGCTCGAGCCTTTTCTCGACGAAGAATCCCGCCGCGCCTGGGAACTGCTGCAAGATGGCATCCTGCGCGAACTGTATTTCCGTGCGGATTTTCCCGGGGCAGTCCTGGTAATGGAAGCCGCCACTTTGGAGGAAGCCCAAAAAGCAATTGACACCCTGCCGCTGGTGCGCGAGGGGCTGGTGGATTTTGACTGGATTCCGCTGGCGCCCTACTCTGGGTTTGCCCGCTTGTTTGCCGGCACAGATTAATACCCGCCGGATCACACAGCAAGTCAACCGGTGTTTTCCTCCCCCATTTTCCCTTACAAAAATGGGGGAGCGAATTACTGCCGCCCGTAAAAAAGGAAAAGAGGAAAACGGAAGGATATTTGTCGCAGGCGCGGTGGTTGTTTTTGCAGCAATAGTTTGTTATGATAATTTCATCACATTGGTTGTCATTCCCGTAAATTTTTTTAATAGCGGAGGGGAGCATGGTTACTGTCCGAGATTTGTTGCATGAAAAAGGCGATTCAGTTTGGTTTGTAACACCCAAGACACCGGTGCTGGATGCTTTGAAATATCTGGCCGAAAAGGATATCGGCGCTCTGCTCGTCTTGGACGATCGGAAACTACTGGGCATTGTCTCAGAGCGCGACTTTGCGCGCCAGATCGCCAAAACCGGCACGTGCAGCACCCACGTCACAGTTCAGGAATATATGACCAGCGATGTGGTTACCATAGCGCCCGACCAGCCTTTACAAGACTGCATGCGCCTGATGACAGAGAAGCGCGTCCGACATTTGCCCGTAATCGAAAACGACAAAGTAATCGGCATCATTTCGATCGGCGATGTCGTCAAGGAGATCATCTCCTGGCAGGGCAAGACAATTGAACAGCTTGAAAACTTCATCGGCGGGCGGGGATACGGACAATAAAGCGTTTTACGTCAAAACAGCGCAACAAAACCGGTTGGCTTGATAAAGAGACATTCATTGCACTTTCTCCGGCAGACAGCGGTGTTCTCACCGTTGCGGGCTGGGCACGCGGCTGCTGACGACACCAGCCCAAAAAACACAGCTCTTGCCGCCCTTGAGTCTGCAAAAGCAGGTATTGTTCGACCAGGAATGGTAGCTTTTTATAGTGCGTTCAGTCAGGCTCATTCCGGGGGCGGGGCAGTTTCACCTTTCCCAAAGCGCCAGGCAATGACCGTCAAAACAGCGGTTACAACCAGTTCATCAATGGGGCCTGGAATAAAGCCGCCAATGAGCGGAAACAGCCCCGCAGCCAGTAAGGGGATCAGCGCCCGCCAGGAAAGGGTGGGCTGTTTTTTTCGTGCCAGGAGGAAGGTGAGCAGCGCTCCCAGCGTCATGGCAACGGTGTCATCCAGCCCCCCCGGTAAAAAGTCGGGCAGGATGTTGTACGCCAACCCAAAGATCATCGGCAGAAAAACCGCCGCCCACGAGGGTCGGCGGATTGTCACAAGCACGATGCCGCCCGCCAAAACACACACCAGGAAGACAATGCCGCCTGCTGCGGCGCCGTGTTTCCAATCCCAGCCGATCCATCCGGCCGCCAAGGCAGCCAGCGGCAGCACAATCGCCATGCCAAAGAATACACTGGCCAGACACGCGCGGCCCATCCCGCCAGTGGAGGGTGTCTCAGGCGGGAAAACGGTCAATGGGGGCATAAGGAAAAGCGTTCCAGACCTGATAGGCGCAGAGCGCTTTTTATTCCCCGGCTTCTCTGGGGGCGGGAGGTTCCAGTAAGATATATCGTCCAGCCAGCGCCGACTCAGCTTCTCTGATCCAGCTTTCCATATCCGTCTGAATATCGTGGCGGAATTCAAAGCCGGTTTTCGGTGCAAGCAGCAACGCGGCAACGCCGCCTGCCAGCATTCCCCCCAAAAAGCCAAACGAAAATTTCAGGAATGTGCTCATTTTTCACCCTCTTTTTCTTTCAATTCTTCCAGAACAGCAGCGTCCTGTTTCAGGTTGTTCCAGCGGACTGCCAGGCTGGTGACATACCCCGCCATAATCCCAAAGATGACAACATACCCGGCGATAAAATAGTTAAGTGTATTGGCAGGACCTTCCATTTTTTCTCTCGGTCTCCTCGGTTTGTTCCGTTAACTTTCCAACTCCATTTTCAGCGCTTCCACTTTCTCGCCCAGCTTTCCGAGACGAATGCGGTGCCAGATTAAATCCACCGCCAGGACGGAAAAAACCACCAGGCTAAACATGAAAGTCTGCAGCATCTTAGGCGTCATCGAAAATGACCCCTCCGCGCCGGGGTCGCCCCCGCCGATGACCACCGGGTGAATGGTGCGGAAAATGCGGATGGAGAGAAAGGTAAGCGGCACGCTGATAAATCCAATAATCGCATAGACCGCGCCAAAACGGGCGCGTTTTTCCGGTTCCTCAAGGCCTTGTCGCAGCATCAGGTACGCGGCGTACACCAGTTCCATGATGGTCGCGGTCGTCAGGCGCGGATCCCATGTCCACCAGGTATTCCAAATCGGCCGCGCCCAAATTGATCCGGTGATGATGTTAATCAACATAAAGACCATGCCAATTTCCACTCCGGCAACACCGGCGATATCCCACTTCATATCCTTGGTGCGCAGGTAGGCAATGCCAGCGGCCAAAGCCAGCAAAAAACCCACCATGCCCACCCAACCCGTTGCCACATGAAAATAAAAGACCTTTTGTACAGCCCCCATAACAGCTTCGAGCGGGGCGTAGAAGAAGACCATGCCGGTGACCACGAGCAGCAGCACAACCGAAAGAATATCCAATCCGGTCAACAGACCAGGCTTTTTATCCGCCATATTATCCTCACCTCTTTAAAATTCATCCTTCAAATCCAATAATAGTATCATACCCTCATCTTTTATCGCGGTAAATCCCAAAGCCCATTATTCTTCCACGACAAAATCAAAGACCATAAAAGCAGCGGCGATGAAGACAACATCGTACACCACCAGCAGGTTTACCCAATCACGCAGGTCGCTCCACGACTGCCCGCCCAAGAAACCACTGCTGGCTTTCACCGAAGCCACGATCAGCGGAATGGCGAGCGGGAAGAGCAAGATCGGCAACAGGATATCGCGCGTACGGGTTTGTACGGTCATTGTCGCAAGCAAAGTGCCCACCGCGGCATAACCCACGGAGCCAAGCACAATCACCAACAGCAGGCCGGGGTGGAACAGGTGAAAGTTGTTGTAAAGTACCGCGTACACCGGCAAGACGATGGCCGCCACGACCAGCATAAAGATCAGGTTGGCAATCATCTTTCCAAAATAGATCGCGGTGCGGTCCACCGGCGCGAGCAGCAGCCCATCCAAACAACCCCGGTCTTTCTCCATTGCCAGCGAGCGGTTCAAACCAATCGTTCCGGCAAAAGTGAAGGTCACCCACAACACACCGGCAGTAATGCCGGCGCGGCTTTTGGGGTCCAGCTCCAATGCAAAGTTGAAGATAAAGATGACGATCAGCGCGAAGACCAGCATGGCCGAGAGCAGCTCACGGCTGCGCCACTCGGCGGACAAATCCTTCCAGATGACGGCAAACATGACACGCAGAAAAGGGGTGGCCTGCAGGGGTTCCGGTGTGGTGTTCACAGTTTCCCGGCTTCTCTTTCGTTGTTTTCAAGCGCCTGACGATAAAACGCCAGCAAGCCGTCCGGAGGCAGATCCTGGCTGGTGATGGAGGCGGCGATTTTGCCGCGCACAAGGACATCAAAGCGTCCAGCCAGAGCAGCTGCGCGCGCGAGATCATGCGAAGTCATCAAGACCGTCTGTCCGGCCCGGGTCACCTGGCGCAGCACGGCTTCCAGCATCTCACAGGCATCCTGATCCAAGCCAGTGTGGGGTTCATCCAGCAAAAGCACCTCCGGGCGGTGCAGTACCGCCCTGCCGATGGCAAGCCGCTGCTGCATGCCGCGCGAGAAGGTGCGCACAAGCTCATGCCGCCTGTGCTCCAGCCCGACAAGCGCCAGCGTTTCGGTAACGCGCGCTTCCAGCCCGGCAAGTCCGTACAAACGGCCAAAGAAGCGCAGGTTGTCTTCAGCGCTTAGATCACCGTAGAGCAGCGGCTGGTGCGAAACCACCCCCAGCTTGCGGCGCACGGCGGAAGCCTGCCAGGGGAGGCTGTATCCGGCAATCATCACCTGCCCCAGCGAAGGGCGCGCCAGCGAAGCCAGGATGCGCAGCAGTGTGGTTTTTCCAGCCCCATTTGGGCCCAGCAGCGCGACAAACTCGCCCTGCGCGATCTGCAAGTCAATCTGGCGCAGCACGGTCTTCATCCCAAAGCGCTTCACCAACCGCCGGGTTTCAATCATCAACTGCGTCCGCATTCTCTCCGGCGTCTTTAAGTGCAGCTTGCAGCCGGTCTTTTAAGTCGGTGCGCCGCCGTTGAAAGACTTCCTCAGAGAGCTCTCCGGCGCGGTGGCGGTCTTCCAGCGCCAGAATCGCTTCCAGCAGTGCCTCGGAGGACTCCTCTTCCGGTGGAGGTGTGTCCTCCTGTGGTGTAGCAAGCCGTCTGCCGTGCTGGTAACGAAAGAAAAAAATACCTGCGGCAGCCAATGCGAGAATAAATACACCCGCGCCGAAGAGCAGGCCCCCGGTGCTGCCGGGCAGAATCCCAGCTCCGGAAGCAGGCCAGCCTGAAACCGTCAGATCGAACGGCTGGTTGGCCGCCAAATTATTTGCCTGGTACAACTGGATCTGCATCCCCTGCACATCGCGTTGACCGCCGCTGGTCAACAAGTCGCCTTTGACGCGTACCCCGCTCACCGGAGCGGCTATGAGCAAAGACTGTACGGGCAGGGGCAGGGCAATTTGCAGCACAGCTTTATTGTTGTTGTAGGGAACTTCGTAAGCAAACAAAATCTGGTGCGGGTTCGGGGCGGGCGGAATGCTGCTGGTGTCGGCAAAACCATTCTCCGTCTGTAGGTAACGCTCGCCCAGTGTACCGTCTTGAAATTGAAGATTCACAGCCCCGTTGGGAAGCTGAAAGCTCAAGACCGGCTGGCCTTCTTCGGCAGCGACAATTACCTGTGGATGCGGATTGCGGATGTTCAACATCTCTACAACCTGAAGCATTCCCGGATTCTCGAAGTTCAGGAAGATATGCGCCCTTTCCACAAGCAGGGTGGATGTGTCCATGCTGGCATCGTACACAGTCACCGGCAGGCTGAGGGAGCTGCCCTGCGGCACATCTGTGGCCGGGACCACATCGGAAAAGAACTGAAAGTCCTGATAGACCGCAGAAACCACGTAGAACTGCCCGTCCACCCGCTCCACCTCGGGAAAGGTAAAGCTGCCATCCGCTCCGGTTTCCGTTTCCAGATTCATCACCGGTTGCATGTTTTCATACAATTGCAAGATAACCTTCAGCCCGGCAGGGAGTTGCCCACCCCCGGCGTGTACAACTTTGCCGGTTACTACAACCTTCCCTGGTGTGGCAGGGGCGGCGTTGCCGGTTGTCTCTTCAGGCGCAGAAGCGCTTTGCGCTTCCCCGGACTGCCCGGTCTGGCTAAAGCTGCGCAGGTAAGCTGCGGCCGCGCGGATTTCGCCGGGCTGCAAGCTGCCGGAAAAAGCGGGCATATCCGGCGGGCTTCCGTTGGCGATGACAGCCTGTACCGCTTGCAGTGGGCGGTTCCCCCATGCCGCCAGGTCACGAAAGTCCACTCCGCCTCCCGCCCCTTGTTCTCCGTGGCATTCAACACAGGCTTGCTCATAGACCGCCTTGCCGGTTTGCAGTGTTTCCGGCGGTGTGCTCAGCGAAAGGGCATAAAAGACGACGTCCCAGCGTTCCTGAACGCTCAGGCTGGCAAACGGGGGCATGTATTTTTCCAGGTTGCCATTGGAGACAATCTCGAACCAGTGCTGCGGTGCTGCCAGGTCTGCAATCGTTTCATCCCCCAGCGCGCTTGGCAGGCTGGGGAGCGCGGCCGCTTGGGGACCCTTTCCATCCCCGCGCAAGCCGTGGCACGGCGCGCACTTTTCGACATAGAGGCTTTGTCCGTTGGCAAGATCAAAAGCCGCCGCGGGTAGTATCTCCCCTGTGCGGTCTTCCCCGGCGGGCGGCTGGGTGGCCAGCGCCGGCGGATTGGCAAAATCTGGCGGCGGGGTCACATCTCCCGCCAGCGAGAACGTACAAGCCGGCAGCCCGCCTAACGCGAGCAAAAAAATAAACCGGAGTGCTTTACGGTGTAAAAGCTTCATCGTTTCCTTGGGGGGTGTGGCGCGGCGCTCAGGTAACCGGCGTCCCGCAGCGGGCACAGAACTTGTCAGATTTTTGTACCGGGCGGCCGCACTTCGGGCAAAACCCGGCAAACTGCTCCTGCCGGGCGCGCCGCCGCGCTGCAATCAGGTCTTCCACCAGGTCCTCACCAGGAGCGGCGGCTTGCACGCTGTCGCTGTCCGCGCGGCGGACGGCGACAGCGTCTTCCAGTTGCTGCACAGCATCCGCAGTGCTGACCTGTTGCCCGCCATCCGAAGACGGATTCAAAGCATCCAGGCGCTGCAGGATGGCAACGCCGTTTTGCAAATGGGCAGTCCGCTGTGTTGAATAATCTTCGGTGGGGATTTTACCCAACGTGTTGTCAAAGTCCAGCTCTTGCAGGGCGTTGAGCACGCGCTCCTGCTCTGCCAGCAAAGCCGAGCGTTCGTGCTCCATCGCAGCCGCGGCCTGCCGCACCTCCAGTGGAGTGTCTTCGCTCCGCCCGGCAAACAATGGGCGGCTGATGAACAGGCTGACGAGAATCGCCAGCGCCAGGATTAATAGGATGGATCCAATATCCATAAGCCTTTACTCCAATAACCCGTCAACCAACGCTTCCAACTCTGCAGAGGAAGCAAATGGCCCAATCTTGACGGAATGGAGCTCACCCTTTTGGTTCAAAATATAGGTCTCAGGGACACCGCGAATGCGGAACATCTGGGAAATCTCGGTACGCAGATCCGGCCCGTTGGGGTAGGAGACGCTGAAGCGCTCAAGATACGCAAGCGCCTCCGGTTCGGTATCAACGTAATCCACACCCAGGAACACCACCTGCCCGCCGGGTTTGTACTTTTGCCACGACTGTTCCAGCGCGGCGGCTTCTTGCTCACAAGGCGTACACCACGAAGCCCAAAAGTTCAGGACGATCACCTTACCGGCCATATCCCCGGTGTTCAGGCTCTGCCCATCGAACGTGGTCAGCGTAAATGCGGGAACGCGGTCGCCGACCCGAATCGGCCCTTCGCTTGTCCGGCGCAGCCCCCAGGCAATCAGCCCCAGAAAGCCAATTAATAGAATAAAGGCGGCTGCAATTATCCACAGCGGCAGGCGGCGCGGCGCGGCCGGGTTGTGTTCAGTTTCCATGCTCTCTCTTACTCCTTCTCGCGGCGTTTCAGCTCTTCTTCCAGGCGGGCAACATAGGGGTCTGGCGCAGGTGCAGGCGCTTGTTCTTGCGCACTGGAACCAGGCGCCTTTCTGAGCGCACGAAGCGTTCGAAAGACGATAAAGACACCCACCAGAAAAATGAGCGGCGGCAGAATGTACACCAGCCAGTTCAGCCCGCGCCGGGGCGGCTCTGCCAGCACCCGGTCGCCGTATTGTAACGCAAAATACTCCTGTATTTGGGCTTCACTCCAGCCATCGTTCAACTTCTGACGGATGAGATCGCGCCATTGTGCACAAGCCTGTGTCGGGCAGACATCCAGCGGCACGTTCTCACAGACCGGGCAGTACAACTCCCGGGCAATCGCATTCACCTGGTTATCCGTCACACCCACAGGTGTAGCCGCCGGCGGTGCGCTTCCCTGCGCCAGACCGGCAGGTGCAAATGCCAGGGCAAAACATACCGCCATAAAAAATAAAATCCCTGTAAATAATTTCATGCTTTAATTTTCAACTTCCCTATACCCATCTCTTTAAAGAGCACCTGCCCACCCTTCCGCCTCCGCTCGTTTGCACGGGTTTATCCAGATTGACAAATGTACGCTTTTCAGATAATCTTCGCCGTATGCGAACCAATACCCGCAAATTTCTCCTTGTTTTGTTCATACTCTTGCTGGCGCAGCTTGCCTGCAACTTGCCCGTGCGGCAGATCGGTCCAATTTCCATACCGGGGCGGGCTCCCACACTGCCCGACCTGGATTCCCGTCTACAGATGGAAAATTACAGCGCCTGGGTGCGCAAGCTCTCCGGCGCAGAACCGGTGCAGGTCGGCGGCCAGCCAGCCCTTATCACAACACGTTACAGCTACGCCATGTTCACCGGGCAGGAGAACGCCCGCGCCTTCGACTTTGTCCTCGAACAGGTGCGCCAGTGGATCCCGGAAGATCAAATCGAGGTGGACGAATACCCCTACACCGACGCCGAACACACCTACACCTGGAAGAACCTGATCGTTACCCTGCCGGGAAAGAGTCTCCCTGACGAGGTCGTCGTCCTCAGTGCTCATCTCGATAGCATCGTCGTGCGCGAAGGCAATGCCCTCGAAGCCGCCCCCGGTGCAGATGACAACGCGGTGGGTTCGGCCGCACTGCTCGAAGCCGCCCGCCTTCTGCCGCAATACCGCTTCGAGCGCACCATCCGCCTGATCTGGTTCACCGGCGAAGAGAGCAGTTCCGCCGGCAGCCGGGCGTATATTCAGGATCATCCCATCAATAACATTGTCGCACTGATCAACCTGGACATGTTCGGCTACGATTCCACCGGCGACCGCTGTTTTGAGCTGCACGTCGGAACCAATCCGGCTTCTGACGCAATCGGACAAGCCTTTGTCCAGACGATCCAACAGGATGGGCTCAATCTGCACTTTGACTATCTCACCGGTCAAGCCACCGATCGTTCTGATCACGCACCTTTCTGGGAGGTGAACACCCCGGCAATTCTGGTGATGGAAAACTTCTTCGATGATGGCATACCTGGCGGCTGCGCCGGGGTGGATGGCACGCCTTTTTATCACAGACCAGGCGACACATCTGAGACAATCAACCTGCCCTTTGCCTTCGATATCACCCGCGCTGCACTGGCAACCGTTGCCCGCCTGGCGGGCCCGCTGGACTAACGCACCGCCGCGCCCAAGAAAATTTTTAAGGTTCAGACACAGCCAGTTTGGCCGGAACGCGCACAACGGCAAGCTCTTCGCGCGAGGGCCAAGCGGCAACAAACGTACCCAGGATAAACACCAACCCGCCAGCCCACAGCCAGTTGATCATCGGGTTGTGGTAGACCTTGAATGTCGCCCCCTCACTGGAGATCGGCTGCCAGTCCACCAGTAAGACATATAAATCGTCTTCCACGCTTGAGCGCACACCCGGAATCGTCATCGGCTGCTGGCTGTCATAATAATAATCGCGCCGCGGATAAAGCTGTCCTAATGGCCTGCCGTCACGGCTGACATCCAGCACCGCGCGGGCAACGTTACGCCCGTCAGGGGTGTCAAACTGCGCCAGTGATCGGAACGTCACCGCATAGCGGCCCAGTTCCAGGGTCTCGCCCGGTTTGAGCGCGCCCTGCGTCTCACTTTGGAACATCTCGATTCCGATGATGCCCACCGCCATCAGCGTTACACCCAAATGAATGATATAACCGCCATACCGGCGGCGGTTGCGCCCTGCCAGCCGCCAAAGCGCGGTCAGAGGGTTTTCCCCGGAGCGCCGCATGCGTGCGGCAACCCCGCGCCCGTATTCGTACAGCGTGATGCAGGCGGTCAAAGCGATGAGAAAAACCGTAATCAACGCAGCCACGCTGCGCACCCCGGCGGCAAGTGCCCCAATCAGCACAAGCAGGGCTGCAAGCGCCGGTTTCCACACGGCACGTCCGAGCGTCTTGATGGTGGAATGCCCCCACGCAGAGAGCGGAGCAATGCCCATCAGGAAAATGATCCCGGCGAAAAGAGGGCCTGTGGCGCGTTCATAGAAGGGCGGCCCGACAGTCACTTTTTGTCCCGTAAAAAGCTCCGAGATCAACGGAAAGAGCACCCCCCACATGCAAACTACCAGAATGCCCATGAAGAGCAGGTTGTTGACCAGGAAGAGCGACTCGCGTGACAGCAGCGAGGTCATATGGCCTTCAGAGCGCAGGTCGTTCCAGCGCCGCAGCAACAGTGCCATTGAGATGAGAAAAGTGATGCTGATAAAGCTAAAGAAGAGCGGGCCGATTGAAGACTGTGCAAAGGCATGCACTGATGAGAGCACGCCGGAACGCGTCAAGAATGTGCCAAAGATCACCAGCGAGTAGGTGATTATGATCAAAACCAGGTTCCAGCGCTTAAAGAGCCCGCGCTTCTCCTGGATCATCACCGAGTGCAGGAATGCCGTACCGCTCAACCACGGCATAAACGCCGCAATCTCCACCGGATCCCAGCCCCAATAGCCGCCCCAGCCGAGCACATCGTATGCCCAGCGGCTGCCAAACACCAGCCCAAGCGAGAGGAACAGCCAGGCTACCAGCGTCCAGCGCCGTGTCAGGCGGATCCAGCGGTCGTCGCTGCGTCCGGTAATCAACGCGGCAATTGCAAAGGCAAACGGAATGACGAAAGAGACAAAACCGAGGTAAAGCATGGGGGGGTGGATAATCATGCCGGGATGGCGCAGCAGCGGGTTGAGACCGCGCCCATCGGGTGGCAGTAACAACGTGCCGCCCGCAGGCTGGAACATGGAGATAACCTGCATGCCATTGGCGGTTTGCCAGAAGCGCGCAAACGGGTTTTCAACGAAGATAACCAGGCCAAGGAAGAAGGCGAGCGTGACCAGCGAAACAACAATCACCCAGGGCTGAAATTCACGGTCGCGCTGCCAGCTGCGCAGCATCACCGCCGAGGCAAAAGCAGACATCAGCCACGACCAGAAGACCAGTGAACCAGCCTGCCCACCCCACAGCGCGGTCATGCGCAGGTAGAGCGGCATGGCGCTACTGGTTACATTGTAGACAAACTGCACCTCGTAATGCCCGGCAACCAGCAGATAAACCAGGCTCACCGCCGCCAGGGTGAGCAGCGGCCAGGTCAGCAGCATCGCGGCGCGGGCGCTTTCCGTCCAGGCCAGCGCGTTGCGCCGTACACCGTAAATTGCTGCGCCGATGCCGTACAGGGAGACAACAAAACAAATGAGCAGTGCGCCGAAGCCAAAATTTGCAATCATCGTTTGATTTAATTGGTGGATTGCTCGGGAACGGCTTCTTCATATTTCGTCGGGCATTTGAGCAGCAGCTCTTCCGCCTGAAACACACCATCTGCGCCCAGTTTGCCCGTCATAATCGCCTGGGCTTCATCTTTGAGCAAATCGGGCTTGGCGCCATTATATTTCACCTTCAAGTGCTGCAGGCTGCTGTTGTGCGCGGCTTCCTTCAACACTGCTGCCAGCCCGCCAAGCTTCTCAATCTCCTGATTATCGCCCGGAATATGCGCTACGCTGAAGGAGATGTCCAGTGTTTTAGGGTCGTACTGGATCGTGTCGCCCAACACCACGCCAGAGATGCGCACCTCGCGGCCCGTCATCTCGGCGGCGCGGCCGTTCAACTCATCCACGGTGAGGAAGTACTGCGTGCCGCCCGGCGACATCAAAGAAGCCGCGATCAAATAAACAACGGCGGCAAGGATTAACGCGCCGCCGATGATAAATTTCAAGGAACCACGCACAGCCGGTTGAGAAGCTTTCAGCCCGCCGGCCGATTTTGGCAATGAATTTTCCATGTACCTGCCTCCAAAAATAACTGCATAACACGATTAATATCTACATATTCTGCCACAGTTAGATTAATGCTGGGTGAAAAAACACCGCGTGCACACCCAAAAAGCGGCAGGCGGATAAATAATATCCGTTTTATCTGAAAATGTCCAGACAAATGATCTTTGACAATAAACCGGGAGGGTTGCGCTTGGGTTACCATCCCGGCGGCTCGCGAAAAAAGGGTTTTACCGCCGCGCCGCAAAGGGGGCGGATAACCAGGGCGGCCCGAATTGGCTGTGGCGCAGATATCTGCCGGCAGAATCTGCTCGGAGAGTGAATATTTAATGATGACTGGCAGGGGCAGAAGCAGGGTAAAATAATCGCGGAGAATATATGTCTTTGATCATATCCAACAAGCGCAATGCGCTCCGGGAGAATGGAGCATGAGCGGCACACTGCTGTTCCTCCTGGCTGCCGCGCTCATTCTGCTGGCAGGGCTGTTCTTCCTGCTGCTGGGATTGTTCTTTCTGGCAAATTATTTCTATAAAATCAGCATCGTACGGGGGCCAAAAGCGCTTGCTGCACTGGCGAAGAAGGACGCCCTGTTTTCCGGTGAAGATCACGGGATGGACGAAAACCGGCTCTGGTGGAACACGCAGCCCTTCCATATATTAACAATGCACTCGCACGACGGCCTGGCGCTCAAGGCATACTTCTTGCCCGCTCCAAACCCTTCTTCAAAAGCAGTCCTTCTTTTGCACGGCTACCGCAGTACGGCGGCCTGGCTGGCAGGCTTTGCGCGCCTTTTCCATGAAGAGTTGGGGTGCAATGTGCTCCTGCCGGACTGCCGCGGCCACGGCCAGAGCGAGGGAGAGGTGATCGGGATGGGATGGCTCGACCGGCCGGATATCCTCGGCTGGGTGGAGGAGTTGGAAAGACAAACCGGACCCGGCGCGCGCATCGCGCTGTGGGGTATTTCGATGGGCGCGGCAGCGGCGATGATGATGAGCGGCGAGAATTTGCCCGCCAGTGTGCGCGCCGTCATCGAAGATTGTGGGTATGATTCAGTCAGGGATGAATTTCAACACCAGCTCCAGCGGATGTACCATCTGCCCGCCTTTCCGCTGCTGCCGGCTGCCAGTCTGTTGTGCAATCTACGGGCGGGCTTCTCCTTCGACGAAGCCTCCTGCATCCCGGCGCTTCAACGAACGCAAATTCCCACGCTCTTCATCCACGGGGCGGAGGACGACTTTGTGCCAGTGCACATGGCGCATACGTGTTATGCAGCTTGCACCGCGCCGAAAGAGTTGTGGCTCGCTCCCGACGCGGGGCACGGGCTGGCTTTCCAAACCCACCCGCTGGCATACAAAGAACTGGTGAAGCGCTGGCTGGAGCAGCATTTATAAAACACAAAGGCTCGAAGAAAGAACTGTCACCAGGAAAGGAAAACCTATGGAGAGGCTGTATGGGGGCATCGAAGCAGGCGGCACCAAATTTAACTGCATGGTGGGCGCCGGACCCGACACCATTCTGGCGGAGAAGCACATCCCCACCCTCACCCCACAGGAGACCATCCGGCAGGTGCTTGCATTTTTTGAGCCTTTCGTTCGCCGCAAGCAGCTCGTCGCAGTCGGAATCGGTTCATTCGGCCCGCTCGACCTACACCCGGAATCACCTGCATTTGGAAGCATCACAAACACACCCAAAGCAGGCTGGCAGTACGTCAATCTGCGCACCCAGGTCTTGGATGCGTTGGAGCTGCCGGTGAGCTTTGATACGGATGTGAACACCGCCGCCTTTGGCGAGCAGTACTGGAACCCGGAAAACCACGGCTTGGAAAGTTTTATCTATGTAACTGTGGGGACGGGAATTGGAGTAGGCACCCTTGTCAACGGACGGCCATTCCACGGACTGGTGCACAGCGAAGCAGGCCACCTGCCGCTGCCGCACGATTGGGAACGGGATCCCTTCCCCGGCATCTGCCCCTACCACGGCGACTGCCTGGAGGGTCTGGCTTCAGGGCCGGCGCTTGCCAAACGATGGGGTCGCCCCGCCGAAAACCTGCCCGCCGGCCATCCGGCCTGGAGGCTGGAAGCGGAATACCTGGCGTTTGGGCTGGCAAGCCTGATCTACACCTGCTCGCCGGAGCGCATCGTCCTGGGCGGGGGTGTATCCCAGCACCCCGGTTTACATGCTCTCGTGCGCCGCAAGGTGCAAGCTCTGCTCAACGGCTATATTCATTCCCCCCTCCTGTTGGAGCAAATTGACCGTTACATCACCGCCCCTGCCCTGGGTAATCGTTCCGCGATGCTGGGAGCCGTTGCAATGGCAATGGAAGCCGCCGGGCAGGGGGATGTGCTCAAGCCTTAAAAATAATCGTGCCTGTTTCTTCGAAAGTCTTTTGCAGAGCTTTTGGCAGGAACCCTTATGGGCGCAGACCGCCGCATGGAATCGAAGACCATAAGAGCCTGGTCGGTTATGGCCGTGATGCGGCCGGTGGACAATACGGGCGAATTTTTGCCCGTTAGGCGCGCACCAACTGGATCGATTGTTTAAGAATAAAAACTTCCTTGTTCTTCGCCAGCACCTGCGGTAAAAATTCTTCCGGCACATCCACAAGAGAATGTTTGTCTTGAATAGATATCTTGCCGATGGTATAGCCGGGGATGTGCGCATGCGAAGCAATCGCGCCGACGATATCGCCGGGGCGCACGCCTTGGTGTTTTCCCATATTGATCATCAGCCGTACCATGCCGGCTTCGTGCGACACAGATCCCTGCACAGCAGGGCGCGAACTGCCGCTTCGGGCAGGCTTTGCACGGCGTTCCGGATGGCGCGCGGCGGGTTCCACCACCTCACCGACCGGGGCAATCGGGCGCTGCTTTTCATCCGCCCGCGCGACCTTGAGGGCGGCCGCGGCAATTTCCACAGCGTCATGCCCCTCCAGCAGCAGGGCTTCGACAATCTCACGTTCCTTGCGGTAACGGCCGCGCTGCAACCAAATGCCCATCTGCTTCACCAGCTTATCCTTGCGATGGTTGAGGATGTCCTCCTCGCTCGGAAGTACCATCGGGTTGATCTTATGGCGGGTGAAGGTTTCGATCTGCTTCAAGTTCCGGCGCTCCCGCGGTGTGATCAGGGTGATCGCAATACCGCTTTTACCGGCGCGTCCGGTGCGCCCGACACGGTGTACATAGATTTCCGGGTCATCGGGCAGGTCATAATTAAAGACGTGCGAAATATCCTCAATATCCAGCCCGCGCGCAGCCACATCGGTGGCCACCAAAACTTGTAGTTTATTTTCGCGGAAGCGCTGCAAAGTTTGCTCGCGCGCGTCCTGACTCAGGTCGCCGTTTAACACTTCAGCAGAGTAGCCGCGCGTCATCAGCTCATTCGCCAGTTCACTGGTGCCGGCGCGGGTGCGGGCAAAGACCAGGGCGCTGGTAATCTCCTCAACCTCGAACATGCGGGTGAGCGCCGCCAGCTTGTCATTCTGATTGACCACACAATAACGCTGGTCAAGCATGGCAACGGTGGCTTGCCCGCCGCCCAGGGTGATGGCTTGCGGGTTGCACATGTACTTGTCTGCAAGGCGGCGGATCTGCGGCGGCAGCGTGGCGGAAAAGAGCGCAGTCTGCCGGGTGGAGGGCGTCTCTGACAGGATCGTGTTGATGTCTTCGATAAACCCCATGCTCAACATCTCGTCAGCTTCATCCAGTACCACGGTGCGCACTTCCGCAAGATTCAAAATATGCTTCTGAATCAAGTCCAGCAAACGGCCGGGGGTGCCGGCGACAATATCCACACCTTTACGCAGACGGTTGATTTGCGGCTGGTAAGGCTGTCCGCCATACACTGCCAGCACGCGCACCGGCCGGTAGCGGCCATAGTCGGAGATGGCTTCCACGACCTGTAACGCCAGTTCGCGCGTGGGGACGACGATCAGCGCCTGAACAACTTGTTGTTGCGGTTGGATTGTTTGCAGGATGGGAAGGGCAAACGCGGCGGTCTTGCCGGTGCCGGTTTGTGCCTGTCCAATCACATCACGGCCCTCGATCATCAGCGGGATGATCGCTTCTTGAACAGGCATGGGGGCTGTATAACCCAGCTCCGTTACAGCTTGAATAAGCTGCGGATGCAGGTTAAGTTGGGTAAATTCGGTTGTCATCAAAACTCCTCAAGCATAATGGGGTGTTTTGATGCCGCCGTTCCCGCGCCTGTGTTTCCGGCGGTGTTCCTCACGGAAGCCGCTCAGGCATTAAAAAAGCCCAATGGGTTTCCACCGGGCAATCATTCGGTCTGATCAAAACAATTCCCTGAACCAATGTGTCCCTTTCGGGATCGAAGCGAAAGTATACCACATTTTTAACAAAAAAAACCCCGCCTCTGAGAGCAGGCGGGGTTTTGAGTGATTAAACCTTCAAATTATAGAAGTACTACATTCGAAGCTTGCAGGCCTTTTTGACCTTTCTCAATCGAGAATTCTACTCTTTGGCCTTCTTCGAGAGAGCGGTAACCGTCCCCCTGAATGGAACTGAAGTGCACGAAAACATCTGTTCCGTTTTCCTGCGCCAGGAAACCATAACCCTTGCTGTTGTTGAACCATTTCACGGTTCCGATAATACGTTCTGACATTCTGAAAATCTCCTTCAAGTTGCTGAAAAACAATATGGATTAGTATCGGCGCTGACCGCCGCCGCCGCCGCGTCTCTCACCGCCGCGATTGCTGGGGCCTTTACCATACCCGCCGCCGGAGCGTCGGGGACCGCCAAAACCGCCCGGCCCGGATTCCTCTCGCGGGCGGGCGATACTGACTTTGATCTCGCGATCATCAAGCCGGTGGCCGTTGAACATGCGGATCGCATTGTCCGCTTCCTGCTGGCTGCTCATTTGAACAAAAGCAAACCCTTTCGAACTCCCAGTCATACGATCCTTAATCACATCAACGGATGCCACTGTCCCTGCTTGAGCGAAAAGCTCCCGCAAAGAATCGTCGGTGGTGTGGTAGGAAAGGTTGCCAACATATAATTTTATTTCCATCTTCCTTGGTCTCCTGGAATCAACCTCGTTCTTTCTAAAAAAAAACCGCCCGACCCTAATTTGGTCTGGCGATCAAGCGCACAAGCCACGCAGGTGAATGGATTATATCACAGTCAAGGGTATTTAAGCGGGCACTTTTCCACTTTGTCAAGGTATTACTCGTGAAGGTGTTGTCCTTGCAGCCGCTGCCAGCGTTTGCCGATCAGCCGGGCGGCAATCTGAGGGGACAACCAGGCGCCAGCCCAACGAAAGACGCGATTGAGAAACCCGGGAATCACAATGCTTCTCCCAGCCAGGGCTTTCTCGACCGTCTGGGCAGCGGCATCACCGACGTTGACCGTAGTAAGCTGTCCGATCAGCCCTTGCCCGAGGATACGCCGGATGGACGCGTTGTGGGTGGGCAGCCCCGCCGGGCACAGCACGGTGACACTGACCCCCAGCGGTTTGAGTTCCTCATGCAAAGCCAGTGAGAAATCGAGCACAAAACGTTTGGAGGCGGCATAGACAGCTTTATATGGCATGGGGTAAAACCCGGCCAGGCTGCTTACATTGACAATGTGGAAATCTTGGGCAGGATCTCGAAAGGCGAGAACCTGCCGGCTCATAGCCACGGTCGCTTCGACATTCAGCCGCAAGAGGGCGCGCAGGTTGTCCGGGTTCCGGCCTATAAAGGCGCCTTCATCTCCGCTGCCTGCAACGTTGAAAAGAAAATGAAAGCGCAGCCCAAGCCTGCCAATCTCCTCCCACAGCGCCTGGCGTGACGCCTGATCGGTCAAGTCACCGGGAATGTACAACACATCAACACCGTACAGACGCTGCAACCCGGCCGCCAGCGGCGCCAGCAAATCCGCCCTGAGATCGGTTAAGAATAAATCCCATCCGCGCGCGGCGCATTCTGCGGCAAATGCTTTTCCAAGCCCGCCGGCTGCCCCGGTGATCAGTACATAGCTTTTCACTGAGCGCTTTTCTTGATAATGAATTTTGTCATATTTTCCTGTTGAATAACCGGTCAAACTGGATTATGGTTTTGGTTCTGTCGCCCTGGCGGTAGCCATTTTCTATTTGCCTGCCTTTCCGGCCTGAATGAGGAGGCTGGCTACGATCGATTCAATTGCTTTTGTACGCGCCGCCGCATCGCGCAAATTTATGGAGATGACCTCTTGAGCTGATTCTGGCAACAAGCCTGCCATCAATATAGCGGAAAAAGCCGCATAGACCGCAAACCGCATACCACCTGCGGGCGTGGAGGTGGGAATGGTCTCCAACTCTCTGCTTGTCCGGTTGAGCCAGGCATCCAATAAGCCTAAAAAGGGGCTGTTGTTTTCTCCCTGCATCAGCGGGCCGGCAAGGTGAGCGCGAATGAGGTTGGGATAGCGCAGGATGCCCTCAACAATATATCCAAATAACGCTGCCAGCCGCTCGCGGATATCGCCTTCCCCGGATAGAATTGCATCCGTATCCTGCATCATATGATCCAGAGTCAAGGCCAGAGCCTCCGTCACCAGGCGGTCTTTTGTGCCATAATAATAATGCAGCGCAGCGTTATTTACCCCGGCTTCCTGTGCTATCGTGCGGGTTGTGACGTTTTGTACGCCATACTTTTCAATAGCCGTGATGGTTGCTTCCATAATATGTTGTTTGGTCGCACGTTGAGCCATAGGGTTCACCTTCGTTTTCCGTAATTGCTGTTGTTTCGCATCTCAGCCGCCCGAGATCATCTCTCTGCCGGCATTGGAATAGACTTCTGACGGGCTGCCTTCCAACGCTTGCTGATCAAAAAAGCAACTGTGGCAGGAGGCGCCAGCGAGCCAAGAGCTTGCATTACCTGATTAAATGCACCGGGAATATATACTTTTCGGCCTGCCAGGGCAAGCTCAATGGTACGGACTGCTACACTGCCGACATTCAGGGTTGTAACCTGGCCCAGGAATCCCTGCGCTTTGATGCCGCGTCTGGTTTCCTGGTTGGTTGGCATTCCTGCCGGGCAAAGCGCCATAACGGTAATATCGGCAGATCGTAGTTCCTGGTTCAGGGCCAGCGAAAAATCAAGCAAAAATCGCTTTGAGGCGGCATAGATTGCTTTTAAGGGCATCGGGTAGTAGCCGGCCAGGCTGCTTACATTTACAATCCGTAGGGTGCGGGTCGCATCCCGAAACATCAGCACGCGGCGGGTCATTTCAACCGTTGCTTCGATATTCAACTGCAGAACTGTGCGTAGTTCGTTGATTGCTCTTTCGCGGAATGGCCCTTCAAAATCAACGCCGGCAACATTCAGTAAAAGGTGAAAACGCAGACCCGCCTGTTCAATCGCCTGCCATAATATTTCCCGCGAGGCGGAATCTGTGAGGTCGCAGGGCTGGTAAAGAATATCAACACTGTGCAGGCGGCCAAGCCCGATGGCCAGAGCCTCCAGGGATTGTTCTGAAAGATCGGTCAGAAACAGGTTCCAGCCCCGTGAGGCGCACTCGGCTGCAAGAGCTTTCCCCAGCCCGCCGGTTGCGCCGGTGATCAATGCGTAGCTTTTCATTTGTCAGTTCCTTGTAAAAATATCCCTGTGCATGAATGGATCATCTGATTAATCATAAAGAAAACCTTGTAATAAGTCAAGCAATTGGTTATACTATCCGGTGTAACCGATTGGTTAAGACCTGAAAGCGAAGGAACCTTCAAATATGTCCGATTCTGTTTCCCTTCAAGACCGTGGGTTGGATCCTGCAAAAGCTCTTGCTGGCAGGATGATGGTTGTCACCGGCGCGACCTCTGGGATCGGCTTTGCGGCTGCGCAAGCGTTGGCAGCGCGCGGGGCTTGTGTGATCGGGGTGGGGCGTTCGGAAGCCCGCATCGCGGAAGCGCAGGCGGCAATCCTGTCCAACAACCCTTCTGCGCAGCTTTCTTTTTGCATGGCCGATCTTTCCTCGCAGCGCCAGGTGCGCGCCCTGGCTGCTGCCATCCGCGAGAAAGTTGCCGCCGCCACTGGTGGATTGGATGTGCTTGTCAACAACGCCGGAGCAGTCGCCAATTGGTATACAGCCACCGAAGACGGCTATGAACTGCAATTTGCCGTCAATCACCTGGCGCCTTTTCTGCTCACCCACGAGCTGCTGCCGCTCCTGCGAGCGGCGCCGGCCGGCCGGGTGGTAACCGTCAGCTCGGCCTCGCACCGCAATGCGCACATCCACTGGGGCGACGTGATGCTGCGCAGGAACTATAATACCCTGAAGGCCTACCAACAGTCCAAGCTGGCGAACGTGTTATTTTCCTTCGAACTGAACCGCCGCCTGGGGGCAGACTTTCACCTGCGCGCCTATGCCGCCGACCCCGGGCTGGTGAACACGGAAATCGGTTTAAAAGGCACCAGCGGGATTGTGCGCTGGGTGTGGGAGCGCCGGCGGCGCGGCGGGACTGATCCGGATCATGGCGCGGCGACGGTGATCTTTCTGGCTGCCGATCCGGCCGTTCAAGCCTCTCGCGAGGTTTATTGGAAGAACTGCCGTCCGCTCGCGCCCAGCCGCTATGCACAACGGGAGGAAGAAGCCGCCCGCTTGTGGGAGCTTTCCGAACGATTGTGCGGCATCGAAAGCGGCGGCGCGCGGTAAGAGAAAAGAGGGAGAGTCTGAAAAGCATGGACAGACAACATCCAGCGGTGAGCTATGGACAATGAGCGCACAAAAATCGCCATCATCGGAGCGGGGGCTTCGGGGCTGGCCGCCGCGCTGCAAGCCGCCTGGCGCGGCGCGGCGGTCAGCTTGTTCGAAAGCAACGCCCAGGTCGGGCGCAAACTGCTGGCAACCGGCAGCGGGCGCTGCAACCTGACCAATGTCGGCGTTTCGGCAGAAAAATACACCTGCGCCGATGCAAACTGGATGCGGGCGCTGTTGGGAGGGTTCGGCGTTCCAGACCTGCTGGAAATGCTGGCAGAGATCGGCATTATGGTCACCCAAACACCCGACGGCTGGTACTACCCGCTCTCCAACTCGGCGCAAACAGTGGTCGAGGCTTTTGATGCGGCTGCAAAGTTGGCTGGTGTTTCGCTGCGCCTGTCGAGCAAGGTGAACGCCATCGCACCCGCCAGGAGGGGTTTCTCCATCCGGTACGCCGGTGGGGGCGGTGAAGGGGAAGAGATGTTCGAAAAGGTCATCATTGCAGCCGGCGGGATGGCCTATCCCACGCTCGGTTCACGGGGCGAGTTGTTCCCCGTGTTGGCGCAATTAGGGCATACCGTGCTGCCCAAACGTCCGGCGCTCGCGCCTGTGCTGGTGGATCTGAAAGACCTGAAAGTTCTGCAAGGCGTGCGGCTGGATGTCAGAGTGGCATTATGGCACGGGAAGGAGCTGCTGGCCTCCGCTGCGGGAAACATGATCTTTACAGAGTGGGGGCTTAACGGTCCTGCTGTCATGGATATCAGCCATCACGTTTCCGCTCACCCCGCGGACACGCTGATAATTTCACTCAACTTGCTGGATTTCTTTGAAGCTGAATTTGCCAACCTGTTGGCGCGCAAACGCAATACGCCCCTGCCGGTTCGCGTGTTGCTGGGAGCTTTTCTTCCACCCAAGGTGGTCTCATTTTATCTGAGCATGGCAAATATCCCGGCAGATGCTCCATTAAATAAAGTAAGCGAAGGCGCTCTCAACCGGCTGGTCAGCAGCCTGAAAGATACCCGCAGGCCGGTCAAAGGGGTGCGCGGGTTTGAATACTGTCAGGTTTCCGCCGGAGGGGTTCCCGTAACAGAGGTCTATCCAAAAACCCTGGAATCGCGCCGCTTAAAAGGGCTGTACCTGGCGGGGGAAACGCTGGACGTAGTCGGGCCGTGCGGCGGATACAACCTGCAATACGCCTTCAGCAGCGGCGCATTGGCGGGGCGGGCGGCGGCATCCCGCGCGCACGACGATTAAAAGAACTCAGCTTCTGCGGCAATTGTTCTTTCTGATCCAAACCTGCACCCTCGTATGCAACTAAAATGGATTGACAAAAATTTCGATGTGTATAATTGTTTATAATCCCATTGGTTTCTTATGAATGCATTTCGAAATTTCTCAAACACAAATTCTGTACAACCGCATCTCGAAGGATTTTCAAAATGAGTCTAGAAAAAAACTTGAGCTTAAGTGAGGAACATTTCTGTTCCTTCTTTGATGATCAGCCCGAAGTCCTCCGTCGCTTTTTGCCGGACGGAACCATAACCTTTACCAACGACGCTCATTGCAGTTTCATCCTGCGTCAAAAAGATCTTGTTTCCGGACAATACCTGGCGGATATCCGGCATAAGGCAATTAGAGATTTGATGGAGCAATCTCTGATTAAATTAACTGCTGAACACCCGGAACAGGTTTATGACAGGTTGGTCGTCTTACAAAACAACGAACAACGGTGGATTCGCTGGACAAACCGGGCAATTCTTGAAAGCGGCAAGATCACCGGGTATCAGTCAATTGGGCGTGATATTACAGAGCTAAAAAACACCCAACGCGAGCTTGTCATTCGCAATCGAGAGCTGGCAACCTTGAAGATCTTTCTGAGTGAATTAATGGGGAGCCGTGATATTAAGCAAATGACAGACATTGCCTTTGCAGATGAAGAAGGGGTGAATCAACAAGTTATAGAGAATGGTTATCGTCAAGGTTCGCCGGGGGATGAACTGGTCACAAAAGTAAAAGCAGCGGTCAGAGATTGGATGCGGTCACCTGTCTCCTCTGCCTCTTCCATTATCTCAATCGGATGCATTACGATAGACTTCTCGGCTCATAGAGTGAATATGGATGGCCAGGAAGTTCATCTTACCGCCACAGAATACAAGGTTCTTGCTGAACTGGCAAGTGCGGTAGGGCAGGTTTTAGCGACGGATACCATTCTTGAGAAGGTATGGGGCAATAGTTACCCCGGGGATGCACATCTGGTTTGGAAAGTGATCCGCCGTTTGCGCCAGAAAATTGAGCCTGATCCAAGACAGCCCAGATATATCCGCAACGAGCACGGCAGGGGATATCTTTTGGAAGGTTAAAGACCCTTGTCCCATTTTATTTAGATTTTCCTGAGAATATTCTTCCAAAGCGGCCAGTGATCAGGCCGAGAACCTGGTATTGTGACGGTGACCAATTTAATACCAAATGATAATTTATATTGACTTATCTGATTCTATATCTATAATCAATTTAGAGTCTTTTTATCATCAATTTTTAGGAGGAAATAATGGCTGGCTCGAAAGAAAGTAAAGGTTTATTCAATTACACAACAACAGACCTTTTAATCATGGCCGTGTTGGCTGCTGTGGGGGCCGTGATCAGCGCATGGGTTATTAACCCCCTGGTTAGAGCATTAAACATCGGCAGTCCCTATGTCGCTACCTGGCCAGGGGCGTTTCATCTTTTGGTCATCGTGCTGGCAGGGCAGATTGTTAAAAAACCAGGGGCAGCGCTCCTTACGGGTCTCATCAATGGGTTGGCCCAACTTCTCTTTGGGAATGCAGCCGGGGCGCTGGCGCTGCTTTACGGCCTTGCAAATGGTGTCGGGGCAGAAATTGGTCTTGCGCTCGGACGCTATAAGTTTAGCCTGTTGAGCTGTATGCTTTCTGGCGCCTTTGGGGTAGCCGTAGCTTTTACAGTTGATTTGTTCTACTGGTTCCCCAACTTCACACTGCCAATGCAAATTGCTTATGTTGTCAATGCTTTCGCCGCCGGTCTTATCGTCACCGGCCTGGCCACTTATGGCATTCGCAAGGCGCTGGCGCGCGCAAACATATAGAACCCGGCAGCTGTTTTCTTTACCATTTCTATAATGGGTAAAGCCAAGTTTAATGATTGATGTTCTCTAAAAGATCCCCCCTTCAGCGGCCATTTATGTTTGACGAAAAGTTGGGCGTGAGGGGGGGATCTTTATCATTGCCTGCCGTCAGGGTTCTGCAACCAAAAATTCCTTGCGCCGCTTTCTTTATGAAATAAATTCTGAGCGGCAAAATCCAATCTTTGGAAGAGGACTTAAATTCATTTTACCCTGACGTATCAGGTTGTTTTAAAAGGATCGCTTAAAATGTTAATCTTTAAAAAAACACAGGAACGCTTCTTGCCTTTTCTTACCTCCAGAGAGGTTCAACTGCTGCCCGATAAAGATAAGGCAGTCGTAATCTTACCAGTGGCTTCTATCGAGCAGCATGGACCCCATTTGCCGGTTTTTACTGACAGCATCGTCGTGCAAGAAGTGCTCGAACGCGCCCTTCTGAAATTGCCGGAAGGTTTTCCAGCCTGGGTTCTCCCGTTGCAATCTTATGGCAAAAGCAACGAACATACCGGCTTTCCAGGCACTTTTACATTAACTTCTGAGACATTCATTCAAGTGCTCAAAGAAATTGGAACAAACGTTGCGCGCAACGGGTTCAAACGTTTTGTTTTCCTGAACGGTCACGGGGGCAACACCGAAATCGTTGACTTCGTCATTCGCGATATCCGCGAACAGACGAATTTAAAAGTCTTCGCACTGCATGCCTTCTTGCGGGTTGCCCCCCCTACTGCGGGCCTCTCGGAACTTGAAGGGACGTACGGTATCCATGCCGGCGATGTCGAGACCTCCATATTGCTCAAGTGTTGCCCTGAATATGTCAGGCGCGAATGGGCGCCCAATGGCTTGCCATCCCATCTGCAAGAGATGAAGACGCCGCCCTTCATGGGCGCGCTGAACTACGCCTGGCTCACACGGGATATTGCCCCCCTGGGTGTCTTGGGGGATGCCACCACCGCGGATCCGGAAAGGGGTGAGCAATACCTTTCCGACGCGGCAAAAGAAGTCGCCGGCCTCCTCATCAAAATTAGAGAATTCGAGTTTGAAAAATGGCAGGATTAATCGAGCTAAGTAACTATTCCTTCTGGGCAGCCGAAAACGAGACCCAACTGCTCCATAACATTAATTTGGAAATTGAGCCAGGCGAATTTGTCATCATCCTGGGACCCTCAGGGTCAGGAAAGTCAACGTTGGCGTTCTGCATCACCGGGATTTATCCCAATGTATTGGGCGGACGGGCAGAGGGTGTTGGCCGGGTCGCCGATTTGGATGTGATTGAAACGCCCGTGCCTCAACTCGCGACCCATGTTGGCATGATTTTTCAAGACCCCGACAGTCAGTTTTGCAACTTGTTCGTAGATGAAGAAGTTGCTTTCGGGCCTGAGAATCTTCTGGTTCCGCGCGAAGAGGTTATCAGAAGAGAAGAACTAACCCTGAAGCAGGTCGGGTTGAGCGGTTTTGAACGCCGGTTTATCAATGAGTTATCTGGCGGCCAAAAGCAGAGAGTCGCGATTGCATCAGTCCTGGCAATGGGGCCGGATGTCCTGATATTGGATCAGCCGACGGCGAACCTCGATCCGGTTGGCAAAAGCGAGGTTTACAATCTGCTTTATGACCTTAACCAAAAGCAGAACAAGACGGTTATTCTGATCGAGCATCAAGTTGATGAGTTGATCAAATACGCCACACGGATTATCCTGATGGATGGCGGGAAGATCGTTGCAAATGGGCCTCCCCGCCAAGTGCTAAAAGACTGGGCCAGACGACTCGAGACAGAGATGGGGTTATGGGTTCCCGAAGTCGCTCGTTTGGCTCTGCTGGCGGAAGACCACGGATACCCGATGTCAACTTTTCCGCTGGATGCAGAAGAAGCTGCTCAGGCTTGGTTGGAACTGCCAGTTTCAAAAGCCGAATCGCTTTACATTTCTCCTGCTGCTGAGGCCAACCCAGAGCAAGAATCCTTTGTTAATATAGAACATGTTTCTTATTCGTACCCTAACGGGTTTAAAGCCCTGCAGGATGTGAGCTTAAGCATCTACCCTGGCAATGTGGTTGGGCTGATGGGTGAAAATGGGTCTGGAAAGACGACTCTTTCCAGACATCTTATTGGTCTATTAAAACCAACATCTGGAAAAATTATGATGAATGGAGAAGACATTGCCGAGAAGAAGGTGAAGTCTATCGCCAAAGATGTGGGTTATGTTTTTCAATATCCTGAGCACCAGTTTGTAGCGGATACCGTATTCGATGAAATTGCTTATACCCCCCGCCTGGAGGGTAAAAAAGGCGACGAATTGAAAGAGATCGTTAACAAGACCTTGATTCAGGTGGGACTGTTTGGCTTGGATGGCCGTCACCCGCTGACGTTGAGCATGGGTGAAAAAAGGCGTTTGAGCATTGCCACCATGCTGGTTCGAAATCCCAAACTGCTTATCCTGGATGAACCTACAGCCGGGCTTGATTTTCGCAATACCCAACGGATGATTGACTTGCTTATGAACCTGCGCGCACAGAATACCATAATCATGCTGGTTACACACACTACTCAACTGGTTGCAAGTTTTGTGGATCATGTATTCGTCATGGAAAAAGGAGAACTGGTATTTTCCGGGACGCCACAGGGATTATTTACGAACCTGTCCCACGTGAACACAAAGGCAATTGAACAGCCCGAAATGCTGAAAATTGTGAACCAGATCAACTTGAGGCAAGAGCAAAAAATGCTGCCCTTCTTAACAGTTGAAAAATTGCAAACCGCTCTAGACAACCAGAAGGAGAACGTATAATGTTACAGTTTTCCTACTTGCCAGGTGAGTCTTTCTTTCATCGTATTGATCCCGTCAGCAAGTTTGCATGGCTGATTGCCATCGCATTTATCGCCTATATAGTAACCACCCCATTACACCAGTTGGTGATGGCGATTCTCATCGTGATTTGTGCGCTTTTACTGGCGAAATTGCCAGCCAGAAAATTCTTTGCTGGCTTTAGCGTCTTTATGTCTTTTGCGGTTTTCTTGTTCATCCTGCAATTGCTGTTCGCTCCGCCCGAAAATACTCGTATCTACTTTGAGTTTGGTATCATTCGGATTTCTGAAGCAAGCCTGCGCTTTGCGATGAATCTGGGTATTCGGGTCATCAATGTCGGGTCAAGCGCATTAATCTTTACCATGACAACAGAACCGGCCAGACTGGTCAATAGCATGATCACGATCTTGCGGGTTCCCTATCGCTTTGCCTACGCTTTTTACGCGGCTTTGCGGTATATCCCTGTTTTTGAGAATGAAGCCCGTAATATCTTGAACGCCCATGCCGTGCGGGGGGCAGGGATGGACGAAGGCTTTCTATCGAAGGTGCGGATGGTCACACGGTTGACGGTGCCATTGTTGATCAGCGGATTGCGACGCGCCAAGAATTCCGCGATTGCCATGGAAGGGCGCGCGTTTGGCGCTTACCCCACCAAGACAATCCGAGTTGACTATCCTGTCCCCCGCAGCGGTATCTTGTTCGCTGTGGTGTGGTGGCTGGCGTTCGTGGCCTATTTTATTTATGTCTTGAATACAACAGGATTTATCCGCACCTGAAGAAAGACCAGTTTATTGTCTTTCGAAAAAATTGAATTAGCGCAGACCCTCAAAGAGATCCATTTCCACCTGGCGTCCGCTGTTAACCAGGCTGTAAACACGGTAAAAGGTTTGCACTGCCCAGGATGAAATATTGAAGCGGGCGGGTATGCGGCGGATGAGAGCCATCATATGCCCCACCTGGCTCTCATGGCTGGCAAGGGCTTCCACGGCAACATCCCAATAACCGGTGGCATCAACCCGCGCGCTGGCTGCCCATACGGGCCAGCCGGTATATTTCCTGCGCTCTCCATCTGCGGTTACATGAATACGCTTGCCGGTCAGCCTTGTGTACAGCTTGACCAGCGGTTCCGAATCGATCATGTAATAAACTTTAGCCACCTGATGTGGGGGATTCCCGCCGGGGTCGCTAAATTCACAGCTTGCAGCCAGAGCAATCGCGCCGAGCGCGAATTGTGAAATGGCGATGTGGTCGGTAGGGCCGTATGCGCCCAGCGGATCGAAGGTGATCAGCACCTGGGGACGCAGGCGGCGGATATGCTGCGCAATCTTGCCGGAAATCTCCAGCGGCTCAACCCGATCCACCTCGCCATCCATATAATCCAAAAACTTGATCTCGTTCACCCCTAATATCTTCGCGGAGGTTAACAGCTCTGCCTCGCGGATACGCCCCAGGGCTTCCGGGCCCGGGTAGTCTGTGGGTTTGCCCTTCCAGCCGCGCTCGCCGCGTGTTGCCATCACGACCGACGTATAAACTCCTTCAGCCGCATACTTTGCCAACGTGAAACCAATGCCCAGCGATTCATCATCCGGATGGGCAACGACACACATCAGGCTTAAGGGAGACTCCATGCTTCACCTCACCCTGCTTTTACTGCAATATTCATCCATCAGGAATGATACACTTGAAAACAGAGAAGGGCAACTCGCCTGGCGGTTAAGAAGGGTTTTAATTTCTTTTCTCGCCCTGCAGGTATGCTATACTCATCGCATGTTAAAATTGATCTGACCTCTTTTATAATATCAAAAGCACCCCAACCGGTAACTCCGGGGGGCATCCTGCGCCTTTCTGGTGAACAGCCCCTGCAGGAGGCGCCTTGTTCGCACGGTTTGGTGCACGATCAAATGGAGTGTGTTATATGCTGGAGAATACCCGCTTTATCCCCGTAGATGTGCTGCAAAACTTCATCCGCGACGTCTTTACCAGCGTTGGCGTGCCCGAAGAGGAGGCCGCGATCAGCGCCGAAATTTTGATCGCCTCAGATCTGCGCGGCGTCGAGTCGCACGGTATAGGGCGGCTGAAAATGTACTACGACCGCATCAAAAACGGTCAGCATTTACCGGTAACAAACTTCGAGATCGTGCGCGAATCCCCCGCGACAGCCACCGTTGACGGGCATCACGGCGTGGGTATGGTCATCGGTCACCGCGCCATGACGCTGGCAATCGAGAAAGCCCGCCAGGTCGGGATGGGCGCCGTCGCTGTGCGCAACTCAACCCATTTCGGCATTGATGGCTACTATCCGCTGATGGCGGTACGCGCCGGGATGATCGGCATGAGCTTCACCAATGCCCGCCCGTCCATCTCACCGACCTTCGGCGTCCAGCCGATGCTCGGCACCAACCCAATCGCGTTCGGCTGCCCGACCGATGAGGACTGCCCCTTCCTCTTCGACGCGGCAACCTCAATCACCCAACGCGGCAAGATCGAAACGCTCACGCGCAAAGAATTGCCCACACCCACCGGATGGGTGATCGGGCAGGACGGCAGCTTTCTGACCGATTCCCCCGCCATCCTCACTCAACTGACCCAAAGCGCGGCGGCACTGCTGCCGCTGGGCGGCGCGGGCGAAGAGCTGGGCGGACACAAGGGGTATGGCCTGGCAACGATGGTCGAGATCTTCTCGGCTGCACTACAGGGAGGGGCTTTCCTGCAAATGCTTACCGGCTTTGATCCCGCCGGGCAAAAATCCCATTTCCGCATCGGGCATTTCTTCATGGCGATGAACATCGAGAGCTTCACCCCGCTGGAGGAATTCAAGAAGACCACAGGCGGCATCCTGCGGGAACTGCGCGCCTCACGCAAAACGCCCGGACAGGAGCGCATCTACACCGCCGGTGAAAAAGAGTACGAGATGGAAAAACTCGTGCGCAAACAAGGCGTGGCGATTGTGCCCAACCTGCAAACAGAGATCAAAATCATGCAGGCCGAACTTGGCCTGAACCAATACAAGTTCCCATTCTGAACAGAACGATACCCCCGGATAAGACGCCAAGCTCGTGCGCCGGAATGATCGGATGGAGAATTATCGCGCAATGAACCCAATCCCTGTATGGTCGGAAGAAGTGCTGGTCAAAGTCTTTGAATCCGATTTCGCGGGCCGCTGGAAACCCGCCAGCTTCTTCCGCTGGATGACCGCCGCAGCCTTGCATCACGCCGACAACCTCGGCTTTGGCTACCGCAAGATGCTGGATGACGGCATGATCTGGGTACTCTCGCGCCTCAAGATCTATTTCTACCGCTTTCCGGTCATTGATGAACGCATGCTTTTGCAAACCTGGCCCAAAGGCATCCAGCGCAAGTTGTTCTTTATGCGTGATTTTGTCCTGACAGACTCCGTTGGGAAACAATGCGCAATAGCCACCTCGGCCTGGGTGCTGATTGACCCGCAAAACCACCGGATATTGCTGCCTGGAACGCTGCCAGGCAGTCTGCCGGAGAACGCCGGACGCGCGGCGCTGGATGAAATACCGGAAAAAATCAACCCGCCGGAAGATCTGCCGGAAAAATTCAGCCTTGAAGCGCGCTATAGTGCAATTGATATCGTCGGGCACGTCAACAATGGACAGTATATTGACTGGATTTCAGACTGCTTCTCGCCTGAAGAATATCGCGCCCGGCAAATAGCCTGGATGCAGATTAACTACAGCAACGAAGTGCGCCCCGGAGACAGGGTTTCTGTTCGCGCCAACCCGTCCGGAGCGTTTGTGCAGGGCCTTAACCTCACCCCCGGAACAACTGCATTCGAAGCCGCCCTCGGTTGGGTGGAAGAAGACTAGGCTTCCCCGCCGGTAGCACGGGACAAGGTCGCCAAACTCCGCACTTTTTCAACCTCACCCCAAAAAAGAGAATATTTTGGGGTGAGAAGAACTGCTGAATAACCTGTAACTGTACTTTTAAATTTTAGCGCGATTTAACCCTGTGCCTGCCCAAACAAACGCGTCACCGCGCTCCAGTTAACGACTTCCCAGAAATTCTTGATGTAATCCGGGCGGCGGTTCTGATACTTAAGGTAATAGGCGTGTTCCCATACATCCAGCCCCAACACCGGGGTATGTCCGTCCATCAGCGGGCTGTCCTGATTGGCAGTCGAGTACACCTGCAATTTTTTGCTGCCATCCAATACCAGCCAGGCCCACCCTGAACCAAAGCGCGTAGCCGCCGCGGTGCTGAACTTTTCTTTGAACGCGTCCAGGGAGCCAAACGCCGTGTTGAGGTCTCTTTCCAGCGCGCCCGCGGGCTGCCGGCTGCCGCCCGGCTCAAGCCACGACCAAAACAGGGAGTGGTTGTGGTGTCCGCCGCCGTTGTTGCGCACCGCAGTGCGGATGCTCTCCGGAACTTGGCTGAGATTTTGCAAAAGCCATTCGACCGGTTTCGTTTGCAGATCAGGCGACGATTCCAGCGCCTTGTTGAGGTTATTAACATAGGCGGCGTGGTGCTTATCGTGATGAATCTCCATTGTCTGTGCATCAATGACAGGCTCAAGCGCGTTAAAAGCATAGGTCAAAGGGGGAAGTTCAAATAAAGTGGCCATCATCAATTCCTTTCCGTTTAATTAGATATATAAGACAATAATAGTGTTAATAAAGCAAGCTGTCAACAAATCTTGTATAATAGTTTTATAAGAAAGTGTTTGCAGCGGGCAGGGTGACGCTTTGCCAACCCCTCGCCCAAAGTAAGCACAGGTGAGCCAACCAAAACAAACCGTTCACAAGGAGAAATCCAATGATTCAAAAGATTTTGACAACCATAGACAAGCTTGTCCATTTTGAACACGCCCAGGCGCATTGTGACATTCCCTGCGGAATTTACGATCCGCACCTCGCTCAGATATCGGCGCTCACCGTCATTCGTATGGTGGATTTAATGAATGAACTTGCCAGCTCGGAAAAGAAAGACAAAATAGAATTTGATAACAGTATCGCACGCCACATCGCCGTCAAGGAAGAACATGCCGAACAATGCAAACGCGAGGTGCGCGTCATCTGGGGCGACTACATCAAACAGGAGCACCTGGACAAGTACCCCGAACTGCACAGCCTCGTGCATAAGATCATGCAGCTCGGCTCCAAGAGCCGCCAGTCCGCCAGCCGCGAGACCGCCATGGAACTGCTGACCGCCGTCAACCGCTTCGCTGAAATCTTTTGGGAGACGAAGAACATCCCCACCAGGCGGGTCAAAGCGCCCTACAAACCGGGCGAAGAGGTGGTCTATCCGGTCCTATGACCTGGTTTAAACTGATAAAGGTGACAGGCAGCAGCCTGGAGCCTGCCTTCAGTGCAGGGGATTTTGTCGGCATCTCCAGAATCCCCTTCCTCTTTACCGCCCCGGCCGCAGGCGATGTGGTCGTCTTTCGCAAAGCACCCTACGGGACGCTGATCAAAACCATCGCCTGCGTGGAACCCGGTGGTAAAGAACTGCACGTCCTCGGCACACACGCGGACAGCATAGACAGCCGCAATTTTGGCCCAATCCCCTTTGAGACCGTGCAGGGCAAGGTGATCTGGCATATCCGTAAAAAAAGATGATTTTCAGGCGAAGGGTTGAATGGTGAAGGCATGATTCTCAAAGGCAAAGATTTTGAAATCCGTCCGCTCATGGCTTGCAAACTCGATTCCGCCGTCCAGGTGTACCGCCAGTCCGCCGAAGATGGCATTGCCGATGGATGGATCTCCGGACAGCGCGTGCTGATGGATATGTCCAATTCCCGGCAGACGGGCGGCCTGTTTTGCGGGATTTTTGACGATCAGGATGAACTGGTCGGCCTGATTGATATTGTCCCTGCAAACTTCGCCGGCCAGCCGGAAAACGCCTGCATTCGCATGCTGAAAATCGCCGCACCCCACCGTTATCGGGGTTTTGGCGGCAAAGCAATAGACTTGGTGGAAGCAGAACTGCGCAAAGATCCTGCCGTTACCGCCTTGTACGCCTGTTTTCGCGAAGACTGTCCAACCTGGCTGGGTTTTGCCGCCCGGCACGGCTTCCGGCCGGCTACTCAGGAGGAACGTCCGGCGCTCAGCCTGCTTCTGCCTGTCACCATGGTAAAACAGCTCTCCTGAATCTCAAATCTTTATCTCACTCCTATTTCAAAAAGGATATTCAATGACAGAAAAACCCATGAAATGGCCAGCTCCTCCAAAGATGGAAATTGACCCCAAAAAAACCTACACCGCCACACTCAAAACCGATAAGGGCGATATTATCGTGGCACTGCACGCCGATAAAGTCCCCGCCACAGTCAACAATTTTGTCTTCCTGGCGCGCCAGGGCTATTACAACGGCACGATCTTCCACCGCGTCATCAACGATTTCATGGCGCAAGGCGGCGATCCCACCGGAACAGGGACGGGCGGCCCAGGCTATCGTTTCGACGATGAGTTTCACCCCTCTCTTAAGCACAGCAAACCCGGCGTGCTCTCCATGGCAAACGCGGGGCCTGGCACCAACGGCTCCCAGTTTTTCATCACTCATACACCCACGCCCTGGCTGGATAACAAACACAGCGTCTTTGGAGAAGTTACCAGCGGCATGGATGTCTTGATGTCAATTCCGGAACGCGACCCGCGCAGCGTGCAAAGCCCTGCCGTCAAACTTATTTCGGTCGAGATCGAAGAAAAGTAAAAAGTAAATCGCTGTTACAGGTTAAGCGGCGCTTCAGCGCCGCTTAACCTGTAAAACCCTCGCTCCCTCAACAATGTGGGAGCTGGTTTTATTTTCCCGCGCGACCAGGCATTGTCTTAGGTGTTATCAATTTAGAAACCCCACTTTTGATAGTTTTTGATGGTTTAAAAGTTTTATCATTGATGCAATCCCCAAGGCATTTTTGCTAAAAGAGGTGAAAGGTGAACACTGTACGACAGCTTTTGCAATTAAAAGGTAAATTTGTTTACACAATCCGGCCGGACGATACGGTCTACGAGGCGCTGCGCTTGATGGCCGATAAAGACATAGGTACACTGCCCGATATGGAAGAGGAGCAGGTGATCGGCTTGATTGCCGAAAGAGACTACGCCCGCAAGGTGATCCTGCATGGAAGGGCTTCGCAGAAAACGCCGGTGAGAGAGATCATGGTGACCGATTTCCGCAGCGTCCACCCGGATCAGACGGTGGAGGAATGCATGGAAATGATCACACATGGCATTCACCATCTGGTGGTCATGGAAGACAACCGGTTGGTGGGGGTCATCTCCAGCGGAGATATTGTGCGCAATATTATTTATACACAGCGCAAAAAGCTCAGCCTGCTGGGAAAACGCACACTGGCAAGTATGTTAATGTAAACTCACTTCAAAACCGTGAACGGCTCTGTGCATAACAGAGCCGTTTTTGTTTGGGGTCAAGGAATATGAACCCTTCCCAATCTGCTTATTATGGATTCGGGGGATCAATCTGGCAGAATCCTATTCTATTAACCTCATGGTGAAAGGCATAGAAAACAGCGGCTGTCTGATTGCCATATTTAGACAAATTCGGTATGATTAAGGCCGTTATCAAGGAGTGTTGCCCAATGAACCGGCTTATTCCCCTGACGCTTTTATTCTCCCTTACGCTTTCCGGCTGCCATGCGGCAAGGTTGGTGGGCAATCCCATGGCCGCGCCCTCAAATACACCCCAGCCCCCCGCGCCCAACGTGGTAATCCTGCCCGGCGCCCCTCCGCCCACGGAAGAGACGCCTGCAATCTCCGGCCCCAGTCCTGCCCCTGTCTCCACCCCTACGCCCACGCCGCACCCACTGGAGATCGAAGCACAGCGCGCCCGCGGCTACCCCGGCAGCGACATCACGATTGAACAGGAACTCGATCCTGGCGCGAACTATCGCCGCTTTTACGCCTCGTACCTTTCGGACGGACTGAAAATCTACGCCTTGCTGACCCTCCCAAACGGTGAACCACCACCGGGTGGCTGGCCGGCGCTCGTCTTCAACCACGGCTATATCCCGCCCGCACAGTACCGCACCACGGAGCGCTACATTGCCTACGTGGATTGGCTGGCGCGCAACGGCTATATCGTCTTTCGGATTGACTATCGCGGCCACGACCAATCGGAAGGGAACCCCGGCGGCGCATACAGCACCCCCGGTTATCTGACCGATGTTCTCAATGCAGTCTCCTCGTTGCAGCGTTTTCCCCAAGCCAATCCGGAAAAAATCGGCATGTGGGGCCACTCCATGGGCGGCTACCTGACCCTGCGGGCGATGGTCATCTCGGACGCAATCAAGGCTGGCGTCATCTGGGGCGGTGTGGTGGCTTCCTACCCCGACCTGATCTACAACTGGCGGCGCGGCCCAAACAGCCAGCCCACCCCAACGCTGCGGCCTGACCTTCGGCGCTGGAGCGTGGATTGGGTGGAGACGTACGGAACACCGGAACAAAACCCGGCGTTCTGGGGCGCGCTCTCAGCCAACACCTACCTGGCAGACCTTTCCGGCCCCATCCAACTTCATCATGCCATAGATGACATTGAGGTGCCATCGGAGTTCTCAACCACCCTCTACCAGCAGATCCTTGCCGCCGGCAAAGTGGCGGAGTTGTACCTGTATGAAGATGACAACCACAACATCTCGGTCAACTTCGCCACCGCGATGACGCGCACCATTGCATTTTTCAACCGCTATCTGAAATAAGAGAAAAGCTTAACCAGGCTGCGCGCCCTCGTACCCTTCGATAATGATCAGGTCGCCGGTGGATGCTGGCTTGCGAAAAGCCAGAGCGCGTTGGTACTCCGGTGAGCGGTAGCACGCCAGCGCCTCTTCATAGGAAGGAAATTCAAGCACAACATTGCGCGCCCGGCTGGTTCCTTCCACACTTTCAAAATTTCCGCCGCGCACCAAATAGCGGGCGCCGTATTTCTTAAACGCTTCGCCGTTGGCGGCGAGATACTGTTTATACTGTGCCTCATCGGCGACATCCACACGTACGATCCAATATCCTTTCGGCATGGCTCCTCCTGTATTACAGTGATCGCGCTCGAAAGCCCAAGCGCCTCATTTGATTATTATGCCATATTCGTCATAAAAATTCTGTCACCAAAATTCTTGACATATGCACAGAAAGGGTGATAGAATCGCGTCTGTTGCCAGTCACTAAGCAACTTCCATTGCCGCGGGTGCAGCGCCGGACCCGTGGCGTTTTTTATTTCCGCAGCCAAATACCGGCAGGCTGCCGCCGGGTGGTTCTGCCCAAACAAAAAGCCCCGCCAGCGGCGGGGCATTCGGGAAAAGCTGCCTCCCCTCAAACAAACTTCGCTTACAACCCTTTGGTTACGGTTGCCACAAGCAGCAGCGCCCAGCCGATTACCAGCAGCCATAACGCCAGACCGGAAAGGACCGGCACAGTAACCAGCGAAGCAATCAACCCGAGGGCGCCTAAAATCAGCGCTATCCACCAGGTTACTTGTTTTGGTGCATTGAGTTTCATACCTTAAACCCTCCTTTGAAATATCGCTGCAATTCGCGTGGCTTGCAGCTTAAAAATAGATTAATTAGGAAGAGTATACTTCAGTTCAATTGAAAAAGCAAAAAAGCAGGCAATTCCTCGGGATTTTAGAATTCAGCCCAGGAAGCCCCCTCCCTGTACTGGCTTTGACGTACAATACAGTATAAACATGGGCGAAAAAAGAGGCGCATATGCCCGATGACCTGAAACAAGCCCGAAAACTGATTCAAACTGGCGAATGGGTTGCTGCTCAAAAGGAATTAATCAGTATTCTGCAAAGCGACCCGCGAAACGAGGCGGCTTGGTTCTTGTTGGTGAAAGCCCTGCCGGAAGCCGGCGACAAGCTCTCCGCACTGCGGGCTTGTGTCAAGAGCAACCCGCAAAGCGCAAGAGCACGCAAGGCGCTGGAAACACTTCAAATTCAGACGGTGGCGGCCGCGCGGCCCGTTCACTTCCCTGAGCCTCCCGACCCCGACAATGTTCCCCTCCCGGAGGAAGCCCCCCCGCCTGTTGCACCACCACTACCACCCAAACGCACCAAATCCTGGCGGCGGGTGGCGCTAATTGCCCTGGCAGCGTTGACGTTAATTACAGCCATTATCCTCTTACATTTCTGGAACGTTTTTTAAAAGCAAGACATCCGGCGGGCGTCTCCACTTCAATTTTTTCACCAGCGAAAGAGCGCCTCCGTCTGCTGTGTGTACTCATCCCCGCCGTATCCAGGGACGTGCCCGGGGTTCGCCCGCTCGAGCGCAGCCAGAATATTCGGATGCCCGCCAGCGTTGTTATCGCTGCCAAACCCGCGTAATGTTTTCATCATAAAGCCTTTCCGGGGGTGGAATGGGTTTTCAAACGCTCATCACTCACTGATGCGAATGCGCGGCCTCTCTGCGCTGAGCATATCTAGCCGCGCCCGCCCGCCACAAAATTTTTGGATCAGCCGGGCAAGTTCCTCGCAAATGCGCTCCACTTCCTTCCGCTGGACAGGCGGAAGGCCATCCACATTGTACTCGACCGCCGTGGTGAAGGGCAGCATGAGCGTGTGGCTCGACTGCCGCCAAGTCCAGCGCCGGGTAAGGACAGCATCCCCTTCTACAAAAACAACCTCTCCAGGGTTCGGATGCTCCGCTTCTCCCGCATCAAAAGGTAGAAAGATTTCCTCTCCCGTAGCCAGGCGAAGCTCGATGTCCTGCATGAGGGTATCCATCGCGTGCCCACCGGAAGGTGTCATCCAACGCAGCGAGAAGATGTTACCAATATCCACCAGCGCGCTGATCGAGGGTAGCTCTTGACCGCGCAAAACACGCCGCGCCATTGCCTCCATTGAGGGACGGAACTCGCTCGGTTTTGCGCCAAACGCCCGGTAAGCTTCACGCCATGAAGCGATGCGCGGGTTTTCGAGCAGGGTCTCCAACGTCAGGCGTTCCCGCACAGAAGCTTCAGCCTCGCGCAGCAGCGAGATCAGTTCCGGCGGAGAATCACCGTTCCGCACGCCATACACCAACGCCACACCGCGCACATATCCCGGGTATTTCTTGAAGACTTCATCGGAGATCGAATAATATAATTCAGGCAAGAGCTTCTCACAAAAAACAGTTTATTCCCATAAAATCACCCGCCAGCCGGTCCGGCTGCTCTTCGCGGCCGCATCCAACCACAGCAGAACCGGTATCGCGAAAAGAGAGCTTCCTCGTCAATCCCCCGCGCCGGGCTTGTTCTTGAGCAGGGGGAGCGGCGTGCTGCAGAACGGGCATTCCGCCGGCTGCAAACCGGTCCATTTGACCTCCTGCCCGCGGATGGGCGCACCGCATTTGGGGCAAAACGCCGGCAGTCCTTCCGGATGCACTCCGGGCGCAGCCGCCGCCGGTGGTGGTGGCTGCGGAACATCTGCAACCGGTGCAGCAGCGGGTTCCGGCTCATCCGCTTCAAAAGCATCCGGGACCATTTTTGCCAAAACAGCTTCCACGATCATGCTGACCGCGACCAACACCAGAATGCCCGGCCACCACCAACTTTTCCAAGCCAGAATTGCCAGACCAATCAGCCAGACAGCCGTATGAATATTGCGCCAGGGACCGGTCAGTTTCCGCTTTTTATCATCTTTGCTCATCAGCCACCTGCCTTAAAGAGAACATCTCCCCCTCATTATACGCAAGAATTCAAGAAAAACCTCTCCTTGCAATCTTTGATCGCAAGGTATTGGCAGCCTTCACGATGCTGCCTTGCTGCGGCGCAGCCTGGTGGATTATGGGTTAATGGCGCGTCAGGACAGCAGAGGTTGCCATTGGAGATTGGAAGAAGAAAGCGGGCAACATTGATGTTATAATTTCCTTTGCTATGCGAATCAAAAGGCTCTCCCCACTCCTCTTTGGGCTTGTACTTGTCTCCGGGTTGGTTCTGGCAATGGCTGTTCCGGCTGCCGCCAGCCCCCCCGCACAAGTTTACTACCAGACCCCAACCGCGGGCCCGGACGGTCGCATCATCTATATCGTCAAGGGCGGCGATAGCTGCCTGAGTATCGCATTGCTCACCGGTATGGATGTCAACGAGCTGCGCCGCATAAACAACTTGGATGAAGAGTGTTTCCTGCCCGAAGGGAAGCAATTGCTCCTGGGCATCTTACAAGAGCCTGTCATTACGCCGGGACCATCCCCCACACCGACGGCCGGCCTGCCCAGCCCGACGCCCTTCAGCGGCAACGGCCAGATCTGCGTCTACCTGTTTGACGATGTCAACGGCAACGCAATGGCAGAGGAAAGCGAAGCGCCCATCCCCGATGGCGTCGTCAACGTATCAGACCGCGCCGGGCAAGTCTCTCTCACCGGAAAAACCACCCGCCAGCTT
This sequence comes from Anaerolineaceae bacterium, assembly GCA_020845515.1. Classification (GTDB taxonomy): domain Bacteria; phylum Chloroflexota; class Anaerolineae; order Anaerolineales; family Anaerolineaceae; genus Ch132. The sequence continues at coordinate 29,755 of JADLFQ010000072.1, read as the reverse complement.
GACGAGGATGGCGTCCCGATCCCGGTATGCTTTGAAGAACTGCCAGAGGACGAATACAATATCAGTGTGGCGCTGCCAGAGGGATACAACCCAACCACCGTTTTAAACTATAACCTCAAGCTGCACGCCGGAGATTTCAGCACGATTGATTTCGGCGCGCAGCTTGGTTCACAGGCGCAGTCCGCCTCACCGGGCGAGGGCGGCCGCTCACCTTTGCTGGGCATCCTTGGTGGTCTGCTGGTGTTGGGCGGCGCGGGTCTGGGCGTCTATTTCGCCTTCCTCAGACGGAAACCCCCGCCGGAATAAGCAAAAACACCACCAGATCACTTCCGATTCCCCTCACTTAAGCTGAAGCGGCAAGCCCGCTGCCATAAAAATGACATGTTCGCAAATCTGCGCCAGGCGTTGGTTCATGCGCCCCAGCCCATCGCGGTACAAGCGTCCCAGGGTGTATTCCGGTACCACTCCCAACCCGGCTTCATTCGAGACGATCCACCACGCTCCGGCTTTCAGCGCACCCATGGCTTGCGCCAGCCCCTCAACCTCAGCATCGAGTACCTCTTGATAAACCCCGGCGTCAAATGGCTCTGCCAGTCCCATCAACACATTGCTGGCTAGCAGGGTAATGCAATCAAGCACAATGACAGCTTCACCCTGGTAGTGTTGCCGGATAGATTGACCGGTGTGCAAGGGTGCTTCCAGTGTACGCCAGTCCGCCGGCCGTGCCGCGCGGTGGGAAGCAATACGTGCGGCCATTTCCTCATCCTCCGCCGTAGCAGTTGCAACGTACAAGACCGTTTTGCCGCTCTCCAGAGCTTGTTGTTCGGCGTAGGCGCTCTTCCCGCTGCGCGCCCCTCCCAGGACCAATGTCGTTATGCTCATAATTCTCCTTGCACAGCCTGCAGTACTGCCAATGAACTCTCCAGGTCGGCTTGATTAAATACTTCCAGTGTTAACACACCCGTATAGCGCCTTGCAGCAAGACAGTCGAGCGTCCGGCGGAGCACATCCGGCGGGGTGTGCACCAGCGAAGCATGGTCGCGTTCGCCAACGCCATGCAGATGAACCACCCGCGCTCTTTCCAAATACAGGTCGAGGTACGGTGGCGCAGCATGTCCATCCCGCCACAGGTGACCGATATCAATGCACAAACTGGCAGGAACAAGCTCCAATACCGGCAGGTTGACCTCCGGTGGATAGCCTTCGAGGTTCTCTACAGCCAGAGAAACCGGGTCTTCTATCCAACCTGCGGTGCATTCCAATGCCCGCGCGGCCTGCTTCACCCATTGCGCTTGGTTCTGCAGGTCAAAGAGTGCAGGAAGGGCGCTTCGGTCGAGGTGGGCGACGTATGCCCACGGGTGCAAGGGGCGTGTGCACTCGATCACCCGCTGTGCCTGTCGGAGCGAAATGTGGTCTGAACCACCGTTTTCGTCCAGGCGCAGATCAAGCGGCAGGTGTACCGTATAGGTCAGGTTGTGCTCCTCCGCCAGCCGTCCAAGCTCCTCCACCGTCGCAGCATCGGGCAGGTTGCTGGGGCCGCCCTGTATATCGAACAAGATCAACTCCACATCCTGCACCTTCCCAGTCAGAAAGCGCACATTCGGGATCAAATCATCCGGCAGAATATACGAGGTGGTCCCGAGGCGATAAAGAGGGTTTTTCATAGGCGTATACTGAATACAAGCAGGGTGGCCAGCTCACCCACCTCCACTACCGCGCCAAAGACATCACCGGTCACCCCGCCGATGCGCCGCCGTGCCAGCAAGATCACTCCGGCCGCCGCCAGCAGCGCGGCTGGTAACGCCGCCAGCCCCCGGATCCCGCTGAGAGCCGCCAGTATCAGCGGCAGGACAGCCCCCCAAACAAACGCCTGCGGTTGCAAGCCCAGGGAAAAATCCGCGCCCATTCCATCGGGGCGCGCCGGAGGCTGTGCCCCGGCAGGGAGCACCAGCCAGCGTCCGGCTGATGCCGCGAGCAAAATGGCAAGCACCCCCTCCATACCGGCAGGCAGGGAAACCAGCGCAGCTATTTTCAAGAACAATACCAATACCAGCCCAACCGCGCCAAAACTGCCCAAGCGCGAGTCGCGCATAATCTCCAGCCGCCGCTGCGGGGTGGAAGTGTTGAGCAGCCCATCACAGCAGTCAGCCAGCCCGTCGAGGTGCAAACCCCCGCTCAGCGCAGCCCACAGCATAACGGTCAGAACAGCGGTAATGAGTGGTGGAAAAATCTGCCCAAACAACCACCCGCCTGCGGCTGCCGCGCCCCCAAGCAGCAGCCCTGCCGCCGGGTACCAGCCTGCGGCACGCCCGCTGTCGCCCGGCGCGGGCGGCTGCTGCAACCGCACCGGCAGGGCCGTCAACAGGCTGAGCGCGTATAAAAGTCGCTGCACCGGTTACCCTTTGCTCACACCCGCTTCTGAAAAAGTTGCCATCTCATCCAATATCCGGCAGGCGGCCTCAATAAGGTGAAAAGCCAGTACTGCGCCCGTGCCTTCACCCAGCCGCAATTGCAAGTCCAGCAAGGGCGGCAGCCTCAGATGTTGCAAAATGGCTGTATGCCCGATTTCCACCGAGAGATGCGAGGCAAGCAAATAATCCCTCACTTGCGGGGCAAGCCCGGCGGCAATCAGCGCAGCCGCCCCGGAGATGAACCCATCAAGCACCACCGGCACGCGCGCGGCTGCCGCCCCAAGCATCACCCCCGCCAGCCCTGCAATTTCCAGCCCGCCCACCTTGCAAAGCACGTCCAGCGCGTCATCCGGGTCAGGCTGGTTGGCCAACAAGGCTTGTTCAATCATGGCAGTCTTGCGCGCCAGTCCGGCGTTGTCCAACCCCGTGCCGCGCCCGGTAACCTGCCGGGGCGGCAGCCCTGTGATCGCGGAGACGATTGCCGCCGAAGGCGTCGTATTGCCGATCCCCATGTCGCCCGTCGCCACCAAATTCAGGCCGCGCCGGATCTCCTCACCTGCCACATCAATTCCAACTTGCAGCGCCTGCTCAGCCTCAGCGCGGCTCATGGCCGGGCCGGATGCAATACTGCGCGTACCTGCGGCAATTTTACGGCGCACCAGACCCTCCGCCTCTTCAAACTCCGAGGCAACCCCGATATCCACGACGACCACACGCGCGCCAGCCTGGCGTGCCAGCACATTGATCGCCGCGCCGCCGTGCAGGAAATTAAGCACCATCTGGTGGGTCACCTCAGCCGGGTAAGCGCTGACACCTTCCAGCGCGGCGCCGTGATCTGCGGCCATGACAATGACAGCCTTGCTCGCCAGCCTGGGGCGCGTCTGACCGGTCATTCCAGCCAATTGGGCAGAAAGGTCTTCCAGCCGTCCCAGGCTGCCATGGGGCTTGGTAAGTTCTGCCTGCCTGCGGCGGGCCGCCTCAGAAGCTTCAATAAGAATGGGGGGAATGGGAGGTATTTTCATACCAGAATTTTATCTTACCAGCAGGCGGCTGGCAAATATTTTTCTGCTTTTCCCTTGTCAAAAAGTGGCCTATCATCAATTTGCCAGAACTGGCATTTTTCATCATGCCACTTTGCGCGATACTAAAGGTCGGAAAATAAACAAACTCTCGAAGGAGTAATTCAATGGAACAAGAAACAGCAACCTTTGCCGTCAAAAAAGGACTGGCGCAAATGCTTAAAGGCGGCGTCATTATGGATGTGGTCACGTCGGAGCATGCCCGTATTGCCGAGGACGCCGGCGCAGTCGCGGTGATGGCGCTTGAACGTGTCCCAGCCGACATCCGTGCCGACGGTGGCGTGGCGCGCATGAGCGATCCAGAGTTAATTCTCAAAATTATGGACGCGGTAACCATTCCGGTGATGGCAAAGTGCCGTATTGGGCACATGGTCGAAGCGCAGATCCTGGAAGCGCTTGGAGTTGATTATATTGATGAATCGGAGGTGCTCACCCCCGCTGATGAAACCTACCATATTTACAAACATCCTTTCAAGATTCCCTTTGTGTGCGGGGCGCGCAATTTGGGCGAGGCACTGCGCCGGCTGGGGGAAGGCGCTGCCATGATCCGCACCAAAGGCGAAGCAGGCACGGGCGATGTGGTGGAGGCTGTCCGGCATGCCCGTGTGATCATGGGCGAGATTCGTCGCCTGCAAAACCTGCCGGAAGAGGAAGTGATGACCGTCGCCAAGGAATGGGGCGCACCCTATGAGGGGTTGCTTGAAGTGCGCAGCCTGGGGCGTCTGCCGGTGGTCAACTTTGCCGCCGGCGGTATCGCTACGCCAGCCGACGCCGCCCTGATGATGCAGCTTGGCATGGATGGCGTTTTTGTTGGTTCGGGCATCTTCAAATCCGGCGACCCCGCCCGCCGTGCCGCCGCGATTGTCAAGGCTGTTACCCATTATCAAGATGCTGCCTTGCTGGCCGAGATCAGCCGCAACCTGGGTGAGCCAATGGTTGGCCGCGCGGTGTCTTCCATCCCGGCAGAGGAGCTGACCGCCGGGCGGGGCTGGTAGGCGATGAAAGTTGGCATTTTGGCTTTGCAAGGCGATTTCATCGAGCATCAAGCCATGCTGTTGCGCCTGGGCGCAGAAACCGTCGAGGTGCGCCTGCCGCAGCACCTCGACGGGCTTGATGCCCTCATCATCCCGGGAGGTGAATCCACCACAATCGGTAAACTGGCGGAAACTTATGGACTGATGGAGCCGCTGCGCCAGTTCGGGGAGCAACACGCCATCTGGGGTACGTGCGCGGGGGCGATCTTTCTCTCCAAAGACGCTCGCCGGCCGCAACCTTTGTTGGGTATAATGGATATTATGGTGATGCGGAACGCGTTTGGTCGCCAGGTGGACAGCTTTGAAGTGGACTTGGATACGCCATTTCTGCCCGCTTCCAACGGGCATCAAAAGACCTTTCATGCCGTCTTCATCCGCGCCCCCTTGATCGAATCGGTCTGGGGAAGCGCCCGCAGCCTGGCCGCTCTCCCCAACGGGCGCATCGTTGCTGCCCGGCAAGGACGGTTGCTGGCAACATCGTTTCACCCCGAATTGACCGGGGATGATCGTTTTCACCGATACTTTTTGGAGATGGCAAAATAGAAATCCGGTTGTTCACATGGCATGATCTCCCCCTCTTGATCCGTTACCGGCGGCAGGTTGCCTGTCTGGACAATATCCTCGCGCTGACTCTCGGCGGCCCGTTATCACCGCTGGCTATCCTCTCTTCCCTCAACCCGGCGCGCGGCAGTTATACCGGCGTGGCTTCGGGGGGCAACGGCGCCCCCAAGCCGGTAGGACAGGTGCATTACCACACCGGAAAGCGTTCAGCACGCCTGGCTTTCCTTTTTCCGGAACAGGCCGCCCGGCAGGAGGATGTCGTGTTGCTGCTGGAGCAGCTGGCTTACGAAGCTGGTGTCTGGGGCGCGTGTAATGTGCTGGCGGAGGTGGAAGAAAACAGCCCGCTGTACGAAGCCCTGCGCAAAGCCGGGTTTGTGGTCTACGCCCGTCAGCAGATTTGGCAGTTGGAAAAACTGTCGGAAAGCCATCATGGCACGGCGGCGGCCTGGCAGCCAGCCCTTTCAGTGGATGAAATTGCCATTCGCAGCCTGTACCAGTCTCTTGTCCCTCCGCTTGTACAGAGCGCCGAAGCCTGCCCGGAGTCGCAGGGACAAAACCTGGTCTACCGGCCGGAAAAGGACGAACTGCTGGCTTGTGGCCAGGTCTGGCTGGGGCCGCGTGGCGCCTATATCCAACCGCTGTTCCACCCCGGCGTTAATAACACCATGGAACTGCTGATAGGCTTGGCAGTCCACATTGTGCCGCGCCCCTCGCGCCCGCTTTATCTGGCTGTACGCTCATACCAGGCGGAACTGGAGAGTGACCTGACGGTGTTAGGAGCCGCCCCGGGCCCGCGCCAGGTGCTGATGGCAAAATACCTCGTCAACATGCAGCGTTTACCGGCCTTCAACCCGCGTACTGCCATGCTGGAGCGCCGTGCAGAACCGACGACCTCGATCGTCCCCAACCTGACCCAATCTTCCAAAACAAGCTTGGACGCCAAAAAGAACTGAAGCGCGTACGGTTCGCTCACAAGAAAACAGAAACATTCCACGCTCCGGGTTCGTCCTATGTCTAAACCTGACAGACATTCGTAAGGAAAGGAAGGGGCTACGAAGGCACAAAAGATACGCCAACCCAAGGCTGTCCGTTGGTGGTGGGTTATCCTGCTCTTGCTGTGCCTGGCCGCCGCAAGCGCGGCCGGGTTCTATGTCTGGGTATTCAACGATCTGCCCGACCCCGGCCAAATGACCGGGCGGCTGAACACCCCCAGCGTGCGCATCACCGCGCGCGACGGGCGGCTGCTCTATGAAATGCTGCCCCCGGATGGTGGACGGCATACGGTATTGCCGTTGGAAGAGATCCCCCTCGCGCTGCGCCAGGCGACAATCGCAACCGAAGACAGCTCTTTTTATCAAAACCCTGGTGTGGACTTGGCCGGTATCCTGCGGGCTGCCTGGATCAACCTGCGCGGTGGTGATATACTGGCCGGCGGCAGCACCATCACCCAGCAAACCGCGCGCAACCTGCTGTTGGAAAGCGGCGAGCGCAGCCTGCGGCGTAAACTGCGCGAAATCGCATTGGCGTGGCAGATCTCCCGGCGTTACAGCAAGGACGAGGTGCTGGCGCTCTACCTGAACCAAACCTATTACGGCAAACTCGCCTATGGTGTGGAAGCCGCTGCACAGACGTACTTTGGCAAGCCCGCCTCGGCGCTCGACCTGGCAGAATGTGCTCTGCTGGCAGGTCTGCCACAGGCGCCCGCATTGTATGACCCCTTTGAGAATCTGGAAACAGCCAAAGCACGTCAGAAAGTGGTGCTGGGGTTGATGGTCAAACAAGGAATACTTCGATCCGGAGAGGCCGAACTGGCCGCCCGTGAAACCCTGAAGCTGGCTGAAAGCCCCTACCCGATGGAAGCGCCGCACTTCCTCATGATGGTGCGCTCACAGTTGGATCGAATCTTTAGCTCCGAGGAATTGCGCAGCGGCGGCGGCTGGAACGTGCGTACCACCATAAACCTGGACTGGCAGCGCCTGGCTGAACGGGCTGTGAACGCCCAATTGGACGCCCTCCGCCGCCAGAGCAATGACCCTTTCAGTCATAACGTCAACAGCGCCGCGCTGGTAGTCCTCGACCCGCGCAGCAGCGAGATTCTGGCGATGGTCGGCAGCCCGGACTATTTTGATGCGGCACAGGCCGGTGCACTCAACATGGCGCTCTCGCCGCGCCAGCCCGGCTCCGCGCTTAAGCCTTTGATTTACGCTGCTGCTTTTGACCCGCGCACCCCTCAGCCTTGGTCAGCAGGGACAATGATCCTGGATGTGTCCACATCATTCAAGACCCACGATGGCAAAGCTTATATCCCGGTCAATTACGACGGGCTGGAGCACGGACCGGTACTGGCGCGCGAAGCACTGGCCTCATCGCTGAACATCCCTGCGGTGGCCGCGCTTGACCATGTTGGGCTGCCTGCATTCTTTTCCTTCGTCCGGCGTCTGGGCATTACAACGTTGGAGGATCCATACCAGGCCGATCTCTCAGCCGCGCTCGGCGGCGCTGAAGTCAGCCTGCTGGAACTGACAGCCGCCTACGGCGCCTTCGCAAACGGTGGTTACCAAATCAGTCCTTTCGGAATTCAAGAAATAACGGATAATCACGGAAATGTGCGTTACCACCGCCCGCCTGCGCCCTCCGAGCGTGTGCTGGACGAACGGGTGGCCTGGCTGATCAGCGATATTTTGAGCGACGACAATGCCCGCCTCATTGGTTTTGGGCGCGACAGCGTGCTGCGATTAGATCGCCCGGCGGCAGTAAAAACCGGCACAACCACTAATTTTCATGATAACTGGACAATCGGATACACCCCCTCGCTGGTCGTGGGCGTCTGGGTGGGCAACACCAGCCACGAAGCCATGCACAACATCACCGGGCTGACCGGCGCCGCACCAATTTGGGCGCAAACGATGCGCTCGATCCTGACGGCAAGCTCGAAGGAGGCCTTTACCCGCCCAAAGGGGTTGGTTCATGTGGAGATCTGTGCACTTTCCGGAAAACTCCCCACCCCGGCTTGCCCCAACCGGCGGCTGGAGTGGTACCTGGCGGGGACACAGCCGCAAGACAAGGATACCTTCTATCGTCTGGTGGAGATTAACAAAGCCAGTGGGCAGTTGGAAGATGAGGCCGCCCCGCCGGAATTAAGAAAAACGATTACGGTCTTGGACCTGCCCCCGCAAGCCGAAGCTTGGGGGCGTGCCCACGGATTGACGCTGTGGAGCGACCTGGTGAGAGGGGCCGCCATGGACAGGGTGATGGAAAACTCCCAGCCGGAGGGTTTGCAAATTCTCTCGCCCGCGCCCAACTCCGTCTTCTATCTCTCCGACAAACTGCCGCATGAGGTGCAGCAAGTTCGCCTGCGCGCCACCGCACCGCCGGCCCTGCGGCAGATCGTCTTCTATTTTGACGGCATACCCGGCGCTGTTCTGGAAAGTGCACCCTTTGAGACCTGGCAGCCGCTGACGACCGGAATGCACACGGTATGGGTTTCCGGCGTCACCGCCGGCGGCGGGCGGGTCGAGAGCGAACGGATAACTTTTGAAGTGCACTGAAAATTTTTGAAAAAAAATCCCAAGATGTGCTATACTCCAATTACTCCATTTATCCAACTGGTTGGGCAAGGAAACTGGCATGAGTCACCAAAGAACGATTTTTATCACCCAATTTGACGAAGAGCGGCTGCGCGAATTAATCCGCGATGCCCAACTATCGGAGTATCGCAACAGCAACTATATCAAAGCCCTGAACGCAGAACTGGATCGCGCGGAAAGTGTCACTTCGCGGGAAGTGCCGCCGGATGTGGTTACCATGAATTCCAAAATCCTTCTCGTAGATATGGAAACAGGGGAAGAAGAAATCTTTACGCTGGTATTCCCGCAGGATGCAGACATCCTAACGGATAAGGTTTCGGTGCTTGCGCCGATTGGCACAGTTGTTTTAGGCTACCGGGTGGGGGATATCATTGAATGGCAGGTGCCAGAGGGACGAAACAAATGGCTGCTCAAGGAAATTTTGTACCAGCCGGAGTCCTCAGGCGATTTTGATTTGTAAAGAAAATACTGTATAACACAATCAGGGGGGGAAGCACCTGAAGTACATCTTCTCCAGCCTGTATATGGGGATGGGTTTCGGAGCAGCACAGAAACCCATCCTCCAACAAAATCCCGCGATTCTATTATTCCCGCCGATAACCCGCCGTTAAACCTCCGATAACCGCTATATTACGGCAGCACTTCAAACAGACTGCCCGCGCCGCGCCCGTACACCTCCGGGAAGTAGAATTCCTGCGCGGTGGGCGGGATGACATGAAAGCTTCCCGCCGCTCCGGCGCGCGCCAGGTAAGTGTAAACATAGGTTCCAGCCGGCAGATACGTGGCGGAGAGCGCTATCTTTTCGTCGCGCAGCTCAACATGATCAAAATACCACCAGCCCCAACCGGACGAAGACAAGCTTGACCAGTCATAACGTTCGGGTGCTTCGCCTTGCGGGCTGGTCTTAAGAGAGGCATCCACCGCCTCCAGCCCCGCCGGAAGCGGGTCTTCCACCAGCAGGTAATGGGTATCCTGCGGCACAACAATGGTCAGGCGGCCGCGGACGATTTCGCCCAGGCGCGCCTGGGTTATGGGAGTCTTTTCGTCATCGAGGGCGACGTACTGGCGCGAGATGCTGATCCCATTATCAAGCGCCTGAATTTGTTCGACCGGTAACGCCAGTGTCAGGTTGGCGGTGTAGTACAGCGTGCCGGGTCCCTCTGTGCGGGCAAACACCAGGCGGTTGGCTTCCCCCGCCAGCAGGTCGGAGACGGCAACGCGCAGAGTTTGCACCTCGTCAATCGTCTGCGGGGCAGCCTGCCCCTCACCAAGCTGTGACTCGTTCAGCCCAACTGCGTAGCTGTAAGCGCCTCGCAGCTCTCCGGTCTGCGAGATCCAACCGGTCAGCGCCATCAGCGTCCAGGCAGTCTCCTGCGTACTGCCCCAGCGCCCTTCCACCCGATTTTTCATCAACCAGCGCACGGCATTCGGCAGCAGCGGGTTTTTCGGGTCGAGCTGCAGGAGGGTATCCAGGACAATCGCAGTGGTGCGTGTATCACTGCCCCAATTCCACGGATCGCGGTGCTCTTCCTGCCAGTGTGCGCCGCTGGCAGACAGGCTGGCCTGATCCACCAGATCGGACGTCAGGCTCTTCAGGCGGGCATCCTGCGGGTCAATCTCGTAAAGCGCGCGTGTCAGAAAGGCGCGTGCATCGAGCGCCAGCGACTGCCAGTTCTCGTACAAGCGCACGGTTTCGCTGATCGCCGGGTCGCCGCCGCGCGCCAGAACATAGAGCAAAAAAGCCTGGGTGTTCTTGCCGTAGCGGGCAAAAACCTGCTCATCATTTGGCAGCAGGCGCGTCTGGCGGTACAAATAGAGCATGCCGCGCTGCAAGACCTCATCACTGATGGCATGGCCCATATCCTTCGCCTCGATCATCCCCAAAACGACATAGGCGGAGGTGAGAGGATGGCTGGACTTGCCGCTCCACCAGCCCCAGCCGCCGTCATCGTTCTGCTGGTTATACAGCCGCTGCAAAGCGGTGTTCACCTGCGTACGCAGGTGATCATCCAATGTCGCATCCTCCACCCCGGCCGCGCGCATCGCCTTGGTCGTCAGTACGTTGGGCAAAAAGCGCGAAACAGTCTGTTCGGTGCACTCGTAGGAGTAATGCTCCAGATAAGCCAAACCGGCACGCATCCCGGCAGCCAGCGAGGGCGCGACTTCGATATCCAATTCGCCGGCGATAATATCCATATCTTTTGGCAGGCGTATCGCTTCGGCGCGCGCGCCGCCTTCTTCCAACATGCCGGAGGTCGAGACAGTCTCCGGCGCTTCATAGCGATAGACCGGAATGCCCTGACCTTCCAGCGTGCCCAGCGTGGGTTTACTGGCGTCTTGATAGCCGCCGCCACTCACGCTGAAAACCAGATCAACACGATCAGCCTTGGGCAGCACCTCACTCTTCCAACTCGCATAAGCTTGTTTGCCCTGTTCAATGTTAATCGTCTGGACGGCAGGCCCCAGCAGTTTGAGACCTTGCGCCTCCAGCTTAACCTCCACCGTAAGATCAGCGCCAGTGTTATTGTGCACCCCGGCGCCAAGCGTAACCGTATCGCCGTTAACGAAGAAGCGCGGTGTCTGCGGGCGCACCAGCAAGGGGCGGGTACTGACCAGGTCTGCCGTGTTCTGCCCGGCCTGCGTCTCTTCTGTAATTGCGCGGGCCTCCATGCGCCAGGTGGTCAGGTTATCGGGCAATGTCAGCAAAATGGAAGCCTGCCCATTTTTGTCGGTGACTACATCTGCTCGCCAAAAGGCCGTATCCGGAAAGTTGCCGCGCACTTCCGGCACACCGGGGAGTCCCCCACCCTTGCCGCCGCCGCTGCCAGCCGTCTCACCGGTGGCAATTTGTTCCCCCAACTGCGCGTTATATTCTTCAATACTCAAGGCCATTGCCATCGTTGTGCGGACCTGCAAAGCACGACGGTTATAAAAATAATCCAGGATCGGGCCCGTGTTTGGGTCGCTCATGTTGAGGACTGCCAGGTCGGTCAGGCCGAGCGAAACCTCCGCCAGCGCCGGTTTGCCCGCAGAATCGCTGACTTTGACGGTGTAACCCACCTGCTCGCCCGGGGCGGCTTCTGTCCGGTCGGGTTCAACCTCCACCTTAAGTTGCTGCTGCTCGGTGGAAACATCCAGGCGCGCCATACCAACCTTGAAGTCGGGGCGCGGGCTCGTATCGTCAACCCCTTTAATGGCCGTCACCGAAACATACACCACAGGCGCCATATCCGCGCTCACCGGCAGGCGGTAAACGGTGCTGTTGCTGACAAGCTTGATAACTTCTTCCTGCCGGATTAATCCGCGTTCCACCGTAACAAGGGCATAGACCTCACCCTGGAAAGGCGATGCGATCAAAATCTCGGCTTGGTCACCGGGCTCATAGGTACTGCGGTCGGTCACCAGTTGAAAAGTGCGGTCGTTGCTCTGCCGCCAGGGGATATATCCGGCGCCGGAGATCCACAGCGAGGTTGTCGCGCTGGCAGGTTTGCCATTTTTATCATAAGTAGTCACCCGGGCGCGGTATAAACCGCCCTTCGCCGGAATGAAAGCAGCGATTGCTTTGCCATCTTCCCCGGTTGTGATCCCGATTAAACGCTCCACGGGGGTATCCTTGACAGTGGAGACCCAGCGCAGCACACCGCGCACATCCTGCTCCTGCACGCTGAACCACTCCCGCTCACTGATGACCACATCCAGCTTCTGGCCTGCCTGTGGGTTGCCGTCCCAATCCAGCGCGGCCAGCTCAAAGCGCTGTTCTTCACCGGCGGAACCGACATAGCTCTCAGGCCGCACACCGGCATACACCTGGCTGCGGTGTGCGGTGAGCGTCGCCTGTCCGCTGACGGATGTTCCGGAAAAGTCGGTAATCGTGACATTAAGGGACAACTGGCGGGTCGGGTCAACCGGCTGCGGATCGGCAGGCAGCGTCAGGGTCAGCTTGCCGTCCTCACCGGTTACAGCCTTGCCCTGGGCAACTTCGCGCGACGCGTAAGATTGCTCCACCCCCTCATCCTCCCAGAGGGTCTCGTCGGTAAAGCTGTACCCGCTGAATTCCTCCGGTGGGTTAAAGGAAGTGGGGTTGGATTGCAAATCCCAACTGACTTCAGCGCCAGCCAAAGGTCCGCCGGAATAGTACTCAGCGGAAAGAGCCGCCTCGAAGCTGCCACCCATCTGCACGTTCCGAGGCGCCGCAGCAACGTCAACAATAAATTCCGGTTTGCGGTACTCAGCCACAGTGAAATAGACTGTCCCCAACACCTGCTCCGTACCCGGAAAGTACGCTTCAATCGTGTAGCTGCCCAGCGCTGCGTTCTTGTCAAGCATGAGCTTGCCGTCAAAGGAGCCAAAATCGGAGAGCGGCAGTTCCTCGCGGTAAACCTCTTCTTCATAACTGTGAATGACCACCTCGACCATTGATTCGGTCGGGAGCTGGTACGCCAGATCGTTATCAAGGCGCACAATACCCTTGAAGTAAACCGGCTGTCCGGGGCGATACAGCGGGCGTTCAGTGTACAGGTACGCAACCGCATCCTGTGGCAGGCTGTAATAGGAGGACCAGATGCCAAAATCCTCAGGTGAAACGCCGCTGAACATGTTCTCGCCGGTAAAGGCAAAATGATTTTCGTCTGTAGACAGTGCAAACAGAGTGGGGCGGTCGTACTCATCCCCCTGCTCCGGCAGGTCAAACTTCAACAAACCATCCGCGCCGGTCTTACCTTCAGCAACCACCTTTTGTTTGGCGTCCACCACCTTAAGCGCCGCGCCGGGTATGGGCTTGCCGCTGCCGAGATCAGTCAGCCAGAGCAGGCCGTTGGCATTCGATTCCTTAAAGGTCAGATGGGCTGAGGCGACAATCAGCAGCCGCGCATCTAAAATGCTGCCTGTATGCGTCACGTCCGGTGTATCCATGGTGAGCAGGTAAAAACCCGGCGCGAGCTGTTTGCCATCCGCGCCGGCCAGCGATATTTTCTTCAGGGCGGTCTTGTTCAAGCCCGCATTGTTGACCTCATGATGAGACCAGACAGCATTATCCGTCCGGGGTCGGATTTTGTCAATTTGAAGACCGTTCTCTTCATAGCCGATAAACTCTTTTTCCGGGATTTTAAAGAGCTTGAAATCGAGCGATTCAACATTGGTGTATCGGACGTAAAATTCATGATCACTGCCGGTACGGAAGAGAGACTCGGCGTAATACATTTCAAGAAAAGCGGAAGGCGCCAGTGCTTCAGTTATAACGGCTTCAGAAGCGCTCTGGTTGATGGCATTGCCGTAAATATCGCGCATCCCGGCCAAAGCTGTAACGGTATATTCTGTAGAAGGCTCCAACCCATAGAACGTGAAGGTATAGTTGTCGCCATCATAGAACCAACGGAGATCCTTGACAGCAGGGGAAAATACCACCCGGCTTTCCACGGTTTTAATATCCATCGGCGAAACAAAATCGAGGATGAACTGCTGCGAGCTGTGGTCTCGGTAGTAGCTGCCCGATCCCATGAAGTCAATCTCAGGCCGTGGAATAGTCATCAGCGAGAGTATCCAATCCTGGCCCAACGCGCCGCCATCAACAGCCTGGGCGCTTCCGCGAATCCCAAAGAGATAGACAGTGTCCATCTTCAGCACTTTAAGTGGCGCGACGGTCACCTCCTTCGCGGCGGTGTCCCAGCGGTAGCGCAGAGGAATCATGGCACCGTCCATTACTTGCAGATAGAGTGAATTGTTCACACTGGCGGTGTCCATTTGTTGACCGAAGCGAAAGACAATCTCTGGAATTAAAGGTACATTCGTGGGGGTAAAGTCCTGCCCTGGCAGAATGGTGGTATTTCCAACCTGAATTTCAGCAACGCTCGGCGGCAGTGTGGTAAATTGCCAGCGGAAAGTCTGTTGCAGGGTGGCTTCGGGCTTGGTGGTGGCATCCGCCAGACCGCCCGGCACAGCAGCGGTATAGCGCGTCCCTGTTTGCAGTGGCTGTTCGGGCGTAAAAACGTACACCGAAGTGCTGACCCACTCCCCTTCCCCGCTGACCGGCGGGGTGAACTCCAACGGCTGCGGCAAACCAGCCTGTTCCTCCGCGATGCCCAACGGAACAACCGGGCGGTTGAAGACCACCGTAATTTGACTGGTAACCTCCACCTGGTCAGCGCCATCCGCCGGAAAGGCGCGCACAACCTGTAGCGGAGCAAGCGTGTGCACCGTAAAAGTAACATCACCACCCAACACTGCGCTGCTCTCGGCAGCAGCGTCTCCCGCCACGCGGACTTCATAATTACTGCCCGGTTGGAGCGCGGCAGCCGGGCGGAAACGCACGCTCTCCGCGCCAGACCATAGGAACTTCCCCTCCACTGGTTTGCCATCCGGCGCGGTCATCTGGAAGGCGCTTTCCACACTGGCACGCTGCATAGGCTGGTCAAACAGAATCTCCACCACGCCGTCCAGCGCGGCATCCTCACCCGCAGTCGGACGGTACGCCACCACAGCCGGCGGCAGTTCTTGCGGTGCTTTCAACAGGCTGGCAAGTTGGGCGGCAGCCTGGGTCGGCTCGGGCAGCTCGGCCTGCGAGGGAAGCGCGGTTTTTGTGGGAGTCACCGGCGTTTCAGGCCCGCCACAGCTCGCCAGAAAGAGTATGAACAACGCACTGCAAAGGAGAAGGGTTGAGATTTTTATTTTCATGTGTCACCTTGAGGGTAAGTGCATTCTCTAAATTATACAAATTACCCGTTTCCTCAGAATCGTTTATAAACCGGTCAAAAGAAAGGGTGTGAATTCCGGGTTGGCGTTCTAATGCAAGGTTACTCTCTGCTTGTAGAAGTGTCAAGCATCGTCATAGAGTCAAGACGTTCGTTTTAAAGGGAAGGTTCCTGCCAAAGCGTTCTCAGGAGTCCCCTAAGGGGTATCACCCCTGCCGTATTTAAAAGCGCAAAGATGGGAGTGTGTATAAACATCTCCCATCTTCACCATCCAGTAATAGAAATATATCAGGAAAGGGTGCGGCCCGGTTAAGTAATTGGCCACCTCGGCGCAATACCTGAAACATTTGCTCTTTTTGCCACTTCCTGGTAGCGTTTACGCACATCCTCCAAAATTGCCCCCTCATCCATTGTCAGCATTTTACGGCCTTGCATAATGATGCGCCCATCAATCACCACCGTATCCACATCGCTCCCCTGAGCAGCAAACACAACACTGGACACCGGGTTCCAGACAGGGGTGAGATTAGGAGAATCTGTATTGATGATAATGAAATCAGCGCATTTCCCCACCTCGATAGATCCGGTTTGATCTTCAATCCCAAGCGCACGTGCGCCGTTTATGGTCGCCATCTCAAGAACCGTCTCGCTGGGCATCACATTGCGTGTATGGTGGGACACGCGGGCAGAGTGACAGGCAATGCGCATATCCCGCAGGACATCCATATTGCTGTTTGAAGGTGCGCCATCGCAGCCCAATGCAACATTCACGCCGGCGGCCATCATCTCCACCACCGGCGCGGGCGTCCACCCCGCAGTAGAGTTATTGGCAGGATTATGAGAAATGCTGGTTCCAGTTCGTGCCGCCAGTTCCCATTCATGTTCTGTGGAGGCGCAATAATGCGCCAAAACTGTACGAGGCCCCAGAATGCCGTGCGTGTGGGCAAACTCAGTTAACGAGCGGAAACCAAGTTTGTGAGCAAGTTGAATATCGGATTCCTGCTCGGAAAGATGAATGGTAATACCCATGTTTCGCTCGCGCGCCAACCTTCCCACCTCATCAAAAAGGGAAGGGTCATGTCCATCACTTACAGAACGACAGCCAAACCAAACTTGAAGGCGTCCATCACCGGCGTTATTCCAACGGTCATAGGCCTGAATGGCGCCCGTCAAACACTGTTCGCGCGTCTCATACATTCCTGGGTGCATACCCAGTTTTTCTTTGGTTTCCGGCGAGATGTCCATTGCTATCCTGCCAAGGGCAGCTCGAATCCCCGAATCAATACAAACTTCAGCAATGCCGTCAAAGCCATATACGCCAGCCAGCAAGCATTCCACAAATCCGGTCGTACCGGCCTTTAACATCTCCAGGATACATAGCGAGGCGCTGGCGCGGCCGTCTTCTTCCGTGTAGGAGCCTTGCAGCGGCCAGGTGCGCTGGGAAAGCCAGTTACTTAAACTGTCCAAGGGTTTGCCTTCTGAAATCCCGCGCAGCATACACTGCGCCATGTGAACATGCGTGTTATATAAACCCGGCAATAAAATATTGCCATTGCCATTGATACGGCGTTTTTCCGGGAACTTCTCGACGATCTCTTTGCTTTTCCCAACAGCCACAATTTTCCTGCCGGATACCACAACAGCACCATTTAAAATAATCCTCCGCTGCGGATCCATGGTTAAAATGGTTACATTATCGAAGATCATTTTTTCTCCTTGCGTGTTTTTGAATTTCATTAACCTTTAAGTGCGCCTTCCATCATGGCGCTGAAAAATACTTTTCGTCCCAGAATGAAGAGAATGACCATTGGCAACAGGATGACAATACTGGCCGCATTTAACGCGTGATAAGCAATATCAAAGGTGGTCTGAAATTCATACAGCCCAACTGGCGCTGTACGAGCAGAGTTATTAGAAAGCAATACAACAGCAAACAAGAACTCATTCCAAAGATAGACCATAATCAATAGAAATGCTGTAAACAATCCTGGAATTGCAAGAGGAAGAGTCACATTCCATAGAATTTGCAAACTGGTACATCCATCTATCTGCGCAGCTTCTTCAAGCTCGATGGGGATGGCATCAAAGAAAGCACGTAAAATCCATATTGCAAAAGGCAACTCAGCCGCTGTATACACCATAATCATGACAGTATGGGTGTTCAAAAGACCTAAATCAGTCGCCAGCCGATAATAAGACACTAAATTAGTCAATCCGGGGATCATAAAAAGGCCGAGGATTGATAATTCCAGCAAACGACTTCCGCGAAACTTAAAGCGGGAGAACACATAACTTGCCAGCGTGGCAAATACAACCGTAATAATCGCTGCCACAAAAGAATTGATCGCTGAGTTTGGCAAATAATAGCGAATCAAATCGCTTTTCAAGACAATCTGATAACCTTCCAATGTCCACTCCGGAGGGAAAAAGGTCGGAGGCAAAGTAAGAACATCCCCCTTGTTTTTAAGTGAGGTCATCAGGGAGTAAATGACAGGAAATAGCATGAAAATACTAAAAAAACCAAGGACGCCATGCGTTACAATATTGTCAAAGACCTTTTGATACTTTGAGCGAACCATAGTCAGCTATCCTTTACTTGCGTAACAACCGAATATAGACGACTGCCAGAATTACATTAATCACAAACATAACCACAGAAAGAGCGGCAGCCATTCCAAAATCACCAAACTGCCAGGCTGTACGGTACAGATAAACCGCCGTGGTCATCGTCGCTGCGCCAGGCCCTCCTTTGGTTGTCGCAAGGATAAGACCCAACGCGTTAATTCCCCGAATAGAGGTTAATAAAATTGCGACCAACATCGTTGGACGAATAATTGGCATCGTAATCTTCCAAAAAGACTTCCAGGATGTTGCACCATCTAACGCTGCCGATTCATATACTTCCCTCGGTACCGTTTGAAGCGCACCAAGAAAGAGCAGTGAAGTAAAGGAAAGATGCTTCCAGATGGACGCTGCAATCACGATAGCCATCGCCCCTGCCGGTCGGGAAAGCAGAGAAAAATTGTTAATAAATGGATTGAGAGCAACCTGGATAATGCCATAAGTCTGCTGAAACATCCAACTCCACATCGTCCCACTAACCACTTCGGAAAGAATGGAAGGGATGAAAATACAAGCCATATAGAGCGGCGTCAACCGATTGCGGCGGTTAAAGAGTAACGCCAGAATCAGGCCAAAACCAATACAGATAATAAGAAAGAAAAGGGTATATACGGCTGTTTTACTTAGAGATTGATAAAAATCTGAATTTTGGAGAATACGCGCATAATTTCTTAGGCCGACGAACGTATATTTTCCACCCTTGATTCTTCCGAGACTCAAGTAATAAGAATACAAGGTCGGATAAATCTGTATTACCAAAAGTGTTATTAAAGCTGGAGATAGAAGCCACAACGGTTTACGTAAATAACTTTTCCTCTTCAAACTCACCAAGGGGTTTATAGTATCGTTTGAGACCATCCAAAAATCTCCCATTCCTCTGATGTGTTCGGACGGCCGGATAGCTCAGCCGTCCGAACAACCACATATCCCGCCTCAATCTTACCGAGGTTATTTCAGATTATTCATCTCTTCTTGAGCTTTTTGTAAACCTGCCAAAATATCCGCGTCCGGATTTAGAACAAGCGTAACGACCGTATCTGCAAACTTTAACACGATTTGGTCATAATTGTCAGTGATCGGATCCATGGGGATCGAACCTTCCAGCACACTGCGGACACCTGTCCAATATTTACTTTCTGCATAACGGGGATCTTTTAATGCTTCAGCGACCGTTGGTACACACCCAAACATATAAGCCAGATCAGCATTCGGTTTGGCAGTCATCACAAAATTAATATACGCCTTTGCTGCCTCAATATTCTCTACGCCAAGCGGAATACCCCAGGCACGTGCATCCGAAACGGAAACGGAACCTTTTCCAGGGGCAGCCAATGGAGGGGCAATTTCTAAAACGCCCGCATTGAGAGCATTTTCGATGGAAGCTGCACCATCGTCAAATTTCTGACCGCCGGGAGTTTCAAGGGGATTCAGAAAAGCATATGACCAGGAACCGGCCATAAAACTGCCTGCTTTACCCGTCATGAAAGGTGTTTGGTTATCAAAACCGGCTGCGGCAATGGATTCAGGGGCATAGCCTTGGGCAACTAACTCACGAAAGAACTCCACCACTTTAACAGTTTCCGGTGAAGCCCAAACAATCTTACCGTCAGCATCCGCAAAACTGCCGCCAAAAGACTTCACCAGAGGGTACAGGCTAAACTGTGCGCCAAAAACCTCAGATATTTTGCCGGTGATCGCGAAATAACCTTCTTTCTTCAAGCGCGGAGCATCGGCCAACAACTCATCGGTGGTTTTTGGGTAACCGTTGGGAAACAATTCCGGATAGTAGTAAATAAGATTTGTACGCAACATTGCCGGCACACAGTAGATCTTACCGTCCGGCCCTGTGCAGTTTTGTAGAGCATTGGGTGTAAGCTGGTCGTACCAAGGTGCAGATTTAACATACTCCGTAATATCCTGCAAATTACCATTGGCATAATGGAAACCAAATGTATTCGTGTTGACCTCAAAAATATCGGGGACATCACCACCCGCTTGGACAGCCAGGTTCAATTTGGCATCTAATTGGTCATAGGGCTGGTTGATATTCTGCACTTTCATGCCCGTTGCTTTCTCAATATCAGGGAGCATGGCTGCGAAGATCTTATCCCGGGCAGAGGCTGGGGTGTCAGTATTAAGCTGCGTCCACAGGGTCACGCTGGTAGGTTTTTCAACCTCGGGAAGAGTGGGTTCGGCAGCAGGCTGTTCAGCAGTTGGCGCTTCAGCTTTTGTCGGAGCTGCCGCCGGTGCCTCTTGCGTTGCCGGCGCAGCCGGTCCGCATGCAGCCGCCATCATCGCGACTACCACAAGCATACTAAAAATCATGAAAATCTTATACTGTTTCGACATTTCTCAATTCTCCTTTATACATTTAGGTTAACTTATTTAACAAAACAAATTTGTCATGCATGCATTATTTAATAATCTTCTCCTTTCTGCTCACAATAAATCCGATGCCGGGAATGCTAAAAACGAGAATGATCAGACAAGGCGGTACAGTAACGGGCGATTGTAAAGCAAATTCAGAAGGTTTTCATACTCTTCCTGTCTCCAATTGACACGGGGATTGATATCGCCAACCGCCGTATGCGGAGTAAGAAGAATATTGGCATCTGGCTGGTGCGCCAGAGGCAACAGCGGGTTGTCAGGGCGAATCGGCTCCCATGCATAGGCGTCGGTGGCCAGACCGTACAGCTTGCCGGTTTCCAATGCCTTTGCAACCGCCTCTTCATCCAAAATACCACTGGCTCCGCAATGCACAAGACAAGCGCCGGGCTTCATTCTGGCGACAAAGTCCCCGTTAATGCTTTTCTCTGTATCTGCCGAAAATGGCAGGAGCGAACATACATAATCGCTCAAAGACAGCAGTTCATCCAATGGCGTATAACGAATTTTTAACTGAGATTCCGCCTTGGGAGGCAATTGAGATCTTTTATAGTAGAGAACAGTGCAATCAAAATTCTGCAGCCTGCGGGAAAGTTCAGTTCCAATTTCCCCAAAACCCACAATTCCAACTGTCCGCCGATAAATGTTCCATATCCCCTCACGTCTTGACCAATTGATCACAAAATGATCCTCATCACATTTCACAGAGGGAACACCCCAATTTTTCGCCTCGGCGCTGATATGCATCATTTCACGGGCTCGTTTGGCAAGCGAGAGCATTTGCATTAACATGTGCTCTGCAACGGTAACTGCTGTGTAAACCGGCCTGAAGCAAACCGGAATGCCCGCAAGCCGGGCAGCTTCCAAGTCAATATCATGAACCTGTGATCCCAGCCGTTGAACAAGTCGAAGTCTTTTGCCGGCAGCCATCATATCTGCATCAATCACACCGGTTCGTTCAGTGATTAGAAATTCCACTTCCGGCAGCAGTTCGATGACCTCTTCCTTGGTTGGGCTGCGCTTGATCGTCACATCCAACTCCGCCGGGGCTGCTTCAAGGGCAGTCTTTTGATGAACGAGAGCGCGATGGGTGAGAAAAAGCGTGGGGTGTTTTTGCATTTACTTTGGTCTTCCTTCGCGGTAGCGGCGAATTTCAAAAACAACTGGATTTTTCGGATCGGGGCAGGCATGATGAGAGACATCCTTGTCCTTCGCCCAGGGAAATTCGGCGCCATACTTAAGCGCGAAAACACGCGGCAGGAGGGCATAGAGTGCAATTGTGCATATTTTGCCATCAATGGATTGGCCGCAAAAGGCGATCTCGTCTCCCACTTGATATCCGGCCGCGCAGCGTCCCGTTTGGCTGACGACCTTTGCAATCACATCATAACCAACCTCTTCCTCAAAACTCACTTCAACGTATTCGTCATCCATCATAATTCTCTCTCCTTATTAAGAATATCAATCTTATTTGGAATTACATTCCCTTCCGATCACCCACCAGGTCGTAATCAGCATCAGAACGAATGGCTTTAAGTAAATCCCTGCCACCGTACTTGGGCAGACATACGAACGCCTTTGTTCGCAGCGCTTCAACATAACGTTCTTCGTCTTCCAGGTTCGTGAGCAACACAACCCTGGTGGAGGCCGATTGCCGTAAGATCGCTTGTCCAGTGGCAACTCCATCCATGCCCGGCAATTTAAGGTCTATCACCACAACATCGGGCTTGAGCTTCGAGAGCAATTCTAATGCCTCGGCGCCGTTATCCGTCTGCCCCACCACTTTCAGACCTTCTTGAATGTCAAGAAAAGCTGCAAGCTCTTGTCTTACCAGAAAATGGTCAACAACAAGCAGCAACCTTATCACGGCCAAATCAGTCACAGAATCTCGATTTCTTGAGAATGGTCACCATTTGCCTCAATTTTAAAGAATAAACCTCCCGATGATATCGGGAGGTGGCAGGAAACGATGGTATGAAATTTATATCAGCCGATGGTATGAGCCAGGCTCAGGAAATCAGCTTATGTTTTAACGCCAGGGCAACTGCCTCTGTACGGCTGCTTACCCCCAATTTGGAAAGAATATTGCTGACATGGGTTTTAACCGTCGGGAGGGATAAACTTAACTCGCTCGCAATCTTTGGATTGCTGTACCCAGCAACCATATAGCCCAAAACTTCACGTTCGCGGGGCGTGAAGGATACCTCGAACAGATACCCTTTTGTCATGGTGCCGATCAAAGAACGAGTCGCTTCGGGAGAGAGAGCAGGCTGGCCTTTAAATGCTTTGCGGATGGCGTCTCCCAATTCATAAACACTGATATTCTTGTGTAAAAAACTCGTTGCACCGGCTTCCAAAGCCTCTTTGACCAGTTGATCATCCTGAAAGGTGGTTAATGCAATCACTCGAACCTTTGGGAATTGCTGGATGATTTTTTTGGTTGCAGTGATCCCATCCATTACCGGCATCACCAAATCCATTAAAACTATATCCGGTTGAAGAGTTTGGCAAAGCCGGATGGCCTCTTCGCCATTAGCTGCTTGCCCCACCAATTCCAGATCGTCAAACACATCAATGAAATCAACCAAACCATGACGAACCATCAAATGGTCATCTACAATCAATACTCGAATGGGATATTGTTCCACCACCATCACTCCCCACCCTCTGTCGGAGAAATATTTTTCCATAGAATCTCTATGAGGGTGCCTTCTCCCAACTGACTTTTGACGTTTAACTTTGCATGGATAGCTTCAGCCCTCTCAAGCATAATATTCATTCCCAGACGCTCGGACTGCAACTGATCACGGTCAAAACCACAACCATTATCCACTATTCGAAGAAAAACGCTTTCACCTTGATTGTCCAGTGTAATCTGCGCCTGGGAGGCACAGGCATGTTTTTCAATATTATTAAGCGCTTCTTGTGCAATACGGAAAAAAGCAATTTGAACTTCCGCAGGCAGCGGGTTCCTGCCTTCAACATGAACTGTTGTATCTATACGAGTACGGCCTGCAACACTATCTGCCAGTTGACGGATCAAATCGCCCAAATCAGCGCTGATGAGGGCTTGCGGGCGAAGCTCAACCAGCAAGTTCCTCATTTCGGCAAGCGCTCCCCGATTAAGACGATATAAATCCGACAGGCTTTGCAAAGCCCGATCCGGGTCCCGCTTCCACAAAATTGACAGCGTCTCAGCTTTCAAGCAAGCCGAGAACAAAATTTGACTGACCGCATCGTGCATCTCGCGAGCCAGGCGTTGCCTTTCTTCCAAAGCTGCCAGTTCGCGTTGCTGCTCATACAATCCCGCATTCCGAATAGCAATGGAAGCCTGATTTGCAAAGGCTTGTAAGTTCTCACCATGCTTTGGTCCTAGAAATTCCGGTTTGGAGCTAAACAAACACAAAAAACCAATGATCTTGTTGCCAAATTTCATGGGCGCTCCCACATAGGAATGCACCCATTTCATCCTCATTGGCATGATATGCCTGGACACGTTGATGACATTTGGCGCAGCATAAGGATTGCCGCTTCTGACCATCTCTTGAAGATCATGAAACTCATCCAATGAAAAACTTGTCGGGAGAGCCGATTCCGCTTTTTCGTCTTCGAAATATTTTTTCTGCCGCACAACCCGCACAATATCCTGCTCCACCAAGAGGACCTGGGCCGCATCATGCGGCGCCACCTGCTCAATATTTGCAAGAATTAGATCCAGTAAATGATCTAAATCCAACGTACTGTTAAGTCGGGCTGCGGTGTCACTTAATGCTTCCGCCAAAGCACGCTGCTCCCGCTCAGCCAGCTCTGCCTTTTTCCGCTCCAGGATTTCCATTTCAAGCTCTTGATTTCGGATGGATAACTCCTGCGTCCTCTGTTCAACCAGCGCCTCAAGATGTTCACGGTGCTTTTGCAGTTCTTCTTCCGTATGTTTTCGGGGGGTAATATCCACCACCATACCGAGCACATACAGCGGCGCGCCGTCCGTATTACGGATCAGCTTCGCGGTAAAGTTTGCCCAAATAATCTCACCCTGTCTGGAAAGATAACGTTTTTCGGTATTAATTTCTTCCCGTTGCCCATCCAGCAATTCCTGTATTGCTTGTCGGTCTCCCTCGACATCTTCCGGTAAAGACAGGTCTAATACGGAATCCCCAGTTATTTCCTGTTCATCGTACCCCAACATCTCACAAAGCGATTGATTAACCTTGAACAACCTTAAGTCTTTATCCACCAGAAACATGCCCAGTGGGCCGCCTTCAAATGCCAGCCTGAAACGTTCCTCACTTTCCCGAAGTGCCAGCTCGGTTTCTTTTAACTCTGTGATGTCTGCCATCACAGCCAGTACTTGGTTTGCTTGCCCATCTGGGGCGATGATAGGGCGCTTTACAATTTGCAGCCAGCGGGTCTTCTGAACCACATTAAAAGTAAAATGCTCTTCATTTACGCGAATTTCATGAAGATTATCCAGGATCTGAAGGTCCTGACGACGAAAACGTTCTACTTGATCGCCATCAGGATTGAAATCAGCATAATTCTGCCCTACGATCTTCTCAACCGTCGTATTGTAAATACCGGCAACCGCCTCGTTGACAAGCGTGAACACACCCTGGCGGTCTCTGGCAAAAATGTAAAAAGGAATGGTATCAATAATCAGCCGGAGGAACGAACGTTGTTCTTGTAACTCTTGTTCTACTCGCTGTCGTTCAGCAATCTGCGCTCCAAGCGTCCGATTGACTTCTATAAGCTCAGTGGTGCGTTTCTGGATCAATTCTTCAAGTACATCTTGATGTTCGACCACATCCTGGTGACTCAAGCTGTTCTTTACTGTATTAAAGGAACCACAATCCAGTTCATTCAAAGCAATACAGGCTTGCAATCGCGCCAGCACTTCTTGCCGAATAAATGGCTTCACAAGGTAATCAACCGCACCTGCTTCAAAACCTTGTTCAATAAAGCTGTCTGTTTTCGATGGATAAATCAAAATGACTGGAATACTGCCAGCACCTCTTTGAGACTTTATCTGACGACAAAGCTCATAAGCATCCCAATGAGAAGATGAGGCAGCCAGTAAGATTAAATCAGGAGAAAGGGCAAAACTCAAAACATCTGCTATTGTATTTTCAAAATCTTCACACCCGATCACTTCATAGCCGTTTTTTATGAGCATTGATGAAAGAATTTGCTGATCGGATGAATCATTATCCAGGATTAAAATTTGAGACATTTAAGGGGCCTACTCATTCCAACAACTGCAAACTTGAGGTCAACCGATAAAAGGGTGAGCATAATCTGAATCCAGTCACTCCAATCACCGCAGCCACGACTCAAGCACACCCTGATCAATCAGCCAGGCCAGCGCCGAACGCATCGCGGCTTCAAGTTCGTTCTCTGACACATCCCGCCATAAGACAGCCGATTCGCGCACCGCGGCGCGCAGCCGCAGCGCAGCGCCGTCCGGGGCAACGCACACAGAGATCGAACCGGGCGTCCCCTTGGGATGGTGAAAAGTCAGGCTGAGGCTGGGAGGAGTGAGATGGGGAAAGGCACTATCTTGGGAAGACTGCACATCCGCAGAGACCATGCCCTGGTTGTCCATCAGATCAGCGTTAACATCCGCCAGCAAAGACTGCACCAAGCCGACATTTTGCATCCAGAAAGCCTGCCGGTAACTGGAATCCATGCGTAGGTCTGCAAAACGTCCCATAGCAATATTATATCTGGATTGCTACGCGGTTGTTAATAACACCCCGTTTTGTGAAGGGTCACGGACAAGCCAGCCGCCCTCTTGCTCTTGCAGCGGCAAACCAGCCTGTTCGATGCGCTCCCGTACTTGCGAAAGCGCCTCTGCATCCGGCAGGTGCAGTTCAAACCAGCACAAACCGGTGCTGTCCGGCGGCGGGGGCGGCGCGCCAACACCCGCCCAGGTGTTGACCGCCACATGATGATGGTAGCCTCCAACTGAAAAGAAGGCCGCCGAAGCGCCCAGCCGCTGCACCAGGTCGAGTCCGACTATACCGCTATAAAAAGCTTCTGCAGCCGGAAGGTTGGCAACCTGAAGGTGAATATGTCCGATACGCGTCGCGGCGGGCAGCCCCTGCCAGGGAGGAGGTGTTTCCCCCAGCTCGGCGATCAGGCCGTCAATATCCACCGGATCAGTGACCATCCGAAGGTCGCCATGCCCGTCGCGCGGCCAGGCCGCCCGCGGGCGGTCCGCGTACAGTTCAATGCCGTTGCCGTCCATGTCCGCCAGATAAAGCGCTTCGCTGACGCCGTGATCACCCACCCCTTGCAGGGAAACATCCTGTTCACTGAGGTGCACCAACACCAGCGCGAGGTCTTGGCGTGAAGGCAGCAAAACCGCAAAATGATACAGACCGGTTGTGCCCCGCGCTCTGCGCGCAGTCGGGTTCTCGTGCAGAACGACCAACGCCTCACCTCCCGTTCCCAGCCAGGCTTCGCCGCCGGAGGTCTCGCGGATCAGGCGCATGCCCAGCTTATCCCGATAAAATCGTATGGAACGTTCCAAACCAGGGGCGGTCAGGTGCACCGCGCCAATCCTCACCCCGGCAGGGAGTTTTTTAACATCCATCATCTTACCCTCCATCAAGCGCTTTCTCTGCGCCGTTTCCTTCTTCATTGCGGCGCACAATTGCCGCAAAATCATAGGATTGAAAAATTGTCGGAATCAACACCTGCGCGCGAACAGAGCTGCGGGCGACCATCCGCGCAAATTCCTGCGGGCGGGCGCGCAGCCACATAGGAAACCCCAGCCTGGGCGGTCTCCAGGAGGGGCGCAGCGGGCGCGTCAGCGGGCGGAAGAGGTTGTCCCAGTGCAGCGGAACTGCCAGCGCAGGGCGCACTTTCCTCATCAACTCTCGGTAAAAAGAGGGGTTGGACATAAAATACGTCAGCAAGACATCAGCCGGCTGTGCGCCATCAACGTCCTGCCCACCCCACAACAGGATGTGCAGCCCATCAACTTCAATTCGGAATGAGAAACTCACATCCATGCGGTAGTCGCGCAAGCGCAGCGGCGGCCGGAGCAAAGCACGCAGCGGCCCCGGGCGGTAGATAGCCGGCATGCGAATATGCTGTGAAGAAAACACCTCGACCTGAAAAGGCCCCAACTCAACGCGGTCGCCGGCGCAAATAGTTTGCAGGCGTTCCGGCGGGAGGCCGCAGATTTCCAAAAGCGCGCAAGTATTGGCAGAGCCCAACACCACCGCGCCGGTTTTTTCCGCCGCAGGGGGCACGTCCATGATGTGATCGTAATGTGCATGGGTGACGAGAATATAATCGCCGCCTGAAATATATTGCGCCACCAGCGCCTCATTCGGCGCCACCCTGCCCATAATTACTTTACGGAACGGGGGCGGGTAAAAAAAGGGTCTACCAGCAGGGTATGCCCGGCAGCCTGAACTTCAAAACCTGCTACGCCGAACCAGCGAAAATATATCCCGGTCTGCACCAAAGAGGTCTCCATTTCCTTATTGGTTTAGCACAAAGAGCTGCATTTTGCAACCAACGTTTTGCAAACCCATAATACAAGACTTTTTATGTGATCCTCAAATCTTCGGCATTTCCCCACCATTTCTCAAACAGCCGGAGGGTCATCGGGAGAAAATGCGGGGTGAGTCGGGTGCGCCAGGCCAATACGCCAAACTTGCGGGGAGATTCACCATTTGCCCCCGAATAAAAGATGAAGCCCGCCGGCAGAGTCTGCCAGGGCATGGCCGGGTTGATCGTTTGGGCAATTTGGGGTTCAGGGCAGCAACTGCGGCATCCAGAAATCTTGAAACTGGTAGGTGAGGAATAAGGTGACAAATTGAATGGCAATGAACAGCGGCATAAACCAGCGGCTGCGGCGGGTGGCTGGCAGCAGGAACTGCACTGCCAACAGCGCCATGACAGGCACCCAGAACATCCACAGTCGCGCCGCTTCGCCCAATACAACGCGCAGCGCGTTCAATGCCGCGTATGCCAAAAACAGGCTGGCGTTAATCGCCGCACTTTCATCCGGCATGCGGCGGAGGACCCGCACCAAGCTGCGCACACCCATGATGCCAAAGAAAATAAAAGTCGGAAACCCAATTGCGGCAGCCAGCTCAATATTATTCAACAGCGCGGCCTGCCATGCCTGACGAACTTTTTCAAACCACACCGCCTCACCCGTCAAGGGAATATCCAGCCGGGTGTAAAAATCCCCTTCGATGCGGGTTGCCATCATCTGCTGGTAGCGCGTGAAAATATCATAATTCAGAAAAAGCCGAAACGCCAGCAGCGACAGCAGCCCGCCCAGACCCGCCGGCAGCAAAGTCTTTTTAAAGGCTGGCCAAATACAAGCCGGATTTTTTTCAAGCCAGCGGGTGCAGGCAAAATACAGTACCGGCAGGGCTAATAAAGGCAGCATGGAAAAGCTTAGGAAGATCACCCCATACAGCACCGCCCCCATGCTCAAGCAGGCAAAGAAGGATTGTTTCCGCATTGCAGCCAGGATGCCGCCTGCGGCCAGCAAAAACAAGGACGGGTAAAAAACCTGATCAGGGAAAAGCGCCAGCATCACAATGTTGGGCGCCAGCGCAAACAGGAGAGCGCTGTAAGCGCCAATCTGCCAGGCTTCCTTGCCCCCAATGACCCGGCGGGAAAACCAGTGCATAATCCAAATGGTGGCAGCAGCCAGCAGCGGAAAGGTATAGACCGCCAACGCCATACTGTGCCGGCAGGCCGGGGATTCCAGCGTGGGCAGGTCTTCTGAGAGCGGCAAGGATACGGATAGCCGTTCAAGCAGTGAGGACAAGCCGGGCAGGGCGGCTGCTCGTTTGATCTGAAAAGCCGCCCACAAGACGCCGGGAGGCTTGGTTTGGAAGAACATGGAAGGGTACAAACTTTCATAATTGGCAACGGCCTGACGTGCGGAGAGCGCGGTGTTGCAAGCTTCTTCAATATAAACCCTGTGATAGGAAAGAAAGAAACGATCTGCCAGCGAAGCTGCCCCGCGCCCTTCCATAAAACCGATAACATATTGCAGGGCGATGAACAGCACACTGATCAGCAGCAGATTTCGCAAAACCGCCTGTGGGCGCCGCCGGAAGAGGAACACAATCAGCAGTGAAAACACTAAAAACACGCCAAACAGTACAGCATGACGGGGAAAATCCGGCTTGACGATGATAGGCCAGTACCAGCCAGGGAGTTGTTCAAAGACATGCAGGCGGAAGAGAAATATCACCCACTGGAACAGCGTCAAAAATAAAGAGAAAACGCCCGCGCCGCAAGCCGCCAGCATGCCGGGATTTTGCAAAAAGTTTGCTTTGAGAACACGCGCGGCAGCCCCCCCCCCCCCCCCCCCACACAAAAACCCAAACATAACAAACCGCCCCCCCCCGG
>JADLFQ010000071.1 GCA_020845515.1 Anaerolineaceae bacterium | reverse complement strand
GTGCCGGTAAAGCCAAAGAAAAAGGCATGGGGCAGGGCGGCGCGCATCCTGATCCCCAGATTGCCTTCCTGGGTGCGGTGCGCTTCATCGGCAAAGACGATGATGTTCTCACGCGCATTGAGCAGCCCTTCCACCTCGCCGAATTTGTGAATGGTGGTGATGATGATCTTACGGGTGTCCTGCAGCAGCAACTGCGCCAGAATCTCACGGGTTTCTGCCTTCACCAGATTGGGAATGTCGGAGGAATGAAAGGTGGCGCTGATCTGGGCGTCCAGGTCAATACGGTCCACGGCAATGATGACGGTCGGGTTTTTGAGGCCGGTCTGCATCCGCAGCTTCTGGGCAGCAAAGACCATGAGCAGCGATTTGCCGGAGCCTTGAAAATGCCAGATCAGCCCCTTTTTGGGGTGGCCAGCCAGGACGCGCTGCACAATCTGATTGCCGGCGTCATATTGTTGGTAGCGACAGACGATTTTGATGCGGCGTTTCTTTTTATCGGTGGCAAAGAGCGTGAAGTTAGCGAGTATATCGAGCAGCACACTGGGCCGCAGCAGCGAGGCCACCGCCTTTTTCACATCGACTAGGCCGTCAGGCGCGTTGGCATCATCGGGTCGCCACGGTCCCCAGAGTTCGACTGGCATGTGGATCGAGCTGTAGCGGAGATCCTTGCCTTCGGTGGCGACACTGAAGACGTTGCAGGCAAAGAGTTCGGGGATAAAACGCTCGTAGTCGTTATGCACCTGGAGCGCGCCGTCCACCCAACTGACCGCCGCGCGCACCGGTGTTTTGGCTTCGACCAGGACGAGCGGAAAGCCATTGACCAGCAGGATCAGATCGGCGCGGCGTTCGGCTGGCCCAGCCCGGAAGGTATATTGGGTGGTGGCGACATACTGGTTATTCGCCAGATCGTCAAAATCGAGCAGGCGAATGGTGACATGCTCGTGGTTCGGGCCAAAGGGCATGGAGCGTTCGCCGCGCAGCCAGGCGGTTAATTCCTCATTGGCGCGCACCAGTCCGTCACTGCGCACCGCTAGCACAATGGCGCGCAGCTTGTAGATCACCTCGTCGGCGCGTTCCGGCTTTTCGGCAATGGTGGGATTGAGGCGGATCAGGGCATCGCGCACAAAGGATTCGACCAGCACCTCCTGCGGCTGCCGGGGCAGGACGGCAGGCGGTACAAAATGCCAGCCTGCACCTCGGCGAGCCAGGCCGCTGGTGACATAGGGCACCGGCACTTCCGCCACCCGCTGGGGGGTCTTCGGCAGTGGCCCGCAGAGCAAGTCACGGATTAGGGCTTCGACCGTGTTGGATTCATTAAACATTGTTTATCTTTTCAAACATTTGCTCACGTGTAGAATGGAAGAGGCATTTGCTAACATTAAGCCTAGAAATTAAAGCGTTTGTTGCCTCACGTGTTTCCTGGTAGTGTGCGATTACGTAATCCTGAATGGCTAGAGCAGGAACTGGAAACTTGAGTTTATCCATTGTTTGAGTATTTATCAGCAGGCGACCAGCAGCTTGTGTAGTCATGCCGGCTAGCTGACGACGAATATCTATAGAGAATTTGAGCAGAAGCCATAGATACGTCGGTCGAATCCGAGATTGGTTTATGCGGATTCTTATCAGATTAGATGAGATGATAAAGCCTACCTCTGTTTCAGTTATCAAATGGCAACGGCCAACGTCTGCTACTCTAGAGAAAACTATGTCTCCAAGCTGAGTCTCGTAATCTTTGAATTCGGGGGCTAATGTTGGATCAAGATAAAAGAACTCGCTATTACTAAGCCCATCCTCTTGCAGTGCGCCGATTGAAATTACGGGAATACCAGACGGTTTAAAATAATCGGTTTTCAATTTAGAGCCAAAAGGACCTGTTTTCAAAACCGATTCTGTGCCTAACTTAAGATCCGCAATGGGTACTGAGTCTGTTTCTCTACTTGCAGCTATTGATGCTAGCGAGGAAGCCATGAGGGAAGGCAATAGTTGTCTGGAACTCAGCAACGCTTCACGGTAGCAATTCCAAAGATTTTCCAATTTTGATAGGACATCAGCAATCCGCCGCTGCTCCTCCAACTGTGGCAGGGCGAATTCCTGAATCGCCAGTGTTTTCCAGTTGATCGTGGGCGATAAGGAACCAACCGAAATTTCAAGCGCCCGGTTCATAAACAGGTCACTCTGCATGAAGAAGGGCAGGAACTCTGGCAGCACAACGTCTGTTTTGGGCCGCAGCACCATTGCATGGGCAGAACAGATGCCGTCAAAGTCCGCTACCGCCAGCTTGCGTTGATAGGCGCGGCGGCGGCCAAAGATGATGTCACCCTTGCGAAAGCGCAGCTTTGTCGCCTCAACATCGGTCGGCACACCCCAGCGGCGGATTTTCAAGGAATCCGTATCCAGATGTTCCAGACCGACATAATACTCAACCTCAGCCTCCGCAGGGTTGTCGATGCGGTCATTGACATTGATCGCCATCTGGTCAAAGCGCCAGCGTTTCCAGCCTACTTTTAACTGCTTGTCACTCATTGCCTAACCCTATACCCCAAGTCGCTGAGCCGCTTTTCCGCAATAGCAATCTCATCTGGTGTGAAGAGCACCCGAAAATCCGGGCGAATCATCTGCGCTTCGGCGGTCAGATCGAGACGCTTTTTGAGGTAAAGCTCTGTAAAACCATCCGACAAATCACGCGCGGCCAGCAGGCGTCGCGCAGCCACCAGCCCGCCAAACTCCGAAACCATCCGCAGGAAATAGGTGGCCGAATAATTGAGTTCCCGCTTGGCAACCTGATAGACATTGAGCATGGCTTGATGAAATCGCTGCTCCAAGTCGTTAGTGGCAGCCTTCGCCGCAGGGATCACGGCCTCGTTATCCACTCTGCTGGCGGTCTCTTGCGGGGCTGTCGGTTCAGCGCTATCCTCCCACGCGGGTTCCTCATGCCACACTTCCTGCTCATCCTGTGGTGTGGTTTCAGCCGGAGCCAGAAAGCTCGCACCCTCTTGCGCCACAGGCTTCCCTATCACATCTTCAATCAGCGTGACCAAGGCCCTACCCCGTTGGGCAAAGAACTGATCGAACTTATCACTGTAAAGCAGATCGGGATGAATCCCATGTGTTGCCAGAATCTTTGCTAGCTCCACCTTGGTCAGGTGGGCGTCGGTTTGAATGCGCGCTAGATAGACCGAAGGTGCCTGCCCCCCAATAATCCGATTGGTGCGGGCGGAGATGGCAGTCTTGTTGATAATGCTGTTATAGATGCTCTCATCAATGCCTGCATCGTTGCACCATTTCTGGGGGAAAATATGGTGAATGTCGATGCTGTCATCAAAAAAGGTCTGCATGGTGATGGTCTCACCTGTGCGGAAATCCTGACAACCAGAGCGCATCAGCAGTGCATGGATGCCTTTGTAGGCGGCACTATTGCGGGAGCGTAACGAGAGCAGGCGATTCGCATCCAGATTGGCGTCTTGTACCGTTTTCGGCTCTATCCTGCCATTACGTACATAATCGACCAGTTCCGGCAAATCGCGGGCAAAGCGGCTTTCCACCGCACCCCCATAAAGTTCACCCAGCACCCCGCACCAATACCAACGGGCGATCTGTTTCTGTGTGCCGGCTGTCTTTGCCTCGTGACCAAGCGTTACAAAAACAGCCGCCAAAGGAACAATTTGGGTACGGTAGGGGAGATCGACGGCGCGAAAGATGTTCTGGCTATGGAGGAAACGGGCGGCCTGAACAAAGCCCTGTTCGACAGCATCTGCCCACTGCGTATAATCATCAACGGTAAGTCGCAGAATATCCCGTCGTTTGCAGCTAATCCCTGGAATTTTTTCGCCGCTTAGCCCTTCTTCGACGGCACGTTGGCGACGCGCTTGCGTTACCAACAGGGTGATGGCCTGCAAAAAGTCGTCGTTCTGGATTGAACCGAGCGCTTTATATTGCGTCTTTAACCGTTTTTCCCGCTCCTGCCAATCATCGCGTAGTTGGAAGTTATCCGCAGCAAAGGTTGCTGTAAGCAATTCAAAGACCGTGAGCGGGACACCGCCGGTATTCACTTTTTCAAAGACCAGACAAACGGCTTCTTTGGGGGTGGATCGATTGAGTTGAATCACCGGAATGTGATATTGCTCAAAGCGCTTGATGACCTGTCGCTCAAATTCATTAAACAGCTTCATCTTCTCTGGCGCATACCCCCAGAACTCCTGATAGCCGGTGCGCCACTCTGCCGAATCAAACACGCGGTGAACGGGAAAGAGATCATGTTGGTATTCAAGCTGGGGGGTCGTGACATCCAGCTCAATTTTGCGGCCAAAATCAATTTTCACCTGTTTGTCGGCGGGAATACTGAGGATCGCTTCTTCTTCATCGACTTCACCGCTTACCATCTCGGACATTTTGAAGTAGTAGTAGCGCTCAATCTTTTTCTTTTGAAGATTGGTGGTCTGGACCGGCGTTTGCAGCATTAACGCCTGATAGAGCGAAGTAAAGCGCTGTTGCCCGTCCAGGATCAAGATTTCTGGCTCCTTACTGGGCGCGACCTTTGCACCTTCGACCGGGCGGGGCTTAAAGCGTATGTCCTCGCCGCCGGTCTCTAATAACATCACCGCGCCGATGGGAAAAGAGACGGCGATACTCGCAAGCAGGCTACAGATGCGCTCATCATCCCAAACCCAACCGCGCTGAAAGTCAGGCAACTGCATCTTGCCGCTGTGGATATTCCGCAACATATCTTGTAGCGGTGTCTTTGTCGTATCAAAGGTGGAACCACTCATTGCTCTTCTTCCTCAATTTCTTTTGTGCTTATCCCATCCAGCATTACCACCAGTTCGTCCATTTCCAGCCAGAAGGTACGCCCGCTTTCCTCCCAGGCAGCCCAGAGTTCCGGCAAGGTGGCGGCATCCGCTTGGCGCACATTGCTGCCGTTCTGGGTGCGTTTGACATAGAGCGGGATGGAGAGGCTGTATTCCTGGCGGGCGATCTCGTCCAGGGTCGCCACGCGGGCGAAGCCGGGGTCATCGGCAAAGGCATGATAGGCGGCCAAAATATGCGCCTGATGCTCTGGTTTGAGGAAACTTTGCGCCCGCTCGCGCGCCACTTCATGAACCGCATCGATCAGAAGCACTCGCCCTTGCCGCTCTGGCGCTTTGCGGCTGCGGCAGATGATGACACAGGCTTCCATCGGTGAGTTGTAAAAGAGATTCGGCCCCAGCCCCAGCACACATTCGACCAGATCGGCCTCGATCAGCTTTTTGCGCATCTCGGCTTCTTCTTTGCGGAAGAGGACACCATGCGGAAAAAGAATGGCGCAGCGACCCGTTTTTTCGTCCATGCTGCGCAGAATATGCTGGAAGAAGGCATAATCGGCACGACCCTGCGGCGGCGTCCCCAGGAAATTGCGCCCCCAGGGGTCGCTCTGCCAGGCGTCCCGGTTCCATTGTTTGATGGAATAGGGGGGATTGGCCAGCACCAGGTCAAACTTGCGCAGCCGATCCCGGTCGGTAAAGGCGGGATGCTCCAGCGTGTCGCCACGGGCAATCGCGAAGTCCTCGACCCCATGCAGCGCCAGATTCATGCGGGCAATGGAAGCGGTCATGTGGTTGCGCTCCTGCCCATAGAGGCGCAAGGTGCGGTATTCGCCGCCGCGCCGTTTCACCTCATCGAGCGTTGAAATCAACATGCCGCCGGTGCCGCCGGTTGGGTCATAGACGCCGTCGCCGGGCTGGGGATCGAGCATCTGCACCATGACATGGACGACCGTGCGGTTGGTGTAGAATTCCTGGGCGGTATGGCCGCTGTCATCGGCGAATTTTTTGATCAGATATTCATAGGCGACGCCCAGTTCATCTTCGGGCACATTCGCCAGCGACAGCGTATGGCCGGATAAATGCTCCAGCAGGTTTTTGAGGGTGCTGTCCGGCAGGCGCGCCTTGTTCGTCCAGGGCGCATCGCCAAAGATACCGTCGAGCCGGTCGGGATTGGCCGCTTCAATCGCGCGCATGGCTCCCTGAATCGCCGGGCCGACATCGCGCGCCTGACTGCGCATCTCGTTCCAGTGCGCGCCGTCCGGGATGACAAAACGGTCGTTGGCCGTAGCGCGGGCATAGGCATCGTCGCTGGTTTCAGCCAAGGCGGCAGCGTATTCCTCATCCCACACATCAGAGATGCGCTTGTAGAAGAGCAGGGGAAAGACATATTGCTTGTAGTCCCCGGCTTCCACCAGGCCGCGCAGGATAATCGCTGTGCCCCACAGGTAGGACTCCAGCGCTTGCAGGGTCATGCGATCACTCATACCAGCCACCCGCCTTCCGTCATCACGCGCTGCAAGGCGTCCTCGGCTTCCCGGCAGCGGGTCAGTGCTGCTTTGAAGTCGCGGATGGCGTCCTCCAGGGGCGGAATATCAGCCCCGATCGGTGGCAGCACATAGCGCGAGATATTGAGCGTCCAGTCTTCGGCCTGGATTTCCGGCAGGGTGACGACGCGGGCGCGGTCGGGGACATCGGTAAAATGCTGATACCAGTCCAGAATCATGCGGCCATGCTCCGGCTCTAAAAAGTTCTGCGCCCGCCCTTTGCGGTAGAGGCTGGAGGCATCGGCGATCAGCACTTTCCCGGCTCGCTCCGGGCGTTTGCGCTGGCGCAGCACCAGAATACAGGCGGCCAGGCCGGTGCCGTAAAAGAGATTGGGCGCAAGGCCAATCACCGCCTCGATCAAGTCCATCTCCAGCAGTTTCCGGCGAATCTGGCCTTCAATACCGCCCCGGAAGAGCGCCCCTTGCGGCAGCACGACGGCCATGCGACCCGTGATCGGAGCCATTGATTTGACCATATGCTGCACAAAGGCAAAATCGCCGCTGCTATCGGTGGGCAGCCCGGCAAAGGCGCGCCCCCACGGGTCGCTTTCCCAGACTTCCCGTCCCCACTGTTCCAGCGAGAAAGGCGGATTGGCGAGCACACAATCATGGGTCGCCAGGCCCCCGGTCGCCGGGTCAGAAAAGGCGGGCTGGCGCAAGGTATCGCCTTGCACGATGGCAAAATCATCAATGCCGTGCAGCAGCAGATTCATGCGCGCGACAGCGGCAGTGGTGAGATTCTTTTCCTGGCCGTAGAGCTTGCCAAAGAGGGTGCGCGGATCGCCGCCCCGCTCGGTCACATAGACGATGACCGCCAGCAACATACCCGCCGTGCCGCAGGTGGGGTCATAGACGCTGTCGCCTTCCTGGGGATCGAGAATCTCTACCATCAAATGTACGACACTGCGGGGCGTATAGAATTCCCCGGCTTTTTTGTTCGTGGCATCGGCAAATTTTTTGATCAGATATTCGTAGGCGTCACCAATCACGTCGCGATTGACGCGCTGATTGCCGATATTGGTGGCCGAAAAATGCTCGATCAGGTCTTTGAGCAGGGCATCGGGCAGGCGTTCTTTGTTGCTCCAGGCTCCATCACCAAAGACGCCATAGAGGTGCTGCTGGTTAGCGGTTTCAATGCCGCGCATGGCGTTTTGTAGGGCGGTGCCGATGTTGGCAGGCGTCTCGCGCACCTCCTGCCAGTGACAGCCACGCGGAATCTGAAAGCGGTGCTCGTCAGCAAAATCTTCGCCATAGGTCGCCACGGCAGCCTGATACTCTTCATCCCAGACATCGCAGATGCGTTTGAAGAAGAGCAACGGCAGGATATAACTTTTCCAGTCGGTGCGGTCTACCGGGCTGCCGCGCAGAATATTGGCGGCCTCCCACAGATAGGACTCCAGTTCGCTCAGGGAAATCGGTTGGAGAAGCAAGGATGCTTGTTGCATGAATCTCGTCAATGGTGGTTTACAGTTCCGTTTTGGGAAGCGGGTTCATAAAGATTTAGTAAGTTTTCCCGCTAAGTATAT
>JADLFQ010000070.1 GCA_020845515.1 Anaerolineaceae bacterium | reverse complement strand
TACAGGAAGACGCATGAACAGCGATATATTCCCCCTTTCCATGTCCGGCGTGGGCGAAAAGGTCCGCCTGGAAAGCATTCGGGGCGGCGACAATGTAACCAAGCGTTTGCTCGCGCTGGGGCTTGTTCCCGGAGCCGAGCTGCGCGTTGTTCAGGCTGAGGGTGGCCCGCTCATTATTTCTGTGCGGGATTCGCGTATCGCCATCGGGCGCGGCATGGCGTACCACGTCATGGTGAGCCATATCATTTCTTAATACCCGTAAAATTTTCCTCGGAGGAATACATGAAACAATTATCTGTTGCACTTGCCGGCAACCCAAATGCCGGAAAAAGCAGCATTTTCAATGCACTGACCGGCTCTCACCAGCATGTCGGCAATTGGCCCGGGAAAACGGTTGAGAAGAAAGAGGGAAAATTTCAGCGCGGTGAATATGAAATTAGAGTGGTGGATTTGCCTGGAACATACAGCCTGACGGCTTTCTCTCCCGAAGAAGTCATTGCCCGCGACTACATCATCAACCAAAAGCCCGATGTCGTTATAACCGTGTTGGATGCCGCCAATCTGGAACGCAATTTATATCTGGCGGTGCAGGTGCTGGAATTGGGCGTACCCGTGATGGTGACCTTGAACATGACCGATATTGCTGACTCTCGCGGCATAAAAATAGATGAAGAAAAACTGGGGCTGGCGCTGCGTGCACGTGTTGTCCGCACGATTGCAAGCAAAGGCGAAGGAATTGAGAAACTGGCGGACACGATTATTCAAACAGCAGAGGAAACAAGGGCATGAACCGCAGCGCCACTTTAAAATCGAATACGTTCTCCATTGATTACGGACAGGAAATTGAAGGCGAAATCACCCGCCTCATGAATGAAATTGAAGCCACTCCGGCGATTGCACCCATGTACCCGCCGCGCTGGCTGGCAATCAAGCTGCTGGAAGCCGATGAAGATATTCAAATGCGCTTGCAGGTATTGGAAGGCGGCGTGCACTTGCTGGATATCGCTCAAAAGAGCGCCGATCATCTGCAAACGTTGTTCGGGGATGATGCAGACATCTTTATTGCTGAACGCCGTTATGGCTGGATTAATGG
Organism: Anaerolineaceae bacterium; assembly: GCA_020845515.1. GTDB lineage: Bacteria > Chloroflexota > Anaerolineae > Anaerolineales > Anaerolineaceae > Ch132. Next base: position 22,134 of record JADLFQ010000070.1, on the reverse strand, counting down.
GCTTGTGCGTGAGGTGGTGCAGCGCCCCATTTTCGACCGCCTGACGATTTCCGACAAAATTGATCGGGTCGTCACACACCGCCTGCTGGGTATCCCGATCTTTATGGCGATGATGTGGGCTGTGTTCAAAATGACAGCCGATGTTTCCGCACCTTATCTCGATTGGACGGACGCGATGGTCAACGGCCCGATCGCCCGCTGGATCGCAGCAATACTGGGTTGGATTGGGTTCGGTGGAACCTGGCTGGAGAGTTTGGTGGTCAACGGCATTGTCGCCGGGGTGGGAAATGTATTGGTCTTTGTCCCCGTGTTAATGTTCCTGTACCTGACCCTGGCAGTCCTGGAAGACTCGGGGTATATGGCGCGCGCGGCCTTTGTGATGGACAGGTTAATGCACAAGCTGGGGCTGCACGGCAAAAGCTTCCTGCCCATGCTGGTTGGCTTTGGCTGCACAGTTCCCGCAATGTACGCAACCCGGACGTTGGAAAACAAAAAAGACCGTATCCTCACCGGTCTGCTGGTTCCTTTTATGTCCTGCGGCGCACGCTTGCCCGTGTATGTCCTTTTTGCGGGCATCTTTTTCCCAAAAAACTCGGGCGCAGTGGTCTTTTGGATGTACCTGACCGGCATTATAACCGCCATTTTGCTGGGGATTCTTCTTAAGAACACCTTGTTCAAGGGGCAGGGTTCATCCGCTTTCGTCATGGAACTGCCCCCTTACCGTCTGCCCACCCTGCGCGGCATCTGGCGCCACACGTGGGAGCGCACCAACTCTTTTGTCAAAAAAGCCTGGACGATCATTCTGGCAACCAGCGTCGTGATGTGGGTTTTGATGGCAATCCCCGCCAAAAGCGGCGGCAGTTTTGGAGGGATGGATTTTAATCAAAGCGTCTTCGCGTGGCTGGCACGGGGGATTGCACCGGCCTTTCAACCTTTGGGTTTTGGCACCTGGGAAGCCAGCAGCGCGCTGGTGACCGGTTTTGTCGCCAAAGAAGTTGTCATCAGCACCATGGCGCAGGTGTATGCAACAGAAGGGGACGAAGAAATCGCTGAGCCGACCACTTTTTTTGAAGATGTGGGCGAAGTCATCACCACATTTATCGGCGCAACGGTGGACACAGTCAAATCGCTGCCCTTGATTATCGGTGTGAACCTGCTCGGAGACAAGGCGGAGGAAGAACCGACGACATTAATGACTGCCATCAAAACAGGGTTTGAATCCTCCAGTGGAGGTCATGGGGCGCTGGCGGCGCTGGCGTTTATGGTTTTTGTGCTCATCTATACGCCCTGCATGGCAACAGTTGTGGCAGAGCGCCACGAATTGGGGACGAATTGGATGTGGCTGAGTATCATTGGGCAGTCAGCCCTCGCCTGGCTGATGGCATTTATTCTTTTTCAAGGTGGAAAATTATTGGGGCTGGGATAAGCGATGTTATTAAATCAATTATTAGACGAAATTACGAATGCCCGCGCGCCGCTCTCAGTTAACGAGCTTAGCCGGAAGCTGCACGTGGAACCCGCGATGATCGAAGAGATGATTAATTTCTGGGTTCGCAAAGGGAGACTGGTGGATGACAGCGAAGAAAATATGTCAACAGAATCTGACAGTCACTGCGGGAGTTGCAGCGCCTGCCCGGAATCTAAAGAAGGCGCACACGCAGCCAGCGCATCAAGAACGTACTCCATCCCGAGCCGCAAGCGGTAAGGAGGAATAACCTCCTCATGGCCGGTTTGTAGGCAATACCCCTCCTCTGCGGGTCAGGCGCCCTGCCGGGCACGCTCCCTGTGAATTGGAGCGCACCTTTAAAGAACACAACTTTCGGTGTGGAATAAGGAAATAAAGACTGTTCCACACCGGAAGTTTCGCCGCGCATCTAAACTCAGGAAAGTATTCCACCGCACGGGTGCTGTTGGCGGCATGCGTTTGGAAAATCGCGCCTGCATCGTTGTGCGAAAGCCGCCTCGGAAAATGCAGGTTTGTTCCCTCCCCCCCGGAACAGCCGTTTATGACCTTGAATGGCCGGGAAGGATGCTGCAGCCTGCCGGACACCGGGGCGCCCTGTGAATTCACGAAAAGCAGAAAAGATTCCTTTTTTCCGGCTTTGTCCCTTGCTTTAATTAATCTATGAGGATAAACTTCAGTCCGGCAATTGTATCCAAACATTTATACATTAAGGAGTTCGCCGTGTTCAAGTCAAAATTGCTTCTATTGACCTTGGTTTTCGTATTTATCCTCAGCGCCTGTGCTCCTGCGCCCGCAGCAAAGCCGGCCGGCGGGGAAGTGAGTGCCGAAGCCACTCCGGAAAGCAGTACGCCCATCCTGCCGGAAACCGAGGTGGATCGGGAAACACTGATGGTGTACGTGGATGGCCAACCAGTCAGAGAAACCGGCTATGCCTATGCGGATGTGAAACCCGCGTTATCAGATCACGAGATTAACGATGGCGTCTATTATGCCGCTCCGCTGCAAAACATTGTCGGTCAAGACCTCTCTCCGATCAAGGGTGCTTTCCTGGAGGCAGTGGACGGCTATGTTTCCTACGTTAAGGATATCAACAACCTTTACCTGGCTGCTTATAAGGCGGATGCGGGTCAATATCAGTCCATCGAACTGGATGGCAAAGCTGTTTATGCGGGTATTGTTTTGGATGGGAAGGAAACGAAAGGCGTTTCCCGTGTGTACTTGGTGACCACGCCGGCTGCTTTTGAAGTGGAAATTCAGAAAAATGGGGAAAAAATTGGCGTGCTTGCGGTCAAGGAATTCATGCAAAAAACAGAGGTGGACGGCAAAAAGGTTGCCACAGCCTTGTTTGATGGATCATATCTGTACAATTATGGCGAATCCACCTATTCAGGTAAATTTCTGGGCGTTGATTACAAAACCATGCTGGCCAAGTTGAACGGCCTGGGCATGGACTTGAGCGGGAACATTATGGAAGTTGAATTTTATGGGTCCACAGCGCTGGGCAAGGAAGGGAAAAACATGGAATATTCCGCCGAAGCCGAAAGCGATAAATACTTTGGGCTGGTGGATTTTTATTGTATGTATGACGGCAAGACTTTTAATAACGACACCGCCGATCTGCCCGTAGGACTGACCGCTTTTATCAATGGCACCGGCGGGCGCTGGATGACCATGAATCTGACAACCATTAATTTCATTGTTGAGTAAATGTAGCGGCAACGAAGCGAGGTTTTTTATGTTAAAGCGTATCGTTTTATCAACCCTCATCATTCTGATGATGCCTCTTTCGGGTTGCAGTTCTACTGCATCGCAAATAACGCCAGCCGCCGCAAACCCTGTCGTAGAGCCAACCGCGCTGACAGAAGCCAACTCCATCACCCGTGAGATTGTGGATTTAGCGGGCAGGAAGGTTGTCATCCCCACAAACCCGCAGCGGGTCGCGGCCATGACGGGGCCATCTTATGAGATGGTATTCATGCTGGGCGGGCATAACCGGATTGTGATGACCAAATCCGGCCATACCACCAATTACCCTGTGGCGCTGATGCTCAATCCAGACCTGGCCACCTATGCTGGGATTGGTGCAAACCCTAGTTCATCCGTCAATATCGAAGAATATCTGAAACAGGATATTGATCTGGTGATTTATTATCTGAATGACAATGAACTTAAAAAATTCGCGGCCGCCGGCGTTCCGGCAGTGGTCTTGACTTTAAACGTCAGCCCCTTTGCCACAGTGGAGGAGGTGAGAAATTTAACCCTGGATGAATATATCCACAACACGACTGCCGCGGTTGGAATCCTGGCGGATATTTTAGGCGGAGATGCGATTGCAGAATACGAGGGTTGGAGGCGATACAATGAAGAGAAAATCCGTATGCTGGACGAGCGCACGCGCGGCCTTTCTGAAGATCAATTAAAAACGGTTTATTGGGGCAATACGTGGGGGGAGAATATTCTGTCTTCTTACACGCTGATGAATCGCTATTACGAAGTCCGCCTGGCTGGTGGAAAGTTGCTCGGGCCGGAATTGGGTGGGAATTTCCCTGAGATCACGGCGGAACAGCTCTACGCCTGGGACCCGGAAATCATTTTGGTTGACAATCACGGCAACTACCCCCAATTGGTCATGGAGGATATGCTGAAGGAAGGCTCCAAATGGGCTTCTTTGCGGGCTGTTCAAAACAAGGAACTCCATCGCATTCCAGCCGGGGTTTTCTTTCTGGATAAGGGTACCACCATTACGTTGATGTTGGTCTGGCTGGCCACGGTTATTCAGCCAGAGCTGTTTTCAGACATTAACTTAATTGAGGAAATTCAATATTACTACAAAGAATTTTACGAATTTGAATTGACGAATGAACAGGCTCAAAAAATTATAGATGGCTGGTATAAACGCGCCGAAGATGAACCGGACCTCTAATCCGCGTTTTACCGTAGCCTTCCTGCCGGCGATATGATGGAAAGAGAGATTATCGAAATACAACCACCGCGTTGGAAATGGGCGCTTATGCTTCTGTTTCCAATATCATTAATGATAATATCGCTGTTCCTCGGTCGCTATGTCATCCCACCGGCTCAGGTTCTGCAAATTTTGGCGAATAAATTTCTGGGTTTGAATTTTGAGCCAACCTGGACAAACACCGCTGAAACAGCCATCCTTCAGGTGCGGCTTCCACGGGCTGTTATGGCTGCGCTGATTGGCGGCGGCTTGTCCATGTCCGGGGCTTCTTTTCAGGGCATGTTCCAAAACCCGCTCGTCAGTCCCTTTATTTTGGGCGTCTCTGCTGGCGCCAGCTTTGGCGCTGCGGTAGGGCTGGTGCTGGAATTACCAGCCCTTGGTGTGCAGGGGTTGGCTTTTATTTTTGGCATTATAGCCGTCGGTATGGCTTATTTCCTGGCTCATATTTACAAGACCACACCGATCCTGATGTTGGTTCTGTCCGGCATGGTGGTATCTGCTTTTTTTCAAGCCTTGCTGTCATTGATTAAGTTTGTAGCAGATGATGAAGAAAAACTGCCCGCCATCACTTTCTGGCTGATGGGCAGTTTAGGCAGCATTGAGGTCAAAGACCTCTCAATCGCGATCCTTCCCATCAGCCTGTCAATGATTATCCTCTATCTGCTGCGCTGGAAATTGAATGTTTTATCCATGGGAGATCGAGAATCGCGCTCATTGGGCATAAATAATGAACTCATGAAGGCCATTATCATCGTCGCCACAACGGTGATCACTGCCATTGCGGTTGCATTCAGCGGGATTATTGGCTGGGTGGGGCAGGTCATCCCGCATTTTTGCCGCATGATTGTGGGCCCGGATCATAGAGTGTTAATCCCGGCCACCCTGCTGGTGGGGGCCGGATATTTGATCCTGATTGATAATTTCTGCCGCCTGCTGACAGCCAATGAAATCCCCTTGGGGATTTTGACGGCCATGGTTGGTGCGCCAGTATTCGCCTATCTGTTGCGCAAAACAAAGGGGGGCTGGAACTGATGGCTCCCAAACTATCTATTCAGAACGCCAGCTTTGGGTACAACGGAAATGACCTGGTTTGGAAAGATATTAATATTGATGTGCAGGAACGCGATTGTTTATGCATGTTGGGGCCTAACGGCAGCGGAAAAACAACGCTCCTGAATTGCATTAATGGAACTTTCCCGCTTCGATCAGGGTGTATAACCATCAATGGCAAGGATATCAAATCCTATTCGATTGTCGAATTGGCGCGCACAATCGGCATTGTCTTCCAGGAGCATAGCGCCCCCTTTCCCTATTCCTCTTTGGAGGTGGTGCGCATGGGCAGGACCCCCTATTTGGGCATGTTCGAGACCCCCTCCCGTCAAGATACCGAATTAGCCTATGGCATTATGAAAGACCTGGGCATTGCACACCTGGCATCCAAAAGCTACACCCACATCTCCGGGGGGGAAAGGCAGATGGTGCTGATTGCGCGCACCCTCTGTCAGGAGCCGGAGATCATTCTATTTGATGAACCCACTTCTCACCTGGACTTTAAAAATCAGGCCATGGTTCTGCGCACCATTAAGAAACTATCCCAAAATGGGATGACAATTGTGATGACCAGTCATTTTCCCAATCACGTCTGGAAAATAGGCACGCACGTCGCCATGTTGGGGTTCAATGGAATGGTGGCGCAGGGGCGGGTGGACGCTGTGATGACCGAAGAGTATCTGACCGAAACCTATAGCGTGGACGTCAAAATTTTTGAGGCGGGCTCAGAAACGGCAAAAACCCGCTATTGTGAACCTGCGTTTGAATAAAAAAGGAGATTATTAAATGAAGAAAATTCTAACAAGCACTTTAACGCTCATATTGGTATTGCTCATTTTCTCTGCCTGCACTGCCGGCGGGCCGGATTCAGGCAGTGCGCCAACAGTCGTCACCGCGCCGGAAGCCACCGCCACATTCCCGCCGCTGGCCGCCTCAGCCACCCCTGAAGTTAGGCCGACAACATATAAAGAATCGATGCTGCCGTTTGAACAATTGGTACCCGGCGACCGGATAGTGATTTTGCAAAACACCATCAACTATGGCCGTGAGGGTTTCTACACTCCTGAAACCAAACCAGCCGCCCAGACGATCAATTTTAACGGCAAGCCGGTGGAAGCTTACCCAATGAGTTACCCCATCGGTTTCCTCAAGAACGGCCTGACGGGAAGCGTGAAGGTCTTCAACACCGGTGGCAGTGAACAAGAAATCAGCGCCGAAGAATTCGCTGGATTGTACATCATCATTGATTTCACATCCGATATCCCACCGGTGCTCTACAACCCGAAGACCGGCGCCCAGCTTGAGGATTTTCAGTATGCCAGTACCCTGCAGGGAGAAGCAATCTATTCGGTGGTCAGCGCTTCCAGCCACAATACCAAAGAATTACTTGCAAAGATTGGTTGGGATCCCGCCGAAACTTATCGCTATGTTGCCACTGACAAGTTTTACATCCCGGTGGGGGCTGCCGAGGTTGGGACCGGCGAAGTGCGCGGAACCTTATCCGGGGCAGTGAATGGCAGCTTCCCGGACTTGAAAATCGCCAGTGGGAAAATTAATGATGTAATTTACATTGAGGTAATTGAAAATTAAAGCCCCAATCAATCAAGAGGAAATTATATGTTAATGGATAAAGTGTTGCAGGCGGCTCAGCCTTTCCTCAAGGATAGGGTGATTAAAGATTTTTTGATCGGGCTGACCTTGATCGCCTGTGAACTGGATAATGGTGATGTTGGTGTTGCGTATGTGCTGCGCGAAGAACTGGCACGGGGATGCCTGCGCATTCCGTTGTTCCAGGATATTGTGGGGCGCCCGGCGGCGGAAGTGGCCGGATTGATCCTCAATGGGACGGATGTTTTGCAAAGAGGGGCGGCTATTAGTGTTCTGACTGCGGCTGCACAGCAGGTTGATATCCCCATGGACAATTCCAGCTCGTTGTTTGGCCTTTCTTTTCAACCCGAAGACCGGGTGGCCATGATTGGTTTGGTATCACCGGTTGCCAGAATAATTTCTCGCGATGTGAAAAACCTGTTCATATTTGATAAAGGGCTGCCACTGGATGGCGTAAACCCCTTGTTGTCTCCCATGGAAATGCAAGCAGAGATTTTGCCGGCCTGCGACATCGTTTTGATTTCCGGTTCTGCCGCCATCAACAATAGCATTGACAGCCTGCTGGCGCTGTGTGGTCAGGCCCGTGAAGTTGTTCTGATGGGTCCTTCCACCCCGATGTTCCCGGAGGGCTACCGGGATAGTAGAATTACCCGCCTGGCTGGCTCTTTCTGGGCCAGGGGGCATAAAAAAGAGATATTTAAAGCAATTTCCCTGGCTGGTGGTCATGGTATGATTGAGGAGTACATGCTAAAGAAGATGGTGCTTGTAGGGTGATCAAAAAGCGGGCACCCTGCACAAGTATGACCATCCTTGATCACACCTGACCGCTATATGGCAGTCGCCTTGCACTCAAAACCGCCTCTCTACGCATGGCGAAAGATGACACCGTTTCTCTTGGCGCTGGGCTTTGCCGTTCTCATTTACATCTTCGAAGAGACCGTCTTCCTTCACCCGCAGAGCTTCTTTTTGACGATCGTTCAAGACCGGGGCACAGCCAACTGCCTTGCCGGGTACCTGACGACCTTTCTTTCCTTTTGTTTTCTGGCGGGGTTCTTTTGGCTTTCATTGCGGGTGCGCCGGCGCTTTCGCCTCATTTTCCTGCTGATCTTTGCGCTTGCCGTGCTCGTCGAGTTCGGCTATTGGAAGGCTTTTCACCGTCCGTTCTCGTCAATTGACCTGCAAACAGCGATGGCTTCGCCGCCCGGATTGTGGCGCGACGCACTCGGTTTGTTTTTTAACCCGCTGGCGGCGCTCCCGATCGCGGCGTATGCGGTGTTTCTATTCCTCCCCGGTCAGATGCAGGGGCCGCGCCCGCTTTGGATTGCGGCTGGACTGGCGGCTTGCCTGGCGGGGAACGCCGCCTTGCACCTCAACGGTTTGACGACCAATTGGGGCGTCTCCCTGCCGCAATTTTACAAGACCGTGTTCGAATGGGCGCTCTCAGATGCACAGCCGGGACAGCGCGAGAGCCTGCCGGAAATTGCTGTCCCCGCACCGGGCAACAACATCATCCTGATTATTGATGAGAGCATTCGCAGCGACCACCTAAGCCTGAACGGCTATGAGAGGCCGACGACACCTTTTTTGGAAGCGTTGGCGGAGAGGAGCGGGCTGGTGTACAACTGGGGGGAAGCTGCATCGGGGGGAACGTGCAGCCCGATCTCAAACGCGCTGATTATCAGCGGGGTGCGCCCCAGCCATGAGAATAAGAACAGCGCGGCTGCCAACGCGCAGCGCCTGCCGACGATCTTCCACTACGCCCACGCGATGGGTTACAAGACCTTTTACATTGACGGGCAGACTGACTACCTGTGGAACGGACTGACTGCGAACGATCTGGCTGTGGTGGATGAATGGTTGAACACCCGCCAGTTCGGCAGCGATGAGCAGGTTGATCTGCGCGCCGCCGAATGGATGCGCGCGCAGGTGAGCGAAACGACCGGCAGTTTCATCGTGCTGAACAAAAAAGGGGTGCACTTTCTTTACGAGACCTCTTATCCGCCGGAGGAGGCGGTGTGGGGGCCCGTACCGACCGACTACCGTGAACAACCCGAACTGGTAAGAAATGTGTATGACAACGGCGTCCTGTATAATGTGGATGTCTTTTTCGAACGCCTGCTGGCGGACGGGGATGCGCTGCTGGAGAACACGGTGATCATCTATACATCGGATCATGGCGAAACGCTGTTCGAAGACGGCGTGGATTGGCTGCACTGCAACTACACCCACATGGAAGCCGCGGTGCCGTTGTTGGTGATTGGCCGGCTGGCACAGCCGCCGGACACAAGCTACCCCGCCAGTCATGGCAACCTGCTTCCGACCGCACTGGACTTAATGGGCGTTCCGGAGAGTGCATTTGCCAGCCAATACGCACCATCCCTGCTGCGGGCTGCGCAGCAGGATGCCACCCGGCGGATGTATTTCTCCGGAGATGGCAGCGTAATGGATTTTGATTAAATTTACCCTACAGGAGGAATTATATGAAAGGGACGTTGTTTCGCATCGCGGGGGGCCTGTTGATCGTGGCGGCTGTCATCGGTTTGGTGATCAGCCTGACCGGCCTTGTTTGGATATGGCGGATGGAGAAACCCGCTTTGACGATGCTCACCGACACCGCTGACCTGCTGGATCAGACCTTTCAATCCACGACACAGTTGTTGGAAATCTCAAACTCAACACTGATACTGGTGAAAGACACGCTGGAGATTACACAAACAAGCCTGGAAGATGTGGCTGTGGCGATGGGCACGACCAAAAAGATCACGACGACTACCGCGAAGTTTTTGGGCGATGATCTGGCCGGCGTGATCGGGGAGACGGAGGCGGCGCTAAAATCCGTGCAAAAAAGCGCCGGGCTGATTGATGATACCTTGCGTGTGGTGACGCGGCTGCCTTTGGTGGGCGCGCGCTATGCGCCCGATAAACCGCTGCAGGAGAGCATCGGTGAGGTGGCGGATAGCTTGAAGAGTATGCCAAATTCGCTGGAAGAGATACAATCCAACCTGAATGCAACCTCCAAAGACCTGACCACAATCCAGAAAAATCTGGACGAGCTTGCGGTCAGCCTGACCGAAACCGAAACTCAAATCACAGAAGCCGGGGCCGTCCTCACCGGCTACCGGAACGTGTTGAACGCCTCTCAGAACAGTGTCTCCCTCTTTCGCGAGAACCTGGCGCGGAGCGTGCGCACGCTGGCCGTCGCGGGTACCGTTTTGCTGGTCTGGCTGTTGATCTCGCAAATCGGGCTTGCCATCCAGGGTTTTGATTTGATAAGCAGGAAGCTGGAGTAGCAGGGAAGCAAGCCGGGCTGCCCTTGCCCCGCCGCCCACACGCCAAATAATACCGGAAACACCGCCGGAATAATTGTACAAATAAAGTTCCCGCCCATTTTGCCCCGCTTATGTGGGATGTATACGTCGTGAGGTGTTGTGCATCCCGCGCTTTTCTTTACCCATTTGTCACGGAGGCGCCCTTTTCCAATTCGGACTCCAGAGAAAGAGTCTCCGTATCATCGTCATAATTGAAGAGCGCTCCATAGCGCCCCCAGTTGATTAAAATTTCCAACTGGTTTTCGGTTTCCTCAGGTGGAAATTCCAGGCTGAGCGCCGTCCGGATAAGATCCCATTTCAATTGTTGCTTCTCAGACGCGTGCAGCATGGATAACAGCCAGCGTATTACCGGAATACGGCGGGCGCGCGATGCGAAGATCTCTTTGCGCGCCGGAATGCTGGCTTCCGCAAACGCAAGGCCAATTGGCGTAGCCTCAATGTCGCCTTTTGCAATCGACGCGAAGCCGAGGATTTCTGCGGCTTCTGTCAGGCGTAAAAGATACTCCGAATCCACCCCAAGCTCATCTTCAAGGAGATATAAATCATGGATGCCCCGATCGGATTCAGAGAAATGCTCCAATAAACCAGCCAGATCGTTAATTTCAATCTCCGGCAGTTGGCGTGTCTGCCCAATCTCACCTGGCGCCACCCCCAATTCCTCGGTTTCAGATAATGTCTGGCCAGCCAGAATGGCATAGACTAGATCCACCTGATGCTGAAACTCAGGAGACTTTCGCCGGCGCGGGTGAGGCAGGTTTATTTTGTGCTCAGCGATAATGCGTCCCGGTTGTTTATCCATCACAACGATGCGGTCAGCCAGTAAAACAGCCTCTTCAATGCTGTGACTGACCATCAGGATGGACTTGGTGGGAATCTTGCCTTCCGTCCACAGTTCCAGCAGTTCACCGCGCAGCGTTTCTGCTGAAAGCACATCCAGCGCGGAGAAAGGTTCATCCATGCAGAGCAATTCCGGCTCAACCGCCATTGCCCTGGCAAAGCCGACTTTCTGGCGCATCCCGCCGGACAGCTCCCGCGGATAGGCGGACTCAAAGCCATCCAACCCAACACGATCCAGAAGCTCTTCCGCCTTGCGGGATCGTTCGGGCTCTTCATTCCCTTTCATCTGGAGCGCCAGCGTTACATTTTCAATCACACTCAACCAGGGAAACAAGGCAAAGGTTTGAAAAATAATGGAAGCCTTGGGGTTCACCCCGCGAAGAACCTCACCCCGGTACAACACTTTCCCCTGCGAGGGCTTCTGCAGTCCTGCGATAATCCTCAGCAAAGTGCTCTTCCCGCAGCCCGATGGGCCCAGCAGAGCGACAAACTCGCCTACAGACAGGGTCAGGTTTACATCTTCAACTGCGGTAAAACGGCGTGCCCCGGAGCCATATACCTGATAGACATGTTCAAGCTGTAACAAGGTTTCGTTGTTCATCCGTTACTCCATGCGATATTTTTCCTCAGCCAGTTCGTACAATCGCCGCCAAAACAAGCGGTTCGCCAGGACTACCGTTAAGATCATCGCGAGGGTGGCAGCCAGTAACAAAGGATAATCACCAGCCGCGGTAGCGCGAGCGATCAAGGAACCGATCCCGGTAATGGAAAGTGTCTGTCCGCCAAAATTCTGATATTCTGCAACAATGCTGGCGTTCCAAGCGCCGCCGCTGGCAGTGATTGCGCCAGTGACCAGGTAGGGGAAAATAGCGGGCAGTACTAAAGTGCGCCAGCGCTGCCACCCTTTTAATTGCATCAACCGGGAGGTGTATTTCAGATCTTGCGGAATTGCGCTTGCACCGGCAATGATGTTGAATAGCAGATACCACTGTGTGCCCATCAGCATTAACAGGACTGCGGCGATATTTAACCCACCGGGCAGACCTGCAAACAGAAGCAAGACCACCGGAAAAAGCGCGGTGGCTGGAACTGAGGCGGCCACCTGAACCAGCGGCTGTAAAACCCTTGCCAGGCGGGGGTTGGTGCCAATCCCCACGCCCAGCGGAATTGTCCATGCCAGCGCGATTGCCAGTGCAGCCACCACCCGCAACAAAGTGGCGAGAACCCCCCCTCCGATCTGCGCCCACTGGTTGAGAGGAATTGAAAACAACATTTGACCCGCATGAGTAAGGCCATAAAGAACAGCAAGCGCGAAACCTGCGAGCAAAACGATTACAGACCAGCGTGAAGATGAGGGCCGGGCCTGTGCCTCGGAATGCATTGGAAAACGCCGCAGTTGAAAGCGGTCAAACGCTTCGCGAACAGGCAATAAAAGCCGCCTGAGTCTTCTTAAAAGCTGCGAAGTGCTCATCAGGTTGAAAAACCACGAGGTGGGGGGATTATCGCTCTCGATCATTTCAAGTTTGAAGCGATCCGACCAGGCAATCAACGGGCGCCAAACCACTTGATCCAAAATCACTACGGTCAAAATAAGCGCAGCCAGCCCCCAACCAATTGCCACAAAATTACTTTGATTGGCTGCCTCATGCAAGTATGCCCCCAAGCCGGGCAGGCGAAAGTTGCGCGAGCCAACAGTAAAGGCTTCTGCTGCCATAAGAAAAAACCACCCGCCAGCCCAGGACATCATACTGTTCCAAACCAGGCTGATCATCCCGAAAGGGAGTTCCAAGCGCTTGAACTTCATCCAGGTATTGAGGCGAAAAATTAAGCTGGCTTCTCGCAGTTCCTTGGGAATTGTCGTCAAGGATTGGTACCAGGCAAAGGTCAAATTCCACGATTGGCTGGTAAAAATAAGCACAATTGAAGCCAGTTCAGCGGCAGCTTTCTCTGGCATTACTGCGCTTAACCCCAGTAAGACGACTGGCAAAAAAGACAGGATGGGTACGCTCTGCAAAACATCCAGCAAAGGCATGAGAAGTTTCTCCGCGCGCCGGTTATATGCCGCCGCGCGCCCGTAAAAGAGGGTGAAGATCATCGAGAGAATATAAGCAGCAACCATGCGCCCCACCGAAAGCAGCGTATACCAGGGACGCGCGCGCGGGGAGAGGGATATTTCGCGTCCCAGAATGACGCTGGGAACATCCCACGCCAGGCGGATGCCCAGATATAAGAGAACAACGACCAGCGCAATGGCAAGCAAGTCGCCCCAAAAAAAAGTGGATTTTTTGGATTGTGCTGTATGAAAAATTTGTGGAGTTTGCGTCATTTTTTCGTGCACCTTCAGCCTTGCCGCGCATGGGCGCGTATAAATACATCCCATTTCCAGACGGCCAATCGGCAATATCATTGGATGATGGTTATCTAAAGAATGAGGCGGGGCGACTTAATAATTCCTCTAAAAAAACAGGTCAATGCCCTTGCATTGAGAATTCTACTACATCTTCTGTTTGTATTGGCTGGTGCTGCTGCCAAAGCGTTTATTGCATCGTTAAACGCCAACCAGGCGTATAATCTGACGGTAAATATCCCTGCTGAATTTCCAGTTGTGGTTTTCCGGAAAATTGGAAAGCGTTTTTCATGGAAGAATGGAGAGTGCTTTTTTGCATTGCGCGAAAAAAGCGGGATATAATCAGCCATTGGACTTCGGCTTGAAATCATAAAAGAATTTCGCCGCTTCCCCCCTCGATAACGAAATGGCTCCCGCGGCTTTAAAAGAAAGCAAGGGCTGATATGAAGATTACAATTTTCGCGGCAGGCTCACAAGGTGATATCCAGCCCTGTGTTGCATTGGGTAAAGGGTTGCAGCAAGCAGGGTATCAGGTATGCCTGGCTGCGCCGGCTGATTTTGCGGATTTCATACAGCATCACAATATGAGCTTCCACCCATTGCGCGGGGATGTCCAGCAGATCATGGCAAGCGACACCGGGCGGAAGTTTATGGAGACCGGCGGAGCAAATCCCCTCCGATCAATACGGGCTGTCAGGACGATGATTGCCCCGGTCATTATGGAAATGGCGGAAGATGCTTATGCAGCCTGCCTTGGTGCTGACGCAATCATTTGCCTGGGTGTCTTTAGTGCTTTCGGTCAGGCTATTGCAGAAGCGCTGAATATCCCGATAATTCATGTTGAACCAACACCGCTGCTGCCCACCAGATCTTTCGCGGCTCCGTCCTGGCCCATCCAAAAAAATTTAGGAGGGCTGCATAACCACTTCTCAGGGCTGGCAATGCTCCAGGTTTTATGGTTTTGGTACCTTCCTTTCGTAAAGGATTTCAGACAGCGTCTGGGGCTGCCCGCTTATACTGTCAGCCGGTTCCACCGCACATTCAAAACGACCCCGATGCTGAGCGCGTATAGCCCCAATATTATCCCCCACCCGGCAGATTGGCCGGACACCGTAAACATCACGGGGTACTTCTTTCTCGACCCTTCTGCCGATTGGCAACCCTCTGCTGAACTTGAAGCCTTCCTGGATGCCGGCGATCCGCCTGTTTATATCGGGTTCGGCAGCATGGCCGGAGAGAACCCGGAAAAAATGGCCGGGCTTGTTTTGAGTGCGCTTATAAAAAGTAAACAGCGGGGAATACTGCTTACAGGCTGGGGCGGTATGCGCCTTGATTTGCTTTCAGAGAATGTTTTTGTGCTGGACTATGCACCACACCGTTGGTTATTCCCGCGCACGGCAGCCGTAGTGCATCACGGTGGTGCAGGAACCACTGCAGAGGGGGTGCACGCCGGCGTTCCTACAGTGACGGTTCCTTTTGTGCTCGATCAACCTTTTTGGGGGGCGCGAGTCAAAGCTTTAGGTTTGGGGACCGATCCCATCCCGCGTAAAAAATTAACTGCTGAAAATCTGGCTCAGGCGATTACGATTGCAGTTACAAACCCCGAGATGAAGAAACGCGCTAATTTAATTGGCAAAATCATTCGTACAGAAAGAGGCATAGAAAATGCTGTAAAAATTATCCAACACTACCTCGGGTGATCCGGTGTTGGTTTGAGAGAATAAATCCTTATGAAAACAAAAAACGAAAATCGAACCGTTTTGCCCTATCCCCGAACCCGCCTTCTCATGGTTGACGGAGGACGGATGGGACGCCAGAAGCATACTATTCACGGGTTGGTTGAATTGGATATCACCCGGGCTCGTGAAAAGCTTCGCCAATACAGGGTGCAAACAGGTAAAGCGCTGTCTTTCTCGGCGTTTTTTCTGGCCTGCCTGGGAAAAGCGATTGATCAGGATAAGCAGATGCATGCCTATCGGGACTGGCGCAACCGGTTATTCCTCTTTGATGAGGTGGATGTAAATATGTTATTCGAGGTCGAGGTGGAGGGCAGGAAAACAATCCGGCCCCATATCCTGAGAAGTGTCAATTACAAAAGCATGGGAGAAATTCAAGAGGAAATCCGCATCTTTCAAGGCGGGCATCAAAATAGCCGGGAATCAAAGTTCATTGAATGGTTTGTACGACTGCCGGGATTTATAAGGCGGATATCCTTGCGGGTTCTTCTTAAAAACCCTCAGCTCATTAAGGAGTATTATGGCACAGTGCTGGTGAGTTCCGTTGGAATGTTCGGGACAGGGAGCGGATGGGGAATCCCGGCGCCCAATCATACCCTCCAACTTACCCTGGGCGGAATGGGTAAAAAACCGGGCGTGGTGGGCGGCTGCATCGAAGTACGTGAGTACTTAAGCGTTACGATTAGTTTTGATCATGACGTGATTGACGGTGCTCCTGCGGCGCGCTTTATGCAACAGTTGAAAAAATTGGTCGAAAGCGGAGACGGGCTTGGCGAATTTTTAAAACCTGTATCGAATACAATGGAATGACTGAAGGCTGAGGCTGGCGGTAACGTAAAAATACGGGTTGGTTAATCAGGGCTTTTTAAACCGCACCGTATAGTTCCACAGGTTTCCCTCAACATCTTCGAGGTGCAGGCCGCCTTCCTTGCCCATGCGTACGGTGGTGGTGACCCAGGGATAATCCGGATCGGGCAGAAGTTCGCTGATCGCCAGGATGCCGTGCCGCTTCAAGACACGCCGCACCTCTTTTAATGCCCGTGCCCTGTCAGGGATCTCCTGAAACACGGTCACCATATAGATCAAATCCAGAGATGCTTTTTCAAAAGGAAGTTCATAAGCACTTCCCGCCACAATTTGGAGGGTCTGGATATCCTGGTTTTCGGGCTGCTGCAATTTGTACTGGATCTGTTTGAGCATGCCCGGTTGGATATCAAGCGCATAGACCCGGCCGGATTCCCCGGCTGTCCTCGCAAAACTGGTGGTGTAGGCGCCGCTGCCGCAGCCGATTTCCAGAATGCGCATACCAGCCCTGGCGCCGCTGCGCTCCACCAGCAGATCAGCGGGTTGTGTGCGGCGGCGGATGTCACTATCCAGAAGTTTTCCGATAAATGCGGGCGCAGGAAATTTAAAATAACGCCGCAGCAGCCGCAAAACGACCTGATAGACGATAAAAATTTGCAGAATGCTGAGTAACACTTTGAAAAAGCGGCGCACCAGCCCAGGTTTGGGGCAGGAGGTGTTGTTTCTCTTGCCCGGTAGTGGAGAAACAGCCCGGACACGGGCCGGGGGGCTGCTTCTGCGCTGCTTTTCCGGCCGGCGGCTCTTGATTCGCGCGAAGACTTCCACAGTCATTACAATGAGTTTGATGAGGTCTTTTAGGGGGAACATACGCTCACCTCGGGGTGCAGATCTGAAAGATGCCGTGGCAAGGTCAATCGGTCGGGATCAGCCAGCGGCTTTGATAACTTTTCAGCAAAACTTGCGGTCTGTGTGTTAATTCGATGGTTTCGCCCGTAAGCAAATCGCGCCACACCCCCCCCGGCAAACCCAGTGCGCTCAAATCGGGGTGGGCATCCTGCGTCATCGTTGAGAAGTTTTGCAAACACAGCACAACGCGCCGCCCGTCGGGCGCGATCCGCAGCAGGGAAAAAACGGCGGGATTTTCACCTGGCAGGATGAGCTGCGCGCCATGCGGGTGAAAGGCGTGGCAACTGGTGCGCTCCCGCAGCACCCGCCCACCCGGCAGGTGGGAAAGCTCAAAACCCGGCAGACCGGTAAGGGAGAGCAGCACAGCCTGCGCAGCGCGCAGGACGGCCTGAAGTGTATCAAAGTGTTCGCTGCCGGGCAGGTTTGCCAACGCGCCAATGAACCCGCGCTTTCCGCTCAACCGGCCGTTCCATCTTGTGATTTCAGCCGCAGGGAGGACGCCCACAGCATTATCGAAAGCGCTGTCTCGATCCAACCGCAGGGTGTTGTAAAAAGTCAAGCCGGGATAAGGCAGTTTGAGCCCTCCAGCCCACTCGGTGAGGATGCGAGCACTGCCGGTTTCCAACGCATCCAGCAGCAGCGGCGCGAGCGCCAGATTTTCGATCAAATCCGCTTCACCGCCCGCGCCAAAGAAAGAGAAGTTGAGCTCTTGTGCAGCGTTTTCTCCCGCCGCCAGGCGGATGTGCGGCGCGGCGATATCCAGCGTCCGGCGCACGAGTTGAACAAAACCGTGTGCTTCAATGCGGGAGAGGAATGCGTCGCCCGGAGGGTGCGCTTCCAGCCGCAGCCAGCTCACCCCGTGCTGTCCGGCGGCAAGCAGTTCTTCCACCGCCTGCCGGTAGTCGAGCGGGCTGTATGCATAGAGCGGAAAACTGACCATGACGGAGGTACGCTTTGCCAACAGCGCGGCTTTCTGCCAGTCCACGCCAAGCGGCAGGGTGGGGTTTTGCGCTTGCAGGTGCAGCCCGGTATGCGGAGCATCGCGATCCGGGACGGTCTGATCCAAAGCAAGCTGCGGGGAGCGCGACGGAACGACCAGGAAATAATCCCGTTCGCTCAGGGCTTGCCCAAGCTCAGGTGGTAAAACGGAAATTCCGGCGACGCGCTCTTGCAGCCAGTCGAACAGCTCCCGTCCGGTTTCCTCGCCGTACAACGCCCGCAGCGGGCAGAGCGGGCCGGCGCAAGGTTCCATCTCCATTACGCTTCCCCGCTCCTGTTGGAGTCTTTCCAATGGATGACCTGGTGAGCGCCATGTTCCAACATCGTTGTATATGCCTCGGTCAGCGGTTTTAATTCCTGTGAGCGAACCAGAACTGACAGAGAAAGCCCGTGCGCCACCACCAGCAAGCGCCCGCCAGGAAAACGGGCCGCCATGCGGCCGGCGGCTTCATTCATGCGCGCCTCAACCTGTTGAAGTGTTTCCCCTCCGGGGGCAACCGACAAATGTACGTTGTGTTTTCTCTCCTCCCACCGCTGAAAAAATTTCGCTTTTATTTCGGAATGGAGATGTCCTTCCCACTCACCAAAGTACGACTCGCGCAAAGCGGGGTCTTCGTAAACCGGCGCGCCCAGGCTCTTTGCCAGCACACCGGCGGTCTGGCGGGCGCGCACCAAGTCGCTGCAAAAGATGGCATCGAAAACCGTCCCATTTAATAGCTCGCCCAACCTGGCAGCCTGCGCGAATCCCTCGGCGTTGAGCGTGGGATCGCTGTGACCCTGATACCTGCCTTCCAAATTCCAATCGGTCTGCCCATGTCGAGCCAACCATAATTCGATCATAAATTTTTTCCTCCTTCTAAGGGATCCAGCGCGGGCGGGCTTCCACGGCCGCGCTGTTGGTGATGCGGTTAATATCGCCCCCGGAAGCATTCATACGATAAATGTCCACCTGCCCACCTGCGCCGCGGTCGGAGACAAAGAGGATCGTGAGGCCATCCGCCGACCACGAAGGCGCGGCGTCATTGGCGCTGGAATTGGTCAGGTTGAGCGGGGCGCTTAAATCACTGACGGGTGCTTTAAAGACTTCCCACTGGCCGCCGTCCAGACGGGCAAAGAGCAGCGTGCTGCCATCAGGTGAAGCCCGCGGGGCGGCTTCTTCCTCCAGGGTAAACGTCAGACGCGTGGGGGCAAAGGGCAGTGTTCCGGCATCCAGGGAGTAGATTTCCACGCGCGCGTCTTCCCGGTTGGAGATAAAGTAAACCGTTCTCGAATCGGCCCCCCAGGCCGGATCATTTTCCTCAAAATTGTCGTTGGTCAGTTGAGCCAGGCTGCTGCCGTCCGGTTTGACGAGGTAGAGATCCGCCTGCATGCCGTTGTGGTTGCGAAAGACCAGCCACTCCCCATCCGGCGACCAGGCCGCCTGGGTGTTCTGTCCGGCGGGCAGGCCCGGGACGATCTGCTCTCCCGTGCCGTCTTTCTTGATGAAATAAAGCTGGCGCTCCAACGGTACGCCGCGCGGCGATTCGAAGACCAGCCTCTGGCGGTCAGGCGACCAATCGCATAGCAGGGCATCTTGTGCGCCCTGCGCGGCCACCTGTTGGCCGCTGCCGTCGGGTTGGATGACGAGCAAATCCAAAGTGCCATCGCCGTTCTCATCTGCTGAGAAGGCGATCACAGTGGGGGTGAGTGTAATCGTCGGCGTGGTGGTTGGTGTGGATGTGAGGGTCGCCGTAGGGGTTGGGGAGGTCGTTGCCGTAGCGGTTGGGGTGGGTGTTTGTGTGGTTGTGGGGGTGACGGTAAATGTCCAGGTGCGCGCCGGGTTGGCGCGCAGCGTATAGGTGGGGGAGGGCGTGCGGGTGGGCAGATAAACCAGCGTACGGGTGGGGAAGTAGCGGATGAACCAGGTGGCGGTTACGGTGCCGCTGGTGGGCGAGGGTCCTGATGTGCCGCCTGGGGTGGCTGTTCTTGCCTCCAGGGGTGTGGGGGGCACGAAACCCGGCGGCAGAGGGGTGCCGCTGCCAAACGGAATAATTCCACCCGGGCTCCCCTCCGTCTCGCTCAAAGTTCCACCCGGCGCGAATGCGTTTTCAGCGGCCTGGGTTAAGACCACCCGAGTCAACCGGCCGGGCGTGGGGCTGGGCGTCCCATCGGATATGCCAGGCGTCAGATTATCACCGGGGCGCAAGGCCTCCTTTTTGGTGAAAAACGATAAAGGTCCTGCACTGCTTCCATCCACTTTACTCTCATAAGCCGGCCAATAAAGCACCCGTGCCAGAAACACGCACCCGGTTAACAGGAAAAGCGCCAGCCAGATCGCCAGCAATGCAACTGTGCGGCGGTCTGAACGAGGCCAGGGGATCTTGTGCCGCCAACGTTTCGTTTCCATAAGGGTTTATCTTCAGGCATTATAACCCAATCCCGCGGGCGGGGTTTGGGTGGGGCACGCCTTTTCTTGGCCTTTCGCTGAAAAAGAAAAACCTGCCGCTTGATTGAGGTGCTGACCCCCTCACACTGTCTCTTAATTAATTTTTAGACCATTAATACCTAAAATATGTTAAAATACCTCAAGCAATTTCCAATTGTGAGGTCATTATCATCAGTATGTCAACAGGAGGTGGTGCTGCACACAGAGTACATCCATGGAATTCCATTTTATACGTTTATTTATTTTGCCTAGGAGAAGAAAATGAAAAAAACATTCATAATGATTATGGCGCTGGTGATGGTTGTTGGTCTGGCGCTGACCGCCTGCCAACCCCAGACGGTTGTCCAAACCGTTGAGGTTGAGAAGACCGTTGTTGTCGAGAAAGAAGTTGAGAAAACCGTCGTGGTGGAAGTTGAAAAACCGGACACATCGGCAGATGTACCCAAAGTAGCCCCCGGCGAGCTGCGGATTGCCTTGCTGCTCGACGGCCCGATCAACGATCAGGGTTGGAACCAGGGTGCGTATGATGGCCTGGCGGCTGTGAAGACCAAATACCTTGCTGATACCGCCTATAGTGAGAGCGTGGCCCGCGCGGATATGGAAGCGGCTTTCACCGATTACGCGGCGCGTGGTTACAACGTTATCTTTGCACACGGCTTTGAGTTCAGCGACGCGGCTGAAAAAGTGGCCGGCCAATTCCCTGACACCATCTTTGTGGTAACGCACGGCAAATCCGGACTAAGCGGCGACAATATCGCCACCATCCAGTATGAAGAAGAACAACTTGGCTTTCTGCTGGGCGTGCTCGCCGGACAGATGACCAAAAGCAACAAGATTGCCGCGATCGGCGGGTACGAAATCCCCCCCATCGCCATTCCCTTCAAAGCCTTTGAAATCGGCGCGAAGGAAGTCAACCCGGATGTGAACGTCAGCATCTCGTGGATTGACACATGGACGGATATCGCCAAGATGAAGGAAGCCGCCAACGCCGCCATTGCCACCGGTGCAGACCTTGTCTTCCCTGTGGCGTCCGGCGCCAGCCCGGGTGGTTTGTACGCGGCTGATGAGGCCGGCGTATGGGGTATCGGCTATAGCGGCGATCAGTACGTGTTTGCCCCCAAAGTTACCCTTTCCAGCGGCATTGTGGACACCGGTCTGTCAATTGAACTGATTGTAGATGAGATTGTCAATGGCACGTTCAAGCACAACGATTACTGGTACGGACTTAAGGAAAATGTTGTTCGCCTGGCGCCGTATCACGACACCGCGGATAAAATCCCTCAGGAAGTAAAAGACTCTGTGGACGAGTGGACGCAGAAGATCCTCTCCGGGGAATATGAAGTCCCAATTAAGATGGAGTTCTAACATCATCTGTGCGTAAAATCACCCCCGCCGCCAGTGGGGTTAATCAGGCTGGCGGCGGGGGAATTTGAAACGATTGTGATTTTCATCAACACAGCCCCTGAACCTTTTCGGTACGGGGGCTGTGTTTTACTTTGAATATAAGTAAGGTATAGTAAAGAAAACCCAGTTCTACCCCATCGTCAGCGCCATGACGGCTTTTTGTGCGTGCAGGCGGTTTTCAGCTTCGTCGTAGACCACAGACTGCGGGCCCGTGAGTACTTCCGTGGAAACCTCGATGTCCCGGTCGGCTGGCAGGGGGTGC
>JADLFQ010000069.1 GCA_020845515.1 Anaerolineaceae bacterium | reverse complement strand
GTCGCTCCCCTCGCGGGGGGCGTGGATTGAAACATTATTGTCTGTGGTGGCAGGACTACCCGCATGTGTCGCTCCCCTCGCGGGGGGCGTGGATTGAAACTGTCAGGCATGATAGGCGATGAAATCAATACCTGGTCGCTCCCCTCGCGGGGGGCGTGGATTGAAACGAACGACAGTTACCCGATGTGGGTCAGCTCCGGCGTCGCTCCCCTCGCGGGGGGCGTGGATTGAAACAAGCTCATCATCCACCTCCTGTATAATCGCCAAGTCGCTCCCCTCGCGGGGGGCGTGGATTTGCCGCCGCAGACGGCGTGGCAGCGCACGCTGACCCGCTTCAAGGAAAGCGGGCGCTACGTGCCTCCGGACTATTTCCGGGAAACGCTTGACAATGTTCCGAAGAATACACTTGCGTTGAAAGACCTGGTTGATGAGTTCCATCTTTATAATAATGAATCAGACTACACCCTGATTTATGAAAAGATAGACCAAAAAGAAAATATCCTCAAAGATAGTTATTGGAAGGAGTATAATAGAATCTATGGAACCGAACAACAGGAAAAGGGACTGGGATCCGAACAATTATTACCCGGATCCGTGGAGTTGGGATCCGTCGAAAGTGGACTGGCCGGAGGATTGGTGGAAGGAGGATATGTCCACCGGGCTGGACCCGGACATTACGGCGGAGGAGCTGTACCGGCTGGATCGGAAGAACCAAGAGCCGTAGTCCTGCCGCTGGGCGAGATCGAAAAGCATTACCCGATGCCGACGACGGAGGCGGAAGCCGAGGCGTATTCCTCCATCGTCGAGCCGGTTCTGAATAACCTGGAGGGCCGGCTTCAATCGGTTGAGATGCAGCGACCGGGACCGCTGGAAGAACGCATCCGCAGCGGGCTGAAAGAAAACTACCCAAACCTGACAGATGAAGAGATCAACCTCCGCACGCATGAACTGATGCGGAATGTACGCGGCTGGCTGGGCGATGTGAAACGCAAACAGACGGACGCGAAACTGGGTTACAGTCATTCGATCCGATTAGAGGATACTGAAAGGGCCAGGTGGTGGAGGTGGCCAGGCCGTTTTCCCCACGCACGTGGGGGTGTTCCCATTTTTCGCGATAGATGAGAAGTTTTCCCAGATCTGCAGGAGCGTCTTCATGTAGAATGAGTGCAGCAGCGGAGCACAAGGGTCTGGATCTTATAATGATATGATTGCCTATAAATGACGTGGAGGATTTCGGTTATGTGGATTGTAACGGATCAGGGGTTTTATTCGATTGTACACAAGCGCTTCAACCCGGCGGGGGTGGTAACGGTGCGCGGCCGGCGGCGGGAAGACCTGGAACGGTTTTGCGAGGGGGTGAAGTCGGCGAGTGCGATTCAAGAGGATGAGAATGCGGACTACCGCTTTCGAGTGACGGCGGATCAGGAGGAGACGGCCAGTTGGATCGGCAAGCAGGTTTTAAATATTCACTACGATAATTTTAAGAATCATATCGGGACGACGCAGAGTTGGGCGCGTGAGCGGATCTATGCAAACGTTTGGAGTGCGCTGTTGGGATTGGGGAACTTAAAGGAATAAATAGGGCGCAGCGAGGTGCTTTGTTGCTGCGCTCCTATGAGTGCTTGCTGACAGGGAGTAATGGTCAAACGAGGCGAAACTGGAGGGGACTACCCTGCAGGATGTTGACGAGGTTGGTGTAGTCGGCGAGGCGTTCGGTGCTTTTGTGGGAGACGCCGCCGCCGGCGATGTGGGGGGTGAGGATGACGTTGGCGCCTTCCTGACGGGAGGGTTCGAGCAAGGGGCTGTCGGGGCGGATGGGTTCGTAGTCGTGGGTGTCACACGCGAAGCCGTGCAGGCGGCCGGACAAGTAAGCCTGGGCGACATCGTGCTCGTTGAAGACGCCGCCGGCGCCGCTGCTGACCAAAATCGCGCCGGGCTTCATCTTTTGAATGAAAGCTGCATTGACCATGCCCTGCGTTTCGGGGAAGAGCGGCATTGCCATACAAACGAAGTCACTGCGGGCGAGCAAATCATCAAGCTCGGCGTAGCGGGCGCCAACTTCGGCTTCGGCGCTGGCGGGGGTACGCTCCTTGTCGTAATAGAGGACGGTGCATTCAAAGGTTTTGAGATGTTTCGCGATCTCTGTGCCGACCTCACCAAAGCCAACGATACCGACCGTGCTTTGGAAGATGTTGCGGATATCCTGGCGGTTTGACCAGTTGGGGGCGAAATAGTCTTCATCGCACTGTTTGGGTGGCATGCCCCAGTCAGCGGCTTCGTTGGAGATCATAACCATCTCGCGCACGCGCCGGGCGAGGCCGAGCATCTGGAGGAGGGTGTTTTCGGCTACCCAGACGCACGAACGGATAGGCCAGTAACATACAGGGATGCCAGCTTGTTTTGCGGCGGGGAGATCAATATCGTAGGTGCGCGAGCCGAGGCGCTGGATGAGCTTGAGGTCTTTGCCGGCTGCGATTAATTCTGCATCAACTGCGCCGATGCGCTCACTGATGAGGAATTCCTTGCCGGGCAGCAGGCGGATGATCTCTTCTTTGGAAGGGTTGCGGCGCAAGGTGATTTCAAATTCGGGCGGGGCGGCGTCGAGAGCAGCTTTTTGGTGCCGTTCTCCGCGCTGGGTGATAAATAAAACAGAATGTTTGGACATGAGAGTCTCCGTTGGGTTAGGGTAAATTAGGGCATGGGGAGTTTGCCCATCTCCCTGCCGAGGCTGATAAAGCTCCGTAAGCCGCGTAACAGTTCTTCTATTTCGATATGCTCATCAACGGCGTGCGCCATGCGGATGGTGGAGGGACCAAAGATAATGGTAGGCAAGCCCAACTCTCCGGCGCTTGCGCTGCCGTTGGTGCAATAAGGGACGACATAAGTACGGGGGTCAATACCGGCGGCCTCAACTGCCTGGAGCGCCACCTGTACGAAGGGTACGCTTTCATTCATCAACCAGGCGGGGTGAAAATCGGGCACGCTCAGCTCGAGGCCGGTATACGTCTGGAAGCTGGCTTCGTGCATTTCAATCTGCCAACCTTTAAGATCGGAAAAGAGGCTGCGGCATTCGGCCAGCAGGCTTTCCGAGGTTTCACCAAGGAGAAGGCGACGGTCGTACGAGAAAGTGCACTCGAACGGGACGGTTGAGGTGCTGGGAGTGGGTTTTGAACTGACGAGCAGCGGCTCGATAACGCCTGCGCCGAAGATGGGGTCTTGCTTTTGAGGGGTGGCACGGACGCGGCGGAGCATCTCCACGGCTTTATCAATCGGGTTCTCACCTTCTTCAGGATTGGCGGTGTGGGCGGCGCGCCCGTGGGCGATGAAATCCATGCGGGCGCGGCCTTTCTGTCCGATGGCAAGGCGGCAGTCGGTCGGTTCGCCGATGATGACGCCGTCCACTTTTGTGGAATTAAGCACATGGGCGAGGGAAGCGCCTTCAATGATTTCTTCGCCAACGGTGCCGACGACGTAGACATCGCCGGCCAGTTCCTCGCGCGGCAGCGAACCAAGAGCCATGACCATCGCAGCGAGACTGCCTTTGGTGTCGGAGGCGCCGCGCCCCCAAATTTTTCCGTCAATGATTTCGCCGCCCCAAGGAGCATGGCTCCATTCTTCAGGATTGGCGACCATGACAGTATCCATATGACTGTCATAGAGAATGGCCGCGCCGGGCAATCCGCCGCGTCGGTAGCCGATCACGTTTCCATAGTCGTCGCGGCGCACTTCATCGTAATCAAGCGTTTTCATTTTTGCTTCCACTGCACCGGCAACAAGCTGCTCTTCACCGGAGAGGCTGACGAACTGAACCAATTGGCTTAAGAATTGAATGGTCTCTTCTTCTAGTTTTGTATAGGCCATGATTTCCTCCGCTGGGGTTGTAGAGGGTATTGTACTATAAGCATATTCTTCCTGCACGGAAAGATGAGTTAAAAACGGAGACGCTCCGCGTGCCCCGGACGCGGTTTATAATTGACCCCGGATATTCAAATAAAGGAGTATGACAATGAGAAAAGTTCTTTCTTTTTTTATGGCATTGGTTTTTATCACTCTGGCAGGCTGCGGCGGGGCTTCAAAGGAGCCACAGTCTTTGAAGGTGGCAGTGCTGCCAGTGTTGGATGTGCTGCCTTTATATGTGGCCGAGGCGCAGGGATATTTCGAGAAGAACGGTGTGCAGGTGGAACTGGTACCGGTGGGTTCGGCGCCGGAACGTGACCAGTTGATGCAGGCTGGCCAGATTGATGGGATGCTGACCGAACTGGTGGTGACGCTGCTGTACAATCGCGAGATGCCGAAAATTACAGTCGTGCGTTTTGCACGGACGGCAACAGCAAAGTATCCGCTTTTTCGGATTTTGGCGGCAAAAGGCAGCGGAATTACCACACCTGCTGGCCTGGCAGGTGTTCCAATCGGGGTTTCAGATTTGACGGTGATCGAATACACCACCGACCGGCTGCTGGAAAAGGCCGGCTTGACGGAGAACGACATCGCTACGATTTCAGTCCCGAAGATTCCCGACCGGCTGGCGCTGCTGGGCGCGGGTGAATTGAAGGCGGCAAATTTGCCAGACCCGGTAGCTTCGGTTGCGATCCAGAACGGGGCGGTGGTGGTTATAGACGATACGAGTTATCCGGAAATCAGCAACAGCGTGTATGCTTTCAACAATGAAGCAATCCGGAACAAACCGGAAGCGGTGAGGGCTTTTTTGACGGCAGTGGAAGAGGCGGTGGCTGATCTCAACCGCGATAAAACGCGCTGGAATGACCTGATGGTGGAGAAGAAATTGATCCCTCCCAATGTGCTGGCCGGGTACACCCTGCCGGACTTTCCGACGGCCGCAGTACCCAGCCGGGAACAGTTTGCGGATGCACTGGCATGGGTGCAGGCGAAGGGGGCAGTGAATGGGACGATTTCATACGAAAGTTGTGTGGATGCCGCCTTTCTGCCTTGAGAGTGGGGCGGCGGGAGACACGCTGAAAGAATACCTAAAAAAAACAGGTGGACATTTGAGGGCATGATTGATTTACAGAACGTATCGTTTGGCTATGGCCGTGGGAAGCGCATTTTTGAAGGCTTCTCCTGGAGCGCAAAGCGGGGGGAAGCCTGGGTGGTGCTGGGCAGTTCCGGCTGCGGGAAAAGTACGTTGCTCTACCTGCTGGCGGGGCTGGTCCACCCGGAGGAGGGAAAAGTGCGGGTGGGGGATGAACTTCTGGAGCGCCCCAGGCCGCGCACCGGTTTAATTTTGCAGGATTACGGGCTGCTGCCCTGGGCAACGGTGCAGGATAACATTGCACTGGGCTTGCGGGTACGGCAGTTTTATGGCCCGGATGGGCGGCACGCGCCGCGCGATGAGAAGACCCCTCAGATTAACGAGAAGGTTGAGGAGTGGTTGGAACAGCTTGGGCTGCAGGAGGTGGCGGCAAGTTATCCGGGGCAGATCTCCGGCGGGCAGCGCCAGCGCGCGGCAATTGGCAGAACCCTGGCGCTGAATCCGGATTTGTTGTTGATGGACGAGCCGTTCGCCTCGCTGGACGCACCGACACGGGAAGGGCTGCAGCGCCTCACCCTCCGTCTGAACGAGGAAAGCGGCCTGACAACGGTGGTGGTTACCCATTCTATTGAAGAGGCGGCTCTGTTGGGCAGACGTGTACTGGTGCTTGGACTGCCGCCGAATCGTACGGCGCGTGTGGTGAAAAACCTGAAAGAGGAGCAAAATGCACAGGACCGAGCAGGGTTGGTCGAGCGGCTGCGTGGAATGTTGGAGAGCAGGGAATGAGAAAGCGGTCGCTCTTTTTCGCGGTTCTGGCTTTGGGGGCAGTTTGGGAGCTGCTGGCATTGATGATCAACAAACCGATTTTGCCCTCGCTGACACTGGTGTTGAAAGAATTTGTGCTGGAATTTCCCGGTGAACTGGGGCGTCATTTTCTGGCAAGCGCATGGCGGGTGATAGCTTCGATGTTCTTTTCGATTGCGCTGGCTGCGCCGGCGGGGCTTGTGCTGGGGCAATATGCTTCCTTGGACCGCATTTTTTCCCCGGTGATTTATCTGCTCTACCCAGTCCCCAAAGTGGTGCTGGTGCCGGTGGTAATCCTGTTTTTGGGGATTAACGACCTTTCTAAAATTGTCATTATTTTTCTGATTTTATTTTTCCAGATACTCGTGTTGGTACGGGACCAGGCGGCGACAATCCGCCCCGAATTATTGTATTCTGTACGCAGCATTGGCGCCGGGCGCCGGGCGTTGTTCCGGTATGTGTACTGGCCAGCCAGTCTGCCAGCGGTTTTAACCGCGTTGCGGCAGTCAATTGGCACAGCAGTTGCGGTCTTGTATGTCGTTGAGTTGATTGCAACGCAGCGCGGCCTGGGATACTATATTTACCTGCAGGGGAGCACGCTGTTCGACTATCCAAAAATGTATGCAGGAGTTTTGGCGATGAGCCTGATGGGGCTGGGGTTGTACTTTGGAACAGATGTTTTGCACCGAAAATTATGCCCCTGGCAGTTTGCCCACCGCTCCGAATAAGAAGAAGCATTGCATTTTAGCAATATATCGGATAAACGATTGACAAACAAATTGTTGACCGCTACACTACGCATGAAACAGCACATATTAACGGCCAGAGGGAGAAAAAATAGCCGTGACAATCAATTTTCCTTCGACGAAAAACTTGCCAGGAATTGACCTTGATCAAATTCGACTGGACGATGAACGTCCCCGGGCGCTCATTGTAGATGATGATCCCCAGAGTGTATTTTTGTTGAAATCTGCGCTGATGATGGCAGGGTTTGATGTTGTGGGCGCTTGCGGGGGTGAGGAGGCGCTTCAGAAGTGTGCTCGGTTAAATCCGGATGTGATTCTGCTTGACCTGATGATGCCCGGGATGGACGGTTGGGAGACTCGCAAGAACTTGCACGAGATTTCCAGCGCGCCGGTGATGATCGTTTCGGCTTTGGATCATAAAGATACAATTGTCAGGGGGTTTGAAATGGGTGTGGAAGATTATTTGGTTAAACCCTTCCATACAGCGGAACTGGTGGCGAGGGTTAATCGGTTAATCACCCGCAATCGCCAGCAACAACCAACACGCTCCTACTTGTTTTCAAAAATTGAAATGCGCCTTGATTTAAATACCTGCGAGGTGAAAATACGCGGTAAGACGATCTATCTGCCCGGCAAGGCTTTTGAAGTTCTTGCGGTTCTGGCAAAAAGCGCCCCCGGAATGGTAACCAATCAGGATATTGCCGTGGGGGTTTGGGGCGCGGACAACACACGCACACAGAATCGCATCAAACATTTGATCTTTATCCTGCGTCAAAACCTGGAGGAAAAACCCTCTGAACCGGTGCTGATTCTCAACCGGGGAGGGATGGGGTACCGCCTGGCAAGCGAGGGCGGGTAGAGGGGTTGCCCGCGGGGCATAAGGGTGTTGGAATTCCTGCAAAACCCGAACGGTTTTGCAGGATTTTTTTATGCGTCCGTTGTTGGTGCTTTGTCAATGGGTTCGGCGATGATGAAAATGCGCCCCCAAGAGGCAGCGCCTTCCTGTTCGATGCAGGTCTGTAGAGTAAGATGGGGGTCTCCCATATAGACTTTTTTAAAAAGTTGGGAAGCGGTGAGCGTTTCTCCGGTATCCAGGTCTGCAAAGCTGCTGTAAGGGTCCTCAGGTTGCAGCGCTTGGTAACGAAGAATGCTTTTGATGACATAGTTCTCGGCTCTTCCATCCCCATAGAGAATGGAGAGGTGATTCTGCGGGGAAAGTTCAAAGAAGAGTCTGCCGGAAGTGTAATTATGCGCCAGCAGTCCAATAACACCCATTTGTGCAGCCTGACCGAACTGCGTAGCTACACCTTCCAAATCGGAAACATAGGCAGCGTCGCCGGCGGGTTGTTGAACAACCCTTAGGGCAAAAACTTCGGCTGCATACACCCCGCGGATGACCTCTGATTGTCCGTCGGCGACCAGGCCGGCGAACGTTTCGAGCGGAATAAAATTAGAATCCTCTGTGTCTGCCTGTGCTGGTGATATTTGAGAAATTTTTTCCGGCATCCTGTCAATTACATATCCCTCACTGGCGGGAGCCAGATATCCCGCCTGGAAGCCGGAGGAGACTCTCCCGGCATGGCCGGTTCCTGTACTGACCGGAATGCCCCCCACCGCCGGCAGGGGAGAAGTGGTGGGGGGCGGTGCAACTGCCCGCATTTGAGAGCAGGCTGTCAGGAAATTGCCAATGAAGATTGGGATAAAACAAAGACGTAATGCGAGGCGCGCGGAAACCGGCATATAAAGCCCCTTTTCAAGTGAGGGGCTCCGCGTGGATTATGAGATTCTGCAGTATGCCAGCAGAAAAAAGGGCGGCAGCACCTCGTTTTTGGCGGCCTGGCAGTCATGACCGGTTATGGTTTTAGACCCATGGCTTTGCGCCGCCGGGTTTCCCCGGGTTTGCCATTATCGAACGACGACTGTAGACCATGCTCCGGCTGAATGCCGGAAATTACCTTGATCACACTCATTTTATGAGTTTTGAAAAAGTATGTCAATAGATAGTGAATAGTTTGTAAAGTGTTTGTTAGGGATACGGAGATAGAAACCAAAAAGAGACCGTTGGCAGGCGTCTTCCTGGGGGGAAGCAAAGAAATGGAAGAAGTTGATGGGAATTAACGCTGATTGAGCAGCCGGGAGGAGTTCACCAGGATGCCGAGGTCGGGGAGAGATTGGGCCGCGGCAGCCGCGATGGGAGGCAGGAAACCGAAGGCTGCCAGTGTGAGCCCCACGAGATTGTAGATGATTGTAAAACCGATGTTTAATTTAACCACCCGCATGGTCTTTCGGGCGATGCGGACAGCCTTCGGAACCAAAGACCAATCCTCGCGCATCAAGAGGACATGGGCAGCCTCCAGTGCGATGCCGCTGCCAGCCGCGCCCATTGCAATGCCGATATCGGCTTGCGCCAAAGCGGGAGCGTCGTTAATCCCATCTCCGACCATGACGACGGTGTGACCTTCGCGCTGATAGCGGCGGACAATATTAATTTTGTCCTCCGGAAGCAACCCGGCCTGGAAAGAGATCCCAATTTCCGCCGCCAGGGTTGCAGCGCTTTGGGGGTTGTCTCCGGTCAGAAGTTCAATGCGCCGGAAGCCTAGATCTCTCAACGCGTTGATGGCTTCGGGGACTTCCGTGCGCAAGGAATCGGCGGCAGCCAGGATGCCGGGGGTCTCCCCTTCGATATCAACAAACATGATGGTTTTCCCCTGCGCCTCCAACCGGCGTGCAGCAGGGAGATTCAAATTTTTGTGAAGAATGCGCCAATTTCCGATGCGGACGGTGCGGCCATTGAGTACAGCCTGAGCGCCCTGCCCGGGCAGGTTGATAAAATTTTCTACGGGGAGCACCTTGATCCCTTGCTGGTATGCAGCCCGGCGGACTGCGCCGGCAAGTGGATGTTCGGAATGGCGCTCCACAGCCGCGGCGGCGGCAAGCGTCTCTTCGATGGAGAGGCCGCCGGCAGGGTGGATGTCTGTTATAACGGGGAGTCCCGGGGTGAGTGTGCCGGTCTTATCCACCAGGAGAATATCGGCGCGGGCGAGCAGTTCGAGAAATTTCCCTCCCTTAAAGATCAAGCCCTGTCTTGCGCCTGCACCGGTAGAGGCGAGAACAGCGATCGGCGTAGCCAGGGCAAGCGAGCACGAACAGGCTACCACAAGTACGGCCGCCGCCGCCAGCGGATCGCGGCGGAGAAGGATGGTGAGCAGAGCGATGGCGAGCACCACCCATACATACCAGCCAGAAAAGCGATCTGCGAACCGCTGCACCCGGGCACGGTTGTTTTCGGCTTCCTCAACAAGGCGGATAATCTTGCCGAAGGTGGATTGAGAACCTGCGGCAGTTGTGCGAATGCGCAGACTCCCGGACTGCAATAGAGAGGCGGCATAGACATGGCTGCCGGGGCCGGCTTCAACCGGCATCGATTCGCCGGTGACCGCAGATTGGTTTATCGCGGCGCTGCCGCTCTCCACTACGCCATCCACCGGAACGACTTCACCGGGACGTACAAGAACGATCTGCCCCGGCAAGACTTGCTCAGCCGGTACAGAAATCTCCTCGCCGCCCTGTTCGATGCGGGCAAGGGAGGGCTGCATGGCGGTGAGTTCCTTGACCGCCTGGCGGGTCTTATTAGTGGTGAAGCGTTCCGTCAGATCCCCGATGCGCATAAAGAACACAACCACCGCCGCGGTAATCCATTCGCCGACTGCAATGGCAGCGATCACCCCAAGTGTCATGACGGTGTGCGCAATGACCTCTTTATGAAGGGCAGCAAGGAGGACTTTTTTGAAGATCGGAAATCCGCCTATGAGAACGAGCGCCAAGCCGCCATACCAGGGCAAATACCGGGTTACCCGTTCAAACAGCCCCAGCCATTCTCCTGCCACAGTTACCAGGAGGACAGCCCCAAAAATCAGACCCAAAAAAGCTAAAATGTCTTTGACAAAGTTCCCGGCGCGGGGAATGGAGGGAAATTCTTTTTCATTGCCCAGCGGCGGGACATCGTACCCCGCGGCTTGAACCGTCTTGCGAATAACAGGCAGGGTGGCGACGAGTGGATCCGCATGCAGGATGGCTTTTTCGGCTGCAAGGTAAACTTGCACATCACGGACACCGGGAAGGGCGGCAAGCGCTTTTTCGACATGCAACGCGCATTCGGCGCAGTCCATACCATGAATCGGAAGCTCGATAACGGTATTTGGGTTGGAAGTTATCATCGCAGAAATAGATATTTATGATAAATAATGTTTGGATTATTGTATCATACAGGACAATCATTCTGCGATTGATTCAGGACTGCCAGCTTCTTCCGTCTCTCTCTAGAAGTTCCAGAAAGGCTTCGACAACATGGGGATCAAACAGTTTTCCGGAGTTTGCATGGATATACTCCCGGGCTTCCGTTTCTGTCCAGGCGCTGCGATAAGGCCGGTCATTGGAAAGCGCATCCCAGACATCCACGACTGCAAATATCCGGGCGGCGAGCGGGATTTCTTCCCCTTTCAAACCGCGTGGATATCCGCTGCCGTCCCAGCGTTCGTGGTGGGCATAAGGGATGTCGAGGGACTCTTGCAGGAAGGCGATTGGCTGGAGCAGTTCGTAGGCGACGAGTGGGTGCTTTTGCATGATTTCCCACTCTTCCCGGGTGAGGCTGCCGGGTTTGCGTAAAATGCCATCCGGCACTGCCATTTTGCCGATATCGTGCAGCAAGGCGCCGCGCTGCAGATGGATAAGACGGTCATCCGGCATTCCCATTGCCATTGCCAGGCGCAGTGTCATTTCGGTCACGCGCTGGGTGTGGCCTTCAGTCTCTTCATCGCGCAAATCGAGCGCCCGCACCCAGCCTTCCAGCGTGCGGCTGTACGCCAGTCGAAGTTCGAGGTTGGATTGCTGCAAGCGGTTGAACATTTCGGCATTATCAATCATGATGGCGGCTTGACCTGAAAAGTTCTCCAGAAATTCAAGCCACTCTGTGGTTGGGGTTAAGGGCGCGCGCGTATATAACTCCAATACACCTTTCACTTCACCCTTTACGACAAGGGGGGAAGCGCTGTAAGAAATAAAATCCTCACCCCGGAGTAAATCCTTGCGAGTGAACTTGCTGGGAGCGTTTTTAAGATCTGGGATGAAGAGGATATTTCTTTCCAAAACCGCGCGCCCGGCCAGCCCCTCTCCAATGGAAAGATGGGTATGCTTGATAAATTCTGTGCGAAAGCCGCGCCCATCGCCGAACTCAATGTTCTGTGTGCGCGTGTTGACGAGAAGAATGGCGGCTGCGTCTACGCCGAGCTGGGCAACAACTTGATCGAGCAATACGTGCAAGCTGATTTTAACGTCCATGTTTCCGGCAATGGTGCGGTCAATCAGACGCAAAGCGGAGATATGCTCCAAGCGGCGCTGCAGTTGTTCGTAAAAGTAGGAGCGCTGCATGGCTGTGGCGGCAATCTCACTGATAATTTTGATCATGCTCAGGGTTTGTTCGTTGATTGGAAAAGCTTGTCCAATCCAGATTGCACCCAGTATCTGATCTCGGGCGGCGAGCGGCACACACGCTGCAGCTTTAGGGCGCGGACATTGTAGTCCCAGCAAGGGTTTTGTCGGGTTTGCGGCCAGGTCGTTATTTAGATAAGGCTCGCCCGTACCAATAACTTGTGCAGTGATGCTGTCTTCCGGTGCGATGACCAATCCTTTGGTGTCCTTCCAAATACCTTCGCCAACTTCCACGCGGGTTTCTTCCAGGAGAGGATGGTAGAGAACAATTGCCAGACCCTCCAAATGTAGCAAAGAAGTCAACTGCGAACTGATTAGGGGCAACATCTCACGCGAGGAGGAGAGTGGACGAAGCGCAGCGTTGATTGAGATGATTGCTTCCATTCCCCGCTGGTGCTGTTTGTCTCCGGTGACATCCCGCGTGATGCCTCCTATCAGCTTTCTGTTTTCCGCTTGAATTGGGAAGAGTGTTGTCTGGGTTGACTTACATTCACCGGTGTGGGTTTGGATGTCGAGATCTTTTGGTTCATGAAACCAGGGGGATGCGCCGGTTTTAAGGGCTTCCAAAATACCAGCTTCCACAAGGTGCAGTTGAGTGTCTGGGATCTGCCCGGGGAGGGCCAGCTCTTGTAAGATTACCCATACGAATTGATTAACTGCGTAGCTTGCCGGGATGCCGGTAATAATTTCCTGTCCCCGATTCCATTCGGTAATGCAACCGAGGTCGTTGATCAGAAATATCCCTTCGGCAGCCTGTTGAGTGAAGCTGCGAAGTTTTTGCTCGCTTTCTTGCAAGGATTGTTCGGCTTGCTTCTGTGCTGTAATCTCGAAAGCATCTACAAAGATGCCGGTGGGTTTTTCTCCTCGTTCAAGAACCGGACGCAGATAATATCTGTACCAGCTTGGCCGTCCATTCTTTCCTTCGAATGAAACGTCTGTTGAGATTGTCTTCCCTGACAAAGCGGCTTCCAGAAGCTGTGAGAGGTCATTGCACACAGGGGGACCCAGATACTCGAAAATGGATGTACCGATTGTAAATGCTTTGCCATACAAGTTCTCGGCACTCGCCAAAGCAAGTGAGCTGGCGGCTGCAATTTGCCCTTCAGAATTGAGAAGGAGAAGGTTTTGAGAATCGTTTTCTTTCAGAAAGCGTTGTGAGGTTTCTAAATCGGAAGAGGAACCCAGACGATGGTGCAGCATCTCTTGCTGCAGGCTTTCATTTTTAAGCCAGGCTTCTTCCAGTTGTTTTTCCAGCTCTTCTCGGGAGAGACTCTTCAAGTTCATGCAAGCATGCCTTAAGACCTGATTACTGTAATGCCCATCAAAATAAAAACCGGTTTGCTGCGGCCGTTTGACTGTTCTGCACGATCGTTCTAATGACCCACAAGAAATAAACGATCGCCCCCTTTATTTTACAAGTGTTTTTGCTTACGAACATTGCAATTGGCATACAAATCACTTCACAAAGATTTCATCTCTTATTGTTGAGCAAGATATATGCCAGTTGATCCTTTTCTCTTTGTATTGCCAAACCCGGTGTGTTGACATCCTTCACATAAAAGTTTCAAACAGGCTCGGTTTGGCGAGGTGTGGGAACAATCGGTATAATTCAACAGGAGAGGAAAGAAATTGAAAAACGGAAAAAATTTTTATCTCGTAGTGCGCGGAGAGCGCCCGGGTATTTATACATACTGGAGCGGCGAAGGCGGTGCAGAAGAACAGGTGAGAGAATTTGCAGGCGCGCTCTATAAAGGGTTTCATGCGCAGGCAGATGCCGCGCGCTGGCTGCGGAGCTTGAAGCTCCCTGTGCACGAATTGCCGCCCGTGGCAGCCCGGCTGCTGGACACGGAAGTGGAAGAGGGAGAGATAGAAGCACAAGTTCGGGCGGCGAGCGGACAAGGAAAGGTTATTTTGTTTACCGATGGAGCCTGCAGGGGGAACCCGGGCCCCGGGGGGTACGGAGCTGTTCTTCTCAGTGGAAAGCATCGCAAAGAAATCTCTGGCGGGTACCGGCGTACGACGAACAACCGCATGGAGATGATGGCGTGTATCATGGGATTAAAACAGCTTAAACAACCTTCAAGCGTTGTTGTTTTCAGCGATTCACACTATCTCGTGGATGGTATGAGCGGAGGTAAGGCGCTGAAATGGCGGGCGGCAGGCTGGCTTGGAAGGGGCGGGCAAGCAGTGAAGAACGCAGATTTGTGGGATGAGCTGCTGGCTTTATGTGAGATTCACGAGGTCGGTTTTAACTGGATAAAGGGCCATGCCGCCTATCCCGAAAATATGCGCTGCGATGTTTTGGCGGTGCAGGCGGCCAAGGAAGCGCCCACCGGGGTGGATATTGGATTTGAGAAAAAGAAGGTGTTTTAGAAGAGGTGGGTCAATAAAATTTGCAAGCCAATACCATTGAGCAGGAGGCCGCCAAAGACTTCCATGCGTTTGCCGAATTTTTGACCCAACCGGCTGCCAGCACTCAACCCGAGCAAAGAGAGCGCGAAGGTAATCACCCCGATGGTGATGGAAGGGGCTACGATGGGGGCATTGATCATTGCCATGCTGAGGCCGACCGCGAGCGCATCAATACTGGTGGCAACACACAACACCATCATCAAACGTCCGCTACAGGGATCGGTGCAATAGGAAGAGCCGTTGGAGTTACTCCCGGAGCGAATCATCATCACGCCCACATAGGCGAGCAGGCAAAAAGCAATCCAGTGGTCAAAACGTTGGAGCGAGCCTGATATCGTGCTGCCTGCCGCCCAACCCAGAATGGCCATACCCATCTGAAAAACGCCAAAGTGAAATGCCAAACGGATGCGGGCGCGCCTTTTACTGGAGTGCTCTGTTGTTCCGACACCCATTGAAACGGCAAAGGCGTCCATGGCCAGCCCGATTGCGATCAACACCGAGGAGATGATTTGCATGATTTGCCTTATTTTCGAGCCTGTTTATTAAAAAAGACCACCGGTCGTCTTACCGGATGGTCTTGCTGACACAATGTGCGGGGCTGCCGGGAAATTTCCGTGATTGTCGACAGCCGCC
This sequence comes from Anaerolineaceae bacterium, assembly GCA_020845515.1. Lineage (GTDB taxonomy): Bacteria > Chloroflexota > Anaerolineae > Anaerolineales > Anaerolineaceae > Ch132. Next base: position 3,564 of record JADLFQ010000069.1, on the reverse strand, counting down.
CCTGCGCTGAGCAGGCAGCTACTCCCCAACCAAGATAGATCTTACTTCTTTCCCCGGCGGGGGTCAAGAGCTAATTATCCTGTCATAAAGATGACAAAAATCGTGATGAATGTCTAAAAGAGCGTGGTTATGGAATTTGCAAAACAGCTTCGCCGTTAAAGCGACTGTGTTTTAAATCCAGCAGAGCTTGGTTGGCTTGATTGAGCGGGTAGGTAACCACGGTGGACTTGAGGGGAATTTCGGCGGCGAGTTTCAAGAACTCATAACCATCCTGGCGGGTGGCGTTGGCGACGCTGCGCAGGGTACGCTCACCGTAGAGCAGGGGGTATGGAAAAGTTGGAATATCCGACAGGTAGACGGCGTTGAGCGCCAGTGTACCACCGGGGCGCAGTTTTTCGAGAATCAACGGAACCAATTGACCGGCAGGGGCAAAGGATACGGCGCAGTCCAACAGGTGAGGGGGGTGGTCTTCTGCGCCGCCTGTCCAGGCTGCGCCCAGTTCCCGGGCGTGTTGACGGTGCCCGGAGGAGCGGGTGAAGATAAAGACCTCGCAACCCCAAAAGCGGGCGACTTGAATGGCGAGATGTGCGCTGGCGCCGAAGCCAAAGAGCCCCAGCCGGCAGCCGGGGGTTACACCAGCCAGTTTGAGCGAGCGATAGCCGATGATGCCGGCGCACAGCAACGGGGCCGCCTGAAGATCGTCAATTGTGTCTGGAAGTGGAAGCAAAAAATCGGCTTGGGCGAGGCAGTACTGCGCATAGCCGCCGTTGGTATGCAGGCCGGTGAACCGTGCTTGTGGGCATAAATTTTCCTGTCCGGTCTGACAGTATTTGCACACTCCGCAGGTTGAGCCCAGCCAGGGTAATCCAACCCGCTGGCCGGGCTGCCAGCCCGAGACGGCAGAGCCTACGTATTCAATTACACCCACCACCTGATGCCCGGGTGTGATGGGGTAGCTGGGCGGGGTTAATTCCCCCTCGACCGTGTGCAGGTCGGTATGGCAGACGCCGCAGACCGAGACGCGCACCAGCACCTGGCTGGCTTGCGGTTCGGGAACAGGCAGATCCATAGCTGCGAGCGGGGCGGCTTCGACAACTTGGGGGATAAAGAGCTGCATAGCTTTCATGTGTAGCCTCTTATCCAGTATAAAGCTTCAGATGACCTGAATCAATAGAAGCGCATTGTTTTTAGGGTTTTGGCATGCTATACTGGTTTCAATTTTTTGGAGGTGGACTGTGAATCCAGCGCCAGAAACACCTTACGATGCAATCCTTATTCCAGGGGGCGGACTGACCCCGGCGGGCGAACTGCCTCCCTGGGTGATCGCGCGGCTTCAAAAATCTGTGGAGATTGCGGGAGGAGGGTATTTTGTCGTCTTGAGCGCAGGGACGGTGCATAAGCCGCCACCGTTGGATGCAGAGGGCTTCCCGATTTTCGAGTCTCGTGCCGCGGCGGAGTATCTGCTTTCTCAAGGGGTTGGTCCGGACCGGATTCTCATTGAAACCAGTTCTTATGATACGATTGGCAATGCTTATTTCTCGCGCGTGGTGCATGTCGAGCCGCGCCAATTTAGCAGGCTGCTGGTGGTTACTTCAGCTTTTCACGCTGCGAGGACGGAGATTATTTTCCGGTGGGTGTATGGACTGGACGAGCCGGCCGCAGGATATACGCTGGACTTTCAGGTGGTTCCAGATGCCGGAATGTCCGAAGCGGTGCTGGCTGCAAGGGCGGAGAGGGAAAGGAGCTCGATTGAGCAGGTAAAAATCCTTGAGAAAAGAGTTCGCACACTGGCACAACTCCACAAATGGATGTTCTCTGAACATGAAGCCTATACAGCGGGCGGGAGAGCGCAGCGTCTGACGGGCGAGGTGTTGGGTGCGTATTAGATGTGAAATAGAGCAATCGTATCATTTATCAAAATCCGCCCTGGAAGATGGCAATTTTGATTATGTTGGTATGTATGAATGCACGGTATGCGAATTCTGTTCAGGAGATGGAGGGGGTGAGAAGCTTTTCTTAAAAGGACTTGTACACCATGAGTGATATTCTGGACAAATTAGTTGAAGGCAATTTGCGTACGACCGGGCGTTCGGTGGAGGTCGCTGCGGAGGTTCTGGCGTCTCCGGCATCCTTTGGGGACTTGTTCGCGGGGTTAAGGAGCGAGAGCCCAGGCGTGCGAATGCGGGCAGCAGATGCAATCGAAAAAATTACCCGAGTGCGCCCTGATCTTTTGGAACCGTATCGAGGGGAGATTTTAAATGACCTGACAAGGATTGCCCAGAAGGAGGTGCGCTGGCATATTTGTCAGATTATTCCCCGCCTGAATCTTTTTTCTGATGAACGGAAGACGGCGGCGGCCCAATTGGAAACTTATCTGGAGGACAAGAGCCGGATTGTACGGACATTTGCTCTACAGGCGCTTGCAGATCTGGCGCTCACAGACCTTGAGGCTGGCGATTTTGCCTTGGTGACGCATACGATTGCCATCCTTGAAAAACAGTCCGTTTGCGGGATTCCGTCGGTACAAAGCCGGAGTAAAAAACTGTTGGCAAAACTGAGAGAGAAGAGCCAGAAAAAGATGTAGTGTTTTGTTTATTTGCGCGGGTGAATCCTCTTCTGTAAATCTTCCCAACGTTCCGGCGGGGCGGCCAAGATAGGTTCGGGCGTTTTTTGCCCGCCGAGCAGGGCGGAGATATCAACGGGAGCGCCGGAGAGGTAGCGGTAGCGGATGCCAAGGCGGTCAAAGATAGGCAGAAAGCCGGCGATATCCCACAGGTGGATGCGGCGGGTGAGCACGCCGGCCGCGATGCCGCGCGCGAGGAAGCTGAGATGGACGGCGGTTGAACCGAATGCCTGAATACGGGGATATTCGATTTGGTAGCGAAGGTGCATGTTGGCGGAAACGGCCAGAAAGGTGAGTGATTCCTCGTATTCCACGATCGGAGAAAGGGGCTTGCCGTTCATAAATACCCCTTCTTCCGAGCCCCAAAACATTTCTTGCAAGACGGGAATATAAAAGAAACCAGCGACCGGAGCGGCGCGGTGAAGCAATCCCAGCGAGATGCCCCATGAGGGCAATCCGCGCAGAAAAGATTTGGTGCCGTCAACCGGGTCCAGAACCCAGAGGTCGTCGCTGCTTTGCTGGACGAGGCCGGTTTCCTCAGTGAGCATCTGATGGGATGGGAATTTTTCCAGGATTTTTTCTACAATCAAACTTTCGATACGAAATTCCGCGTCGGTTACCGGGCTGTGATCGGCTTTAAAGGTCATGTGGAGGGTGGGCTGCGATCGGAGCGCGATTTCTCCGGCCTGGCGCAACCAACCCTGGATTTCGGTGAGGTCATTTTCTGAAAATTGCATACGGATCCTTTCCCTGTCGGGGAAATTTTAAATCATTGCACCTCATTATAATACGCTTATGCATGGGCCCGTCGAAGGCGAATTGCCTCACAAATAATCTTACTATAGGAAAATACGTTGGCTCAAAATAAATGTTACTCTAGAGCGGATTTCAGATTCGCGGAGGGAGAATATGATGAGTCAACGCAGCAAATGCGAGATGAT
>JADLFQ010000068.1 GCA_020845515.1 Anaerolineaceae bacterium | reverse complement strand
TGCAAAACAGGAAGTCCTAATTACTGCTGACCACACCGGTGTCGTCTCAGCCTGGTTTCACGGCAGTCTGCTTATCCTGAAAGAAATGGAAAATAGACCAAGACAAGGGACTGTTGTGTCCACCAAATCGGTTCATGCTAATCCTAGTCCTCCTGCTTATAACCACCCCTGGAGAGCTTATGGAAAGAAGATAAATGGTAAACCTATACTGAACACTTTATCAACCGAATAGGACATTTCTATTTAGCCTTGACAGTTTTCGGCGGTAAATTTTTAGAAACTTATTAACTAAATACAATAAACTGGAAGACAGTTTCTATTTGGATGGCGGCAAAAGAATCCTCTCTGGATGGGTATAAATGGTGAAGCGCTCCCCGCGGGTATAACCTACCAGTGTAATATCCCATTCCTCTGCAAGGTGGATGGCGTGTGACGTGGGTGAGGTTCTGCTAATCGCCATGCAAGCCCCGATTCGTTGAATCTTAAACAGCATTTCAGAGCTAATCCTTCCCGAAAGGAGGATGACCTTGGGTTCAAGGTCGGCTTTTTGGATTAGTGTGAGTCCGGCAAGTTTATCAAGCGTATTGTGCCGTCCAATATCTTCAACCAGCAGTAAAATCTCGTGACCATCGCTGAGCGCGGCGGAATGAAATCCGCCGATTTCGTTATGTAACTCTTGTTTGAGGATAAAATCGCGAAACAAGCGGGGAATTTCCTGAGATTCAAGTAAATCTGATTTCGGCAAGGAGCTTTCCACGGAGTAGTTGCATCGTCCGGCAAGCCGCTCATCGAGGTGATTGTTCTGTGCCAGTGAGTTGGTTTGTGGACAGGGTGGCGGAGGGTAATCTCAATACTGGTATAGTCTGGGCTTAACTGGCAAGAAGCAACTTCTGCCATGGACTGGAGGATCCCTTCGTTGTATAGAAAACCAACTGCGAGTGCTTCCAATACTTGTGGGGTGCAAATAAGCGTCAGCCATGCCTCTCCATTCACGCTCAGCAAAACTGGCTGTTCTGCAACGACTTTTGCTTCGACAATCTCGTAAACACTGCCGGATGCCGCGCATTGAATAGTACGGGCCGGTTTAAAGATAGGGGGTGTTTTCATTGAAATAGATTTCGCTTCTGTATTATCGTTCAAAATAAGTTGTTTATTCCCTTGCGGTATCTATTATATTTCTGTGCATATCCCGGTTGGACTAACCTATTGTACAGCGTCTACTCCTTTATGGGTGAGTTTTGGGCAATATTCGAAAAAACCATCACCAGTGAGGCCGGGTGTATCTTGAAACTCTTGTGGTGGTAGAGGTTGACTTTGTTGTTGTGAGTATTATTGCTGGTCAATTTGCCATAATCAAGAAGATCAGTTGGGTGGGTGCAGAAGAAATCCTGTTGATGAAATGCGACAGTCAAGGGAAGGTTGATGTTTATGCGCTGTGCAGTATGCTTCCAGGAGTATAAGTCTTTCGTTGTGGAGCGGCAGTACCCCGACTGGAGGACCCAGACCAATGGCACGGCGCCTGCCCTGACCCATATCATCCAGTTGTGTTTCAGTTGAAACGATTGTGAGAATAATTTACCGTGGAGGGCGGTATATAAAAAGACCCCCGATTTTTTACAATCAGAGGTCTTCTCCGGCCATGATTTGACTTCTATAGACAGGTTGGTTATTTGAATAATTTAATTGCCTGCTGGATGGTTTCCCAAAAACCAAACAACAACGGGACGCCCACGGCAGCACTGGCAAAGATGACTTTTAGTGAGTTCTTTGTTGAAGAGAAACCGGCAGAAACCAATCCTCTTCCGTTTTCTGAACTAGTAACGGCAACACGGTCGCTTGCCAGAAGTTTTTCCTTGGCAAGCTCCTCATCGGTCATGTATGTCTTTTCCGAAACAGGTCTTACAAGCAAATTAGCAATGAAACCAACGACCATAAAGCCCGCGAGAATGTACATGGTGGTGTCATAAACTTGTGCCTTCGGAATGCCCATATTGAGCTGATACTCGCGGATATAGTTGACCAGAACCGGTCCCAAAACCCCAGCCGTTGACCAGGCTGTCAGCAGCCGGCCATGAATGGCGCCGACCATCTGAGTGCCAAATATGTCTGCCAGGTAGGCAGGGATGGTCGCAAAACCGCCGCCATACATGGATACGATGATGCAGAATGCTGCCACAAAAAGCGCCAGGCTACCTGCCTTTCCGAAAGAGGGAATGGCAAGGTAGAGAATGAAACCAAGCACAAAAAAGGTGAAGTACGTCCTTTTGCGGCCCAGAAAATCCGACAACGAAGCCCAGACAAAACGCCCCCCGATATTAAAGAGGGAGATAAGACCTGTAAATCCTGCCGCAACTGTGGCAATTTGGGCTTTTTGCGCCACGCTTAGATCATTGAAGCCAACATTGATACCGATCAGTTTGCCACCGAAAACTTCTTGCAGAAGCGGGGAAGCCATGCCGATCAGCCCAATACCAGCCGAAACATTTAAACATAGCACCGCCCAGAGCAACCAAAACTGTGGGGTTTTCCACGCTTTACTTAAGTGCACATGTTTAGTTGTGACCATTGTATTTTTTGTTTTATCAACCGGCGGGGTCCAACCCTCGGGCTTCCAACCAGAGGGTGGTACGCGATAGCCCAACGCGCCTGATACCATGAATAGGAAGTAAATGCCAGCTAATGCGAGAAAAGTTTGCCAAACACCCACACTTGTTGGGGTGGCGAAGTGTCTCATTAATATGTTGGCTAGAGGTGCGCCGATCATGGCGCCGCCGCCAAAGCCCATAATTGCCATACCCGTCGCCATGCCGCGCCGGTCGGGGAACCATTTAATGAGTGTGGAAACGGGTGAGATGTAGCCAAGTCCCAAACCAATACCACCGATAACACCAGAACCGAGCCAAAGCATCCAAATTTGGTGCAGATATACACCCAAAGTGGAGATAAGCAGACCACCGCACCAGCACAGCGCAGAGACCATGCCTGCTTTGCGCGGGCCGGCATGTTCAAGCCAGCCGCCCCAAATTGCTGCGGAGGACCCCAGGAAGACAAAGAACAAAGTGTAGGTCCACCCAAGCATTGAAATAGGCCAGTCACAAGTGGTGGTGAATACTTTGGCAAAAAATCCCATGGTTTCCGGGCAAGCGACCGGAGCTGTAATTCCAATTGCCTGGGATAAAGGCAGCCAGAATACCGAAAAACCATAAGCCATTCCAATACACAGGTGAATTGCCAGGGCAGCCGGAGGAACCAGCCAGCGATTGAAACCGGGTTTGGCAATGGTGCGTTCTTTTTTGAAATAATCCAAAAGAGCCATAGCTTACACTCCCATACAAAAAGTTTGTTCAGCAAAATAATTTCCTCGAATAATTCCCAACAAAGTAAGGATCAATGTGAGCCTCTGGTTAAAGAGACATACCATCATCCTGGGGAGGAAAGTCGCTGATCTGAGACAAGTTAGGTAGAAGTGAACAAGATGTTCATGTTTTCACAAAGACACGAAATTATAACGTGCTTATAAACGATTGACCACATGTCAAGTAACATTTAACGCAATTACATTCGTCCTGTTTTATTCACCCGACCCATTTTAAAATTGCATGGATCGCCTCAGTTACCAAAGCCTGTGTTTTTTCAGAGAGATCGTGACTGAATCCAAATTGATACCCGCGTACTGAAACAAGAAGGCTTTCAGGGCGGGCATGGTACACCGACTCGGCCAGAGTCAGGCAGGTTTCCGGGGTCATGTGGTGGGTAAAAGGAGAATTTTGGAAGAGGGGGTGGAGTAGTTGTATATTAAGGTCATTTAGAACGCCGCCGGTATGGGCATCTACAAAACATACACGTTCGTATTGCGATATAGTCTCTGCAAGCTCCGGCATTAACTGCAAGTTGAACAAGAGATCCGGGTTTTCGCCAGAGGGATTGAAGACGTCTTCCGGCCAGGTTGGTATTTCTCTTCCAAAACGGCGGGCAAGGCCGGCTAAAATATGCCAGGCGGCGCCATCATCCTGACGGTCGGGGTTGCCATAGCCGATGATAATTGTTGCAGCCAAGTGTAATTTTCTCCTTTGAAAAGGGTACCCTCAAAAAAAGATGGGGTGGTTGTGATTTACTTTCCACCCCATCTTTTGATCTTGACAAGTATTTATACCGTGTGCCGGCTAATGGTGCGCACCAGGTCACCGGCCGGATCATAAAATTCAATCTCCAGCGGCATCTGACCAACCGCATGGGTGGAGCAAGACAGACATGGGTCGTGCGCCCGGATGGCAGCCTCTACACGATTTAATAACCCTTCAGTAACCGGATTGCCGTTGATATAGGTTTTTGCAACGCTGTCCACCGCTTCACTCATTGCCCAGTTGTTATGTCCGGTGGCTACGATCATATTTACGCGTTCCAACTGCCCTTTTTCGTTTGCCCAATAGTGGTGGAAAAGTGTTCCGCGGGGGGCCTCAATCACTCCGACACCAACACCCTTGAAATCTGTTTTTGTGTTCAAAATGTCTGTGCTGAGGATGTCAGGGTCATCGAGGAGCATGCCGACGCGCTCGATGGAAAACAGAACTTCGATTAACCGGGCCAGGTGGTAATACAGTGTATTTCCAACCGGCTTACCGTCGTTCAGGCTTTTCCATATTTTCATTTCTTCCTGTGCCAGAGGTGTTTCGATGATATCAGCGGCGTTCAAACGGCCAAGGGGGCCAACCCGGTAAACGCCTTCCGGCCAACCCAGCTTTTTGTAGTAGGGGAACTTCAAATAAGACCAGGGTTCCACGTGCTCGGCGATGTAATCCAGGTAATTACGACCGTCAAAATGCTCCAACTGACTTCCCTGGCGATCCACTAGCCGGATATTACCATCATAAAGCTCAAGACCGTTGTTGGGCGTTACCATCCCGAAATGACCGCTTGTCAGGACGGCAAACTTCTCAATATCGGTGTGGTTTTTTTCAGCCCAATCTTTCATGATAGACAGACCCACCTGGGTTGTCTGAATGGCTTCGTCAATACCCGCTTGGATTTTGCCGCGGCTATCGGCTGAGAGCGCCTTGTTGACGCCGCCTGCTACGGCAAAGGTTGGGTGAATCCGCCTTCCGCCAACGAATTCGATAATCTGCTGACCAAACTTTCGCAAATTAACTGCTTTCAGGGTGAGTTCTGCATTGGCTTGAATTAGGCCGACCACGTTGCGAATTGCCGGGTCGGCATCAAACCCAAGCAGCAGATCGGGGCCAGCGAGTTGAAAGAAATGCATCCCATGACTTTGAATAACCTGCCCCATGTGCATCAACTCCCGCAGTAATGTAGCAGGGCGCGGCGGTGGTGTCCCCATGACTTCATCGGCTGTTTTGGCAGCCGCCAGGTGGTGACTGACCGGGCAGATCCCGCAAATGCGCGGGGTGATCATGGGCATTTCAAAGACCATCCGCCCTTCGCAGAATTTCTCGAAACCCCGAAATTCATTTACATGAAAATAGGCATGCTCAACATTTCCGTCCTCTTTCATGTGGACGGTTACTTTGGCATGTCCTTCAATACGAGTAACTGGCTCGATTGTAATTTTTTGAGCAACCATAATACCCTCCTAATTTAATGCCAGTGAAGTAATTTACCGGTAAGCACTGGCTTACGACCTTGTGCCAGTTCGCTTAAGACATGAAAAATGACATCTGCATCGGGAGGGCAGCCGGGAACATTGAGATCAACGGGGACAACCTCGTGAAGAGCGCGCACCCGAGTTTGTACAGCAAGTTCTGGATCATCGGGTATGCGCCCATTTTCATCGGTCGATTCAGTTTCCACATATGCCCGCCGTAGCGATTCTTCGACGGTGAAGAAATTACGCATGGCAGGAACCCCGCCGAAAACAGCGCAATCTCCAAGTGCGACCAGGTATTTGCAGCGTTTGCGCATTTTATGGGCGACTTCTTCGTTGGTTGTATTGTTAACGCCACCCTCCAATATTCCTACGTCCACGCCGCTCGCATCCGGCTCTTTTAAGTCCGTAATGGGGGTGGCGCGCAAGTCTACGAGTTCAGCGACTTTGACAATGCGCTCATCCATATCCAACAGGGACATATGGCATCCTGCACAACCTGCCAGCCAGTCAGAAGCTACTTTTGGTTTAGACATAACCTACTCCTTATCTTGCAAATTCATTCCAATAAAATGTCAGCGTAGCCCGAAGTAGCGGCCAGCCTACTAATTGAGCTCCCAGCCTTTTTCATCCAATTCAAGGGTGAGGCGGGCACTGATATCACCAAGCACGGCGTGATGGGAGCGAATTCCTTCTGCCGGCTTAACGATTTTTTCGGTTTTTTGTAATACACCATCAAAACTCAGGAAATGCCCTTCATCTTCACTCCAAATTGTGGTGGGGAGAACCACATCTGCATTCGCAGTCAGCTGTGAGGAATAACTGGCTTGCACAATCAGAAATGGCGATTTTGAAAGCGATTGGATGAGTTTTTGGGAAGGTTCGTCTTCGCCTAAGACAATATAGGCAACCTGATGACCATTAACTGCAAAGGGTTTTTCCAAGTCGTAATGAGCTGCCGCCAGGCTGTTCGCTTTGCCTTTCGGGCTGAGGAGACCGGAATAATCTTCGGTGAGAGCCCCTGCGGTTTTGGCAAGCTCGATCAGAGCCGCCAATGCTTCGCCGGACTTGCCTGAGAGCTTTTTACCGTAAACGAATACCTGTTGTTGGGCGTTGGCGATGATACGTGCAGCTTCCAAGTAGTCTTCAGCGCTGTTTCCTGTTTTCTGCACCGCGTTCTCCAGCATTCCATCCGTGCTCAGATTGGAGGGTGTTTTATTTAACCCCAACTTGACGATTGCGGCAGTTAAACCCTGGAGCATTTCCACATATGTTTCACCTTTGGCTTTTAGAACTGCTGAAGCCAGGTTTTCCATCGTATTGGGTTCTGTATCAACGATGACGAGCTTTGTGTCTGTGGGAATCCGGCGCTTGATGAAGAAACCAACGACCTCGTGGCTCCGGGTTAAGTCGAAATCTACAGCGACGACGCAATCAGCGGTATCGAGTGCGGAGAGTTTTCCCTCAAATTCTGCGCCAAGCTCTTTGCGAATCTTGCTGTAGGAGGCGGTTGCGCTGCCTTCTTCCAAACTGGTGACGAGATCGGCTTTGAAACCCTCAGAAAACAGTTTTTTGAAGCGATAGAGTTCCTCTGCAGACAGCCTGGTGGAGATGGCTGCCGCTACTCCGTCCGTAGTCCGGCCAACCAGAGGTTTAAGTGCGTTGACTGCTGCTTCCAGTGCTTGATCCCAGGTGGCGGCAGTGAGTTTTCCATTGCGTCGAACCAGAGGAGTATGGATGCGTTCCCGCTCATCCACCATGGGAGTAAAACGGCCGTCTTCACAGATAACGCCGCCATTGGCAACCGCCATCCAGTCACCTTCAATCCGAACAATTTGATTGTCGCGAGTCTGCACATCAATTCCACATCCGACGCTGCACCCCAGACAGACAGTTTGGTGGTGTTCCACCTGTGTCTCTTTGCCGTGATAAGCGGTGGCCCGGTCAATGATTGCACCAGTCGGGCAAACTTGCAGGCACATTCCGCAGCTAATACAGGAGCTTTCCCCCAACGGGACACCAAAGTCCGCTATCAGCATACTGTTTGCTCCGCGTTCTTCAAATCCCAGTGTGTGGTTGCCCACCAGATCGCTGCAAGCCCGCACACAGCGGCGGCACAAAATACAGCGATTATGGTCAATAATAAGGTAAGGATGGCTTGCATCTACTTCATAATTCTGCCAGTTGGGTTGGAGAGGCCAATAGGTCATTCCCTCTGCATAGGCTGCATTTTGAAGCTCACAGTCGCCTCCGCTTACCTGGCAAAATGGGCAAAAGTGATTGCGTTCACTGAAGATTAACGTCAGAACGAATTTCCTTGCCGCTTTCACCCGTTCAGTGTCCGTACGCACGACCATATTATTGCTCACCGGCAGGGTACAGGAAGGCTGTAAGGTGCGGATTCCCTCGACCTCCACCAGGCAGAGCCGGCATCCGCCATACGGCGTCAACTCTGGGTGGTCACACAGGGTGGGAATATGCACTTGAACCTGTTCGGCTGCTCTCAATACGGTAGTTCCTTCTGGAACCTGGATGGTTTTTCCGTCAATTGTCAGACTAACCATAATTTATTTCTCCCAAATAATGATTTCAATCGAATGATGTTTTAAATCCGGCGGCCGCTCATTGGGCAAATACCGCTCGGACAGACTTTTAAGTTGATATGCGCGTCCACCTCTGCCCGGAAGTGATTCAGGATATCGTTTAGCGGGGTGCCGGCTGTTTGTCCCAAACCGCAATTCGAGAGCAGATTCATGTTATCGCTCATGATCTTCAGGTCGACAATGTCTTGTTGCAGCCCGGTACCTTCGGAAATATTTGTCAGGATCTCAAATGCTCTTTGCGTGCCAATCCGACAGGGGTTGCATTTACCGCAACTCTCTTTGCGGAAAAAGTTTAACAGTACCTTTGCAAGATCTAGGGAACAAGTATCTTCGTCGCAGATCAACAACGCGCCTGAACCAAGTGAAACTCCGGCTTTGCTAAACGAATCGAAATCCATGGGGGTATCTTGCAGTGTAGCCGGAATTACAGAACCACTGGAGCCTCCTGTTTGCGCCATTTTGAAACCCGCCCCGTTTTTCATCCCTTTTCCATAGATGGCGATCACTTCGCGCAAGGTGATACCCATTGGAACTTCGATGATGCCAGTTACATTAACATTTCCAAGGATGGTGTAGCATTTTGTCCCCGGGCTGCTGGGGGTGCCAATGCTGCGGTACCATTCAGCGCCGTTGCGCATAATCGGCGGAATGTTTGCCAGTGTTTCCACATTGTTTACCAGCGTTGGTTTTCCCCACAGGCCATGTGTGGTTGGGTAGGGTGGGCGGGCACGTGGTTCACCGCGCTTACCTTCGATGGATTCGATCAGAGCGGTCTCTTCACCGCAAATGTAAGCGCCGGCGCCACTGTGAATGTGAATGTGGAAACTGAAATCTGTACCAAAGATGTTGTTTCCGAGAAAACCCATTTCTTCCGCCTGTTTGATCGCCAGAGCAAGCCGTTCCTGCGCAAGAACGTATTCGCCGCGTACATAAACATAGCCTTCGGAGGCGCCAATTGCATAGGCGGAAATGGTCATTGCTTCGATAATGCTATGGGGGTCACCTTCGATAATTACGCGATCTTTGAATGTGCCCGGTTCACTTTCATCGGCGTTGCAGATAACGTACTTGGGTGTGCCGGGTGCCTTGGCTACAAATCCCCATTTTGTTCCGGTGGGGAACCCCGCCCCACCACGACCACGTAAACCGGAGCGAGAGATAAGGTCAATCACTTCTCCCGGCTTCATTTCCAACGCTTTTCCAAGAGCGGCATATCCATCATGCAAAATATAATCCTCAATACTGGATGGATCAATAATGCCTGCTCGTTCGAGGACAATGCGCTTTTCTGCTGGAAGGGTGCCCTTGCGGGCTTGCAGCCAGGCAATACGACCGCTCAGTTCACGCGCGGATGCTACCAATTCCGGAACGATGCGTCCCTTGTAAAGGTGTTCTTCTACAAGCAGGTGAACGCTCTCGGGCTTGACCGGCCCGTATATGACAGCTTCGGGGTATACGATGACGAGGGGCGCGACATCGTGCCGCCCAACGTCACCTACCATGGAGAGGGAAACTTCCTCCTCCATGCCAAAACTGCGGATTTTTGATTGCAATGTATCAAAAACTTCCTGCGCACCCTGCTGCATACTGGTGGGGTCGCTTGAAATCAGTACCATTGAACGATAAGCTTTCATGTTCACCTCTTAGTCATACTTCGCTAAAATATCGTGAACCTGCTCAGGTGCGACATTCCCATAAATATCCTCATCAATGACGATTACAGGGCCAACGCCGCAAATTCCCAGGCAGCTTACGGTAACCAGCGTCCATTTCCCGTCTGGAGTCGTTTCCTCAGGATTCACTTTTAATTCTTCCAGTAATGTTTCCCAAACCTTTCGCCCACCGGCTATATGGCCGGGCGCGCTTTCACAAAACTGGATCACATGGCGTCCGCGCTGTTGGGTGGAAAGCATCCTGTAAAAAGTCGTCACAGCGAATAGCTGGCTTTTGGGCACTTTCACAAGCCTGCTGACTTCTTCCAAGGCTTCTTTGGGTAAATAGCCCACAGTGCGATTGATATCGTTAAGAATTGGAATCAGTTCTTCTCGATTAGCGCCGTGTTGCT
>JADLFQ010000067.1 GCA_020845515.1 Anaerolineaceae bacterium | reverse complement strand
ATCATCTCGCATTTGCTGCGTTGACTCATCATATTCTCCCTCCGCGAATCTGAAATCCGCTCTAGAGTAACATTTATTTTGAGCCAACGTATTTTCCTATAGTAAGATTATTTGTGAGGCAATTCGGTGAACAAGGGGTTGGTACATCTTCTAGTATAATCTTTAAAGATTCTTGAAAAAACCGAGATGAGGTATTAAATGTGTGGACGTTTTACGATTACATTGGATGCCTTGGAATTCCAAAAAGAGTTACAACGAGGAGAAACACCGTCCGATTGGCTGGCGCGCTTTAACATTGCTCCCGCCCAGCCGGTGGCGGTGGTAACAGACTCGGCTGCGCGAGCAGTAATAATGATGCGGTGGGGGTTGATTCCATCGTGGGCAACAGACCCAGCCATTGGAAACCGGATGATCAACGCCCGGGCTGAAACGGTTACGATAAAACCAGCTTTTCGGCGAGCGTTTGAACAGCAGCGATGTGTGATTCTGGCGGATGGATTTTATGAGTGGAAACAGAGCGGGGATAAAAACTCCCCCAAAACCCCCTATTATTTTTATCTGAATGGACACAAGCCTTTTGTCTTTGCGGGTTTGTGGGAAGTTTGGAAATCACCGGAAAATGAGAAGGTTTACAGCTGCACAATCATCACTTGCCCGGCAAATTCAGTGGTGGGGGCTGTACATAATCGGATGCCGGTCATCCTCAATCGGAAAGACGCTTGGGACTGGCTTGAACCTCATCCTGCAACAGACCTAAAAAATCTTTTGAGACCTTATCCGGACGTCGAAATGGATGCTCACCCCGTTTCCAGAGTGGTTAATCGGCCTGAGAATGACCGGCTGGAATGCATCTTGCCGGTTGCAGAATAGATCGCGGAACAGGACAGCGATTGATAAAAATTTTGAGGAAATTGGGCTACCAAAAACTTGACCATCCATAACAGGGATGGTAAAATCCCTCTGCTTTCGCCTCCATCGTCTAGGGGACCAGGACGCAGCCCTTTCAAGGCTAAAACCGGAGTTCGAATCTCCGTGGAGGCACAACATCCGGACTCATTGAGTCCGGATGTTTTTTATTTTCTAAGGCGGACGCGGCTGCTGGCGGGTGGGTGAACGATCAAGATGAATTCGGCTTTTTTCCCGGCGGTCAGTTCCTGTACTTTCGCAACCGAACCCCTATAGATTTTCTCGGAGGGTTTGGTGAGATCGGCCGCCAGAGTAATGGGCTGATTTTTACCAAAGACTTTAGCCATATCTGCCAAAATGCTCCCTAAACGATATGGTGTATCCATAATAATAACGGTCATTTGGAGGGATTTCAGTTGTGCCAAAGAGCTTTGTCGTTCTTCCGGCCGGCGGGGAAGATATCCGGCATAAATAAATTGGCGGGGCTCAAATTCCAAAACTGAAAGGGCGGCCATCAGAGAGGACGGCCCTGGAACAGGAATGACTTCAAAACCGGCTGCAATGACCTGCTCGATAGTATGATGTCCAGGGTCTGAGAAAACGGGCGTGCCGCAGTCGGAAACAAGCGCTAAATTTTGGCCGCGTGCCAAACGCAGTATGATCTCACTCGCGCAGGTTCGTTCGGTGTGCTCATTGGCTGGCAGGAGTTCTTTTCCTTCAATTCCAAGACGTTTAAGAAGCAGGCTTCCCTGACGCAGTTCTTCGCAGATGATGGTATCGGCGTTTTTTAAAGTTTCAATTGCACGCAGGGTGATATCGCCCAGATTGCCGATGGGGGTTGCGACGATAAACAGTTTTCCAATTTGATTTTTAGGCATACCTTTTATTCTTCAGAGAAGGATAGCTGCATTATAGAAGGTACTGAGAGGGGGGTCAAGCAATGAAACCAGTATGCTATACTTGCGGGAACGCTGAGGGATTATATGAGCCGATTAACCAGAACATCACTCTTGTTGGCATTCTTTTTTGCGCTGGACAAACTCGCTGCTATCTTGCGGCAAGTGATCATCGCCCGACAGTTCGGTTTATCTGCCGAACTGGACTCTTTTAATGTGGCTAACAACCTGCCAGACCTGCTGTTTGCACTTATTTCCGGCGGCGCGCTCGCAATTGCTTTTATTCCGGTTTTGTCTGAAGTGCTGTCGCAGCAGGGGAAGGATTCTGCCTGGAAATTATTCTCCAGAATTGCCAACCTTGCTTTTTTGGTGACCGGTTTGCTGGCAATCCTCATTGCGGCATTGGCGAACGGATTAGTGCGATGGGAGATTGGTGTTGCACCGGGTTTTGGGCCGGAACAACAGCAATTGGTGGTGACCCTGATGCGCATGAACTTGGTTGCTACGCTGATTTTTTCAATCAGCGGGTTAATCATGGCGGGCCTTCAGGCGAACCAGCACTTCCTTTTGCCGGCCATGGCGCCTCTTCTTTATAACATCGGACAGATTTTTGGCGCACTTATTCTATCGCCCAAAGAGGGGTATGCATTGGGGGGTATGGTGCTTCCAGCGTTCGGGTTGGGTGTGTATGGGCTCGTTTATGGGGTTATCATTGGGGCGATTCTACACCTTGCGATTCAGATCCCCGGGCTCGTGCGCTATCAGTTTCATTGGATTCCAGAGCTGGGTCTGCGCCTTCCGGATGTGCAGAAGGTGCTGAACCTGCTTGGGCCACGCCTGGTTACCATGCTGTTGATCCAATTGATTTTTATCGTTCGCGACAACCTGGCATCACGCCTGCATGAAGGGGCGGTCAGTGCATTAACCTATGGCTGGATGATCCAACAACTCCCTGAAACACTGATTGGCACAGCGATTGGAACTGCGTTATTACCCACGCTTGCAGAACAGTTTGCTCGCAATGATCGTGAGGCTTTTCAGCAGACGATTTCACGCGCTGTGAATGTCCTGGTAGGGGTAACACTGCCCATCGCGGCAATTCTATCGTTTGGGTTGCGTCCGATGATGGCGTTTGCTTTTGGCTTTGGTGTTGAAGGAACCGACTTGTTATTGTGGGTCACGCGGGGGTATTTGGCGGGGTTGATGGGGCATTGCCTACTAGAACTTGCTGCGCGCAGCTTCTACGCGCAGCAAGATGCAATTACCCCGCTGGCAGGCGTGATCTTAAACGTTTTGATTTATATTATTGCGGGTAGCTTATTATTCCGACCCTTAGGCGCGGCGGGTATCAGCCTGACAGATGCAATTGCTTTTACTGGCCAGGCAGTGTTTCTATTATTTATGCTGCGTTGGTACCCTCAAATACGAACAGGGCTGGGTGGATGGATCTCAAAATTAACTGGCATCCCCAGCCCTTTGCCACGCTGGCTGGCGCGCATGGCTGGGAGACCTGATGATAGCCAGGGCAGGATGACGGCGCAGGTGAAGCCGGCTAATACGTTCTTGCGAGCAATGGCAGCGGCGGCCATCGGAGCGATAATCACTGCGGGAGTGCTACGTTTAGGGGGAAGCGGATTGACACTATTGATCGTTTCGGCAGTCGGGATGGGGGTTGGAGCGATCGCTGCCATACCGTTGGTTTGGAGCGAGCTTAAACAGTTCCGGCGACTGTGATTTTGAAAGAAATTTTCTTGCGGTATAATTGAGCCTATGTCTGAATACCAAATTGAAGATACTTCTCCTGTGAAGACCCAGGCTATAACGCCTGTGGTTGAAGGTCCCCACCCTCCGGAACTACCAGGAAAACCCAGGCGATGGTTATGGATACTTGGCGGGCTGGTTCTGATGTTTGTCCTTGGCGGGCTGGGAGCTTTTTTAGGCTATCAGGTTGCAATTCAAGCACGTCTTGCCCGGCAGTCTGACCAAGTTGCTCTATTGACAACAACCCAATATCAATTGGGATTACAAGACTTGGAAGCGAAACGGCTGAATGTTGCTCGTCAACGGTTTGAATATGTAATTGAGATTGATCCAAATTTTCCCGGCGCACAAGAGAAACTTACTGAAGTCATGCTGGCGATTGCAATGGTGGCTACACCGACTCAAGTGATGACACCGACGGTTGCAGTAACTCCAACGCCCGATTTGCGCGGTGCGGAAGAGCTTTTCAACACGGCGCAACAGTATCTGCGTGAAAAGAATTGGGCAGCCACATTTGATACACTGGAAGCGCTGCGCACAGAAGATCCAACTTATCGTACGATGGAAGTTGACGGGATGTACTATATTGTCCTCCGCTACCGCGGGGTGGATAAAATTCTCCTTGACGGCAACCTGGAAGGTGGTATGTACGACCTGGCATTGACTGAGCGCTTTGGGCCACTAGATAAAGAGGCAGACAGCTATCGCACATGGGCACGTCTCTATCTAACGGGCGCCAGTTTTTGGGGCATAGATTGGCAGCGTGTGGTTGAGGCGTTTATGCAAATTTACCCCTCGCTCCCTAACCTGCGGGATGGATCGGGTTATACGGCAGCAGAACGATTTCGAATCGCCTCCATTCATTACGGCGACCAGTTGGCGGCAGCAGAAGACTACTGTGGTGCGCGAGACCAGTATTTGAATGCTTTATCCATCGCGCAGGAACCGAATCTTGCCCCAACTGCTACGGCTGTTCAGCTTATTTGCTCTCCCCCCACACCCACCCCCGCGCCGACAGTTTTGGCTCCGACTTTGACTCCTGATCTTACAATCACTTTGATCGTCACAAATACACCGGAGCTGGGACCAACCGAGACCCCGACCCCATGATCATTTAAAGTAATGGCAGGACAACCCACCAACTGGGCCTTAACACTGATCTACTGGCTTCACCTGGCAGCTACTGTAGTATGGCTGGGAGGGTTGACATCAATGCTTTTCTTTATCCTGCCGGCGGCTGAGCAATATCTGGGCGACAGCCTCACCTGGTCTTTCCTGAAGAAGATTGATACTCGCATGCAGCAAGTAGGATGGTTTTGCCTGGTGATTCTTGTGGGTACCGGATTATTTCAGATGAGTTCACACCCTTCCTACGAGGGTTTCCTGACGATTGGTACCCCGTGGTCATTTGCAATCTTGAGCAAGCATCTGGTGATTGGTTTGCTTATACTGGCAAGCGGTTATACCACCTGGAACCTTGATCCAAAAATCACCCGCTTGCGCTTTCTCCAGAAAGATGAGGAAGATAAGCCCAAATCTTTAGAGTTAAAGCGACTTGAAGCGCTGAAAATAAAGGCTTTATGGATTAGCTTGGGGCTTATACTTGTGATCTTAGGTTTAACCGCCTGGGCACGCACCTCCTGAGATTTTCTCTGTAATCCGGCACGTTTGTTGCACGCTTTTCCCTATATGGAAAAGTGAGCGGTGGTTTAAGGCGATGGACTCTATCATTATCCTGACATCTTATCTGGGTTTTGTGCTTGCGGGCGGCTACCTTTTTCCTTTAAAACAAAGGAAAGTCCCCTGGCTTTTCATCCTCTACTCAGCTTTTGTTTTGCTGCCTGTTTCGATTGGGCTGCCACTGGAAATCAAGACGCGGATCGCAGCCTGGGTTGCCGGGGTATTGCTGGCAGGATTGTATGCCAGAAGGCCAGTATGGTTACCTGGTTGGCTGCAAAACCCTAAAGTGCTCTCAGCGTGTTTTGCGGTTGTTTCGCTGCTGGTGTTTCTCCTGAGTTTATTCAGAATGGGATGGCTTTACCTAAGCATCCCGGCGTTTCTGGCGGGGGTTTTTAACTTGATTCGTGTATTTCAAAAATCGGATGATGGGCGCGGTGCAGTGAAAAATTTAAAAGGCACATCAGCATAGTAATGAAACAGGTTTCTCCCTGGAAACAGGGCAGCAACCTGTTGATCGAGTTCTTCTCCACGACTGAAGGTGAAAATAAAAGGGGTGTCATTGTAAGGGCTGCTGAGCTCCAGCAATGTGCCATATTCCACCCAGTCATGCTGCATGTGGACGATCACGAGTGCAGGGGTGAGTTGCTGTGCGCTTAAGGTCTGGAACGGGTCAAGACGCGATCTCTTGTGCCCATAAAGCCCGTATAAGCTTGTAAGACGTATCGGAAGATAATAGACCAGATTGCCGGCAATGAGGATAGCAATCACACTTGTGATGAGGAAGAACCTGACGGATTGGAAGCGGGGAGGCAGATGTATCGGGATGCAACCTATCTTTCCGGCAAGTAGGCGGATGCCGGCCGCGGTAAGCATAGCAAGACCGATCAACCCTTCATAATAGTAGCGCGGCCCAAACAACCATGCACCAATCCAATAGAAGGAGTAAACGAAAACAAGCGATGGAAAAATAAGCCCTACCAGCCAGGCTTTTAGATTGCGAAATAAAGCCAGGATGCCAAAGGGTATGAAAATATAAGAGAGGAAGGGCCAGCCAAAGACATCGTGAGAACCAACCCATAGGTTGAAATTGGTGTTGGCGTAGGCGGCACGCAGGGAGTACCCGTTCTCCTGTAAACCAACATTCGGGCCAAAACCAATTTTATCGTAAGGCCACCACAGCTCATAGGGGTTAAGCCAGGGGTTCCCGGTAACGGCATATTGCCAGATGAAGTGGAGACTGGCGATGAGGCCTGCGCACAATCCAATGAGCAAGACGAAACGCCGGGCGCGAGAATCCCTGGAAAACAGGACAAATATTCCGTGAAGCAGAAAAGGAAGGGCTACACCCAACGCTGACATTGGACGGGTGAGCGCCAGTACACCCAGAGAAAAGGCTGCCACCCCAGCGGAAAGGAGTTTAGGGACTGATGAATTTTCAACAAAGGTATCCATCCAACCTAGTGCAAAGGTAAGCGTAAGGAAAAGTGACCAACTATGCGCCAGCAACGAAGACGCATTCATCAGAAAGAACGGTGAAATAGCGATGAGGAATATTGCCAGCAGAACGGTTTTTTTATCGAGAATTTTCTTCAAAAGCTGGTAGGCCAGGGCAATGTTGATTCCGGCAAGCAAGGGCGGCAGCCAGGCGCGTGCACCTGATCGAACGGCAAAAGAAAGCACAACAGGCCATCCTAGTGGGTATTTCCCAAAGCGCAAGCCGTTATAATCCACTACAAAGGGGACGAGGAAACAATTGGGGCAGGCGGGGGATGGAAGCGTCAAATTCTCTCGGGCAATGACATTTGCCTGCCAGATATAGGCAACTTCATCTTCAATGTGAGGCAGGTTTTCGAAGATATTCCAACCGATCATTGCTGTCAGCGCGAAAACAACCAGACTGATCCAGATTGCCAGGAAATCGCTCTGGAGAAATGAGCGGAGAGAAGACTTCATGATTGTTGAATATGGCCCAGCAGGTCATAGGGCAATGCTCCAGTGATTTTTACAGGAACAATTTTGCCAATGGCTGCTTTGCCCTCGGCAAAGATCAGGCCGTCAATCTCGGGTGCATCGCGATAGGAGCGGCCAACGGAAATAGTGTCTTCCCGGCCTTCAATGATAACCTGCAGGGTTTTTCCGATCTGTGCCTGGTTGTTTTGTTGTGAAATATCTTGCTGCAAGAGCATCACCTTTTCGAGCCGCTCTTGTTTTATCTCCGGCGGAACAGGGTCGCCAAGCGGTTCGCTGGCAGTTCCGGCCTCAAAAGAAAACGGGAACACACCCACGTGATCAAAGCGAATCTCTGCGACAAAATCCAGTAAGGTCTGGAATTCGGTTTCTGTTTCACCGGGGTAACCCACAATAAAAGTGGTGCGGAGTGTAAGTCCGGGAATCGCTTTTCTCATTTTCTCAAGTGTTTTATAAACCCAATCCATGTTGGCGGGCCGGCGCATACGTGTGAGAATGCCGGGATGAGCGTGCTGTAAGGGCATATCCAGATACGGCAAGATTTGCGGCTGCGAAGCCATCAACTCAATTAAACGGTTGGTTACGTATCCCGGATAAGTATAGAGGAGACGGATCCACGGAATATGAGGTGTGCTTTTGAGGATTTCCTCCAGGAGAACAGCTAAACCGTCTTTGAGTCCCAGGTCCCAGCCATAGCTGGTGGTATCTTGAGCGATCAAAATAAGTTCCTGAACGCCTTGCTCTTGCAGGTTTTGTACGTCTTGTATGATTGCCGAGACTGGACGACTTGTCGTTGTCCCTTTAATTAGTGGGATGGTGCAAAAGGCGCAAGGCCGGTGACAGCCATCTGCAATCTTCAGGTAGGCGCTTCCACCCTGTACGGTGGCGCGTGAAACCCCTACTTCGTCCCTGCTAAGTTGGGTTGACTCGGGAAGGTTAAAGAGTGTTTTTGGAGGGTTTTCAGCGCGAAGGCGGGCAGCGAGAGAAACGATATCCATCCAGTTCTTTGTCCCCAGGATGCCATCTACTTGGGGAACTTGTTCAACTACCATGCGGCTGAACCGTTCAGTCAGACAACCAGCGGCTACTAAGAACTGCCCTGGCCTTTTCTTTCTCGCCAGTTCCTGCAGGATATGGATTGCCTCTTCCCTGGAGGGCTGAATAAAACCACAGGTATTTACGATCAGTAATTTTGCATGAGAGGGGCGTCGGACTTGGGTGTAGCCTTCCTGCAGCAATAATGCAGCCATGGAACTTGAGTCGACTGTGTTTTTTGCACAACCGAGGGACGTCAGGTAAAAGGATTTCTCTTTCATGGTACAGGGTTTAAGGGATAAATGGGGTTACGGTGGGTGTTAGAACGGTTGGGCTGGGCATTGGCGTGAGGGTTGGCTGCAAGGTTTCTGTGGGGGTGGGGGAAAATTGTGCTGTTGGCGTGATAATCCCGGCCAGCGTGTAAATTTGACTGGATACTTGATTCGCGACACCCAAAATGCCAAGATCGTTCTGGTTAAAGAAGACCTGGAGTGCGCCAGCATTTCCGGTAAGGATTTCTATTTGGTTTTCTGCCGAGAAGGAGTAGGCATTGCCAGGGGCAACACGGTCATTGAAGATTATTTTGCCATCTGCTACAACGCGCAGGTAGGCTCTCTGGTTTGCGACGATGTTAAGCTGTAGCGGTGCCAGGCTGATAAATTGAGTCGGTTCCATCTCTTCAGTCGGTTTTGTATCTGTTTGCAGACGGTCGTCATCTGGATTGGGGGTGTTTTCAAGGGGGGGTAATGTGGAGGTTATGAGAGGTTGGGCGGTGGAAAGTAAGGATGGAGGGAGTGCCATGGCATTGGCAGGATCATCCTCCTGATTTTGGGAAGCAGTAATTTGTGAGACGCTCCAAAGCGCAAAAATGAGTAAAGAGACCACCAACACGCCGCCAATTAGCAAATCGGGAGTGACTAACATCCTCCAACTGCCGGCTTTTGTTGCATGCTTCCGCGAAAGGGTATTTTTTGAAGCTGCTGATTCGCCCTGGGTTTCGAATCGTCGAAGTTGTAAGGCGGATGCGAATTTTAATAGGACTTCTTCCGTGTCCAATTCCAGAAAATGGGCATAGTTATTGAGCATGCCACGTGCCTGAACAAGGGAAGGCAGTTCTGTCATTTTTCCCTTCTCCAGATTCTCCAGGTAATGTTGGCGCACAAGGGTATAGCGTTCGATATCAGCCAGTTTCAATCCCAGACTCTCACGACGATTCTTTAGAGTTTGACCGATTTCGGCAAAAATCTGGCCGGGGGTTTGTTCTACAGACGAATTAAGTGCCTCCTGTTTGGAGATAGATAAAAGGTCTTGTGCGTCTACATTTTCAACAGGGAGGGGTTCAATTTCATCGGTGATCGAAGGAAATGAAACGGTTTTAATAGGAGGTTCAACAGGTCTTGGCGCTTCCGTGATAACGCCATCACTATCCCATGCCTCCAGCAAAGGCAGCGTTTCGATCCCCAAATAACTTGCATAAAGCCGGAGAAAACCGCGCCCCTGAACAGCAGAAGGCATAAGCTCACGCTGATCGTTTTCCAATGCTTCAAGGTACTTTACCTTAACTTTTGTGGCGTGAGCGGCCTGTTCAACTGACAAGCGATGATCTTCTCGAGCCTTCTTTAATCTAACGCCAATTGTTTCAGGCATGATTGTACCAGTCAGGTTTTAATAAAAACCGGCCTCGAAACAGCCTTGCTGAACCGGGCCGGCAGGAAATTCTCTGAAATAATTCGGATGGTATTGTCAGCCTTTCTATTCCACTGGTTCTTCCGATACTTTTTCATCTTCGGAAAGTTGTGCTTTGTCTACGACCAAGGCTTCTTCTAACGTGTTTTTAGTTTCTTCGCTTGCCGGGACTTCCTCGGTACTTTTAATGGCTTCAAGCTTTTCGCCTTCGCGATGGACAATAATTTGAACCTCGGGAATCAAATCAATCGTCAGGCGGACATGAGCTTTGTGTTCGCCGAGGACGCGAATGGGCTCACATTCGATCTCACGTCTATCAACCGTAACGGCGAACTTATCGGATAGCGCCTCTGCGATCATCTGGGTTGTGATTGATCCATATAATTTTCCGGTCTCACCGGCTTTGCTGGCAAAGTAAAGCACCGCGCCGGTGATCTTATCGGCCACGCTGCTCATCTCGTTGTTCAATTGCGCGCGAGACTGAGATGCTTTTTCTTGAATATATTTGACCTGTTTTACTGCGCCGGGTGTAGCCAGAACAGCGAGACCTTGGGGGAGGAGGTAGTTCCTGCCATAACCATCGGCGACTTTTTTGATATCCCCCGCCCGGCCGAGTTTGTAAATATCTTTCAACAATAACACTTTCATTTTTCAAGCCCTTTCGATCTAAAGTGTGCGCGGCGAAGGGTACAACGCCGTAAGCTGAGAAATTCTACCAAAAGTCCCTGTCTCCGTCAACCGTCTGTTCCGAAGATCAGACATGAGTTGGGACAGGGTAGTGGACAATGGCGATGAAGGAAGCCAAAGCCTGTTGTAAAAGTGCCCGCCATTGTGTATCAGGCAGCGACCATTTCTGCTTGAGCAAAATGAACAAACCTGAATAGCGCCTCCATTTCTTGCCCTTTTTACGGTGGGCGGATCCCGGGATGCGCTCCTCATCGGAGACGACTTCCGCCTCTTCAATGCGCTCGCCATAGAGCTGATCGCGCAGTGCTTCGCCGACCAACAAGCCGATGGCAAAGACCAGCAGGAGCAGCGCCAGCATCTTTTCCATGATGTCCTGCTGCTTGTTCATCAACCTGGTCATCCCCAGCAGGCTTTTCAGATCGCGGTTGGTCTCCTCGATCTTCATACGCGCCCGATAAATGCGCAAGCCTTCTTTGGCATCCAGATTGGTCATGATCCATATCGGCTCGGAAAAGCCTTGACCCCAGTCGCCAATCAGGTTCACCCACACTTGCCCCTTGTACCAGACCCGCTTGTGGATCACGGTTTCCCCCGGCGAAATGGTCAGCGCCACTTCCTGGCCATCGCGGTCGTAGAACTTGGCTGGGTGGCTGCCCCGGTTCAGGCAGATGACGAAGTTGACCCGCTCGGCTTCCAGCCGGAGTAATAATTCCAGGTAGCTGAACTCTCGATCCAACACCAGCGGACGCTCCCCTAACAGGTCTTTGAGCCCTTCAAAGGCGCGAAAGTGGTTCAGGTTACGGGAATCTTGTTGGGTCGCGATCGTTTTCGAGGAGTAGGTCACCAATCCACATGGGATCGCCCGCCCGCGATAGGGCATCGCCAGCAGCATCACCCAGAAACCTTTCGTCTTGCCATCCTTGAGCGTACCTACATACGCGGTCTTGCGGGCTTGCCGCCGTTCAATCTCAGTCGGATCACCGATGACAAACTCTGCCTCTTCCTGAAACAGCCGCCATAGCGCCTGACGTGGGTCAGCTTGTTGGATAAACCGCTGGATGCGTTTGTAGCTGGCATCGCTGTTGCCCTTCATCTTCGCGGCAATATCTGTCAAACGGATCGAACGCGCTGCCAGAATAGCTTGTCCGATTTCAGCCGCTTTGTCGGCTGTGGTTTCCTCGTCAAACA
Organism: Anaerolineaceae bacterium; assembly: GCA_020845515.1. GTDB lineage: Bacteria > Chloroflexota > Anaerolineae > Anaerolineales > Anaerolineaceae > Ch132. The sequence goes on along the minus strand of JADLFQ010000067.1, from coordinate 6,291 downwards.
ATGCCTGCATAAACCGCCGCATTTTGATACACTTGGACATGGAGCCTCCTACCGCTAAGTGGTTGTCGTGAACCAAGCTTACTCGGTTTTGAGGCTCCTCTCTATTCTTTGTCCTAACTCATGTCCGAAGTTCAGTCTGTTTTATCCTTTTTGGCCTTTTGTATACGGTTTTTACAAGCTTCATAGAGAAAACACGGAAAAGGTCTTCCTCGGTAGAATTAGGTGTGATAACTCGGGGTAGAATGTGGCTACCCCGAACAAGCTGGTTGTGAACTTGTGCCTTTCTTCTGACCTAAAAAACTTGACAGTTGCCCGTCAATTATTTGATGATTACTCTGATAAAGCTTTGCCTCTGCTGGCTTCCGCCAGAATTCCAGGTTTGTGAAAGGTGGGTAGCAAATACGATACGGAACTGTTTTATGGAAACAACCTTCTCTAACTTATACGTTATACTTTACGGCAGAAGCGATCGGATGGGTATTCTTTATGAAAAACAATTTGGCAACAGGAAGATGGGGGGAACAACTGGCGGCGGCTTATCTCGAGCAGCGTGGCATTAAGATGATCGCGCGGAATGTCCGCACGCCTTATGGTGAAATTGACCTGGTTGGGCGGAGTGACGAAATTACCATTTTTATAGAGGTAAAAACCCGGAGGAACGAAGTATTTGGGATGCCCGAGGATGCGGTGACTAAAAGGAAATTTACCCATATCTTTGAGAGCGCGCAGGTATTCCTACAAGAACACCCCGATCTAGGCGAGGATTGGAGAATTGATGTTCTTGCAATCCAGAAAAGAACTGGGGAAGCCCCCCCTCATATTGAATGGTTTGAGAATGTCACTTATTGAAGCTGTGATTCCGCTGGTCGTTATCATTGGACCTACTGCTGTGGGAAAAACTGAATTGGCGATCAACCTGGCGGAGCGGCTGGGGGGTGAGATTATTTCCGCCGATTCCAGGCTTTTCTATATGGGTATGAACATTGGCACAGCCAAACCAAGCCCTGAGGACTTATCTCGTGTGCGCCATCATCTTATTGATGTGACCAGCCCGACAGAACCCTGGAGTCTGGCCAGATTCCAGAGTGAGGCCCGGCGAGCCGTGGAAGAAATTTACGGGCGAGGAAAACTGCCATTTCTCGTAGGAGGAACGGGGCAGTATGTTCGAGCTGTGATCGAGGGATGGGAGATGCCTCCGCAGTCGCCAGACCCCGCCTTGCGACAGGTATTGGTAGAATGGGCGGAAGAAATTGGGCCGTTCAATTTGCATGAGAAGTTGGCGGCGCTTGATCCTGAGGCAGCCAGTTTGATTGATGCGAGAAATGTGAGACGGACGGTGCGCGCGCTTGAGGTGATTTTTTGGACGGGAAGAGCATTTTCAGCACAAAGAAGGCAGGAGGGCTGCCCCTATCGCCTGCTAATGATTGGGCTGACCCGTCCAAGAACTGAGCTTTATGCCCGCATTGATCAGAGAATAGACCGGATGATTGCGGACGGATTTATTCAGGAAGTGCAAGGCTTGCTGGCGGCTGGTTTCAACCCGCAATTGCCCGCGCTCTCTGCCATTGGGTATCATGAAATCACCTCATATTTGCAGGGCGAAATTGACCAGCAAGAAGCGGTGCGCCTGATTAAGCGCAAGACCAGGAATTTTGTACGAAGACAGGCCAACTGGTTTAAACCTGACGACCCTTGGATCCGATGGTTCGTGATGAAGGAAGGTGTTACTGAGGAAGCCGCGCTCTACATCCAATCGGAGGGGGGTTGGATCCTGCCACGGAGAATCCAAAAAGCGGGCGAATGAGGCTTTCATTCACCCGCTTTTTATTCGGAATCTAGACCGGCAAGGGGAGCGGAGTGCCGCTCTTTTTAGGAACTGGCGGTGGAAAGATGGAGATAAATTCATCGTGAGATAGCGTTTCCACCTCGAGCAACCGGGCAGCAATCGCATCCAGTTTCCCCCGATGTTCATTAAGGATGGCTTTTGCACTTTGATATGCTTCGTTAACCAGGCGGCGAACTTCTCGGTCAATTTGGGTAGCTACTGCTTCAGAATAGTCACGTTGTTCCGAGATTTCACGGCCAAGGAAGATCAGTTCTTCCTTCTGACCGTAAATCATGGGGCCAAGTTCTTCGCTCATACCTAAACGGGTTACCATGCTGCGTGCAAGCTGGGTTACGCGTTCGATATCATTCGAAGCGCCAGAGGTAATATCGTCAAAGACAAGCTCCTCAGCGGCGCGCCCACCGAGCAAGCCGATCATATCTGCCACAATCTTCTTTTTAGACATTAAAGTTCGGTCTTCGTTTGGAAGTGCCAGCGTGTATCCGCCGGCCATACCGCGAGCGATAATAGAAACTTTTTGAACCGGGTCGGCTTCGGGCAGAGAATTCATCACGACGGCATGCCCGGCTTCATGATAGGCGATGATGCGTTTTTCTTCGCTGTTGATCAGGCGGCTCTTACGTTCTGGGCCGGCGATGACGCGTTCGATGGACTCTTCAAGCTCGCCTTGGGTGATAACTTGCTTATTGCGTCTGGCGGCTAAGATTGCAGCCTCATTTACGAGGTTTTCAAGGTCTGCGCCCACAAAACCCGGAGTTCCCCGCGCAATAGCATGTAAATTAACATCTGGATCGAGGGGCTTACCCTTGGCGTGCACTTTGAGAATAGCTTCGCGCCCGCGTACATCTGGCCTGTCGAGGACAACGCGGCGGTCAAAGCGACCGGGGCGCAGCAGAGCTGGATCGAGAATGTCAGGGCGGTTTGTGGCTGCCATGATAATGATATTGGTATCTGTATCAAACCCATCCATTTCGACCAACATTTGGTTCAGGGTTTGCTCCCGCTCGTCGTGGCTTCCGCCCAAACCGGCGCCGCGCTGGCGGCCGACGGCATCAATTTCATCTACAAAGATAATACAAGGAGAGTGTCGCTTTGCCTGGTCAAACAGGTCGCGCACACGGCTTGCGCCAACGCCGACAAACATCTCTACAAACTCCGAGCCGGAGATCGAGAAGAACGGGACGCCCGCCTCGCCGGAGACTGCTTTTGCGAGCAGTGTTTTCCCTGTGCCGGGAGGCCCAACCAGCAAGACGCCTTTGGGGATGCGCGCGCCCAGCGCAATAAATTTCTGGGGTTCCTGCAAAAACTCGACAACTTCTTTTAATTCTTCTTTTGACTCTTCCACACCTGCCACATCTTCAAATGTCACCGTTGGTTGGTCGCCTGCAAACATGCGGGCGCGGGATTTGCCGAAAGACATGGCGGCGTTGTTGCTGCCTTGTGCCTGACGGAAGATAAAGAAAAACAAACCTCCTAAAATAATGAAAGGCAAGATGTAACCCAATGCGGTAATGACACCCATCCAAGGGCTGACAGGCTTGATATCAATTTTGATATTGTCCGGAAGCATTTGTTCCGGGGTTACCCCGAGCTGGAGTAGTTGTTCCACCAAGGTGGCTTTGCTCTCTTTTGTGGACTTTCCTTGTTTCCCATCTACAAAAGTCAAGGTCAGGCGGTCTTCATCTGCCAGGATACGGGTTATCTGACCGGCCTTAATCTGAGCCGCTACTTCGTTTATGGTCAGGTTCTCCTGACTGCCCCCCTGAGCGCCAAAACTATACAGAAGGAGCGCAATAATAGCCACAAATAAGAGCAGGTAAATAATATAAGATTGATTTCTTGAATTCACAGAAGCCTCCAAGCTTCCAATTATCACCCAATTTTGTCGGATATTGGGAAATTATACCAATCTTACGGTGCATAAGCTAGACTCTATTCAATCTCTTATGCAATATTTATAAAGGCCATACAACAAACAAATGCATGGGGACACTTGACCAGGTTGATAAATGCAGAGATGGGCGGGAGGCACGAAAGCGACTCTAACTTAACGATGCTCAAATCGCCTGCAGGTCAAGTCTCTTCAATTGTTGATGCGCTTGGTCAAGATGCTCTATATCATGCCGGGCAATGGTATTCACGAGATCAAGTAATGTTATATGGCCAATCTCAGTATGGTGCGCCGGACGCTGCCAGTCATCTGCTGGAAGGCTGCTGAGTTGGTGCAGAGTTTTTAGCCTTTCAGCGGTAAATTGCTGGAGGTTTGACCGCCAGTTTTGCGAGCTGTAGTTCCGTTCGTTTGCCCAAGCTTGTGGATCAATGCTTTCAAAATATGGATTTTCTTGTGTGATCTGTTTCAATACACGGGGGGAGTAAATCTCTTTCTCGGTATCACGCAGATGACTGATGATTTCCAGTAACCCCCAGGCATTCTTTTCAGGGGCAGTCCGCCAGGCCATATCTGGTAATTTCCGTTGGTAGAAGTCAAAAATCGCGGGGGTGGCGAGCAGAATAGCTGCCAGGGTGTCTGGGCGAGAAATGAATGGTTCCTGAGCATACCGGGTGATACGATCAATCCAGTCGGAGACAGCCGATAGTTCCCCGGTCTGGCTTAGGGGGTGACGCTGCAAGGGGGTGGGAGGCTGCGTCCCATTGAGCCAGAATGTGGGTAAACCCATTTTTTCCGCCGGGACGATATCATCCTCCCAACTGTTGCCCACCATGACAGCGCCATTCTGCCAACAGCCGGCACGCGCGAGAATTTCTGCAAAATATGCCGGACTTGGTTTGGCAAAATGAAAATCTTCGTAGGCCGTTACTATTTTAAAGGGGTAACGATCAACCGGCAGGCCAGCCCAAGCCAGGCGATGCTGGGTTGCTGTTTTGGGGAAAAGCGGGTTGGTGGCGATAATGACTTCGTGTCCTTTTTTAAAGACGGATTCGATGAGCGCGACGGCTTGGGGGCGCGGCTGGGTGAGATAGTGAAGGCCCGGAAAAATGTGTTTGTAGAAATAAAGAATTCTCCCACCGAGGTCGTGCTTGGATGGCCCAATTGCCGGGTAAAAAGCCTCATCAAAAGTCTCTTCAAGCGTGCGGGCAGGCGAGCGGTTGGCAGCCATTTTTGCGGTTGCACTCAGCAGATTATTGATAAAGAGATCGGCAGGGACATCGGGAATAAAATCGCTGAGTGCTTTGAGGTACACCCTGAGAAAGGGGTCCATATCATTGCCAATCAACGTGTCATCCAGGTCAAAAAGAACAGTGACTCCCATGAATGTCACTCCTTAAAAATCTGGGGAAGTTGGTGACATTGACCGCAGCCAATGCGAGGCTCAGCTACAGCCTTGCCGCTGAGGGTGCAGAAGGCATCAATCTTCATGCGTTTGAACAGACCAAAGGGTAGAGATTGAATTCGAGCGTGTAATTTCATGTTTTCACACGCATTTGCCAGGGTAATTTCAGGAACCGGACAGGTTTTACACAGTTCTGAAGTCCACTGTTTTCTTTCGGGGCGGTTCCCAATCAGGCGGCATTCCTCATGGCTGCGCCCCCGGTAGTAGTCGCCGTAAAAATAGGGGCATTCCTGCCCGTAAGGAGTATGCATACTCGTCCTCTCTTAAAATACTATCCCCAGTGCGGGGACCGTATCTTTACAGGCTGTGAAGGTCAAACGGTATGTGCGGAATACTTATACACGGGTGATATAAGTGCCGCTGCGGGTATCAACACGGATGGTATCGCCTACGTTGACAAACATAGGTACGTCCACTTCAATGCCGGTTTCAACGGTTACCTTCTTGGTAACGCCGGTGGCGGTATCACCTTTTACTGCAACGCTTGCATTTGTAACCAGTAAATCCACCGAGCTGGGCAGTTCGACATCAATCACTTCGTTGTTGTGAAAAGTAAGCTTTACTTCCGTGCCTTCTTTGAGAAAGCCGACTGCATCGCCGATTAGTTCGGGGTGTACCGCGGGCTGTTCGTACGTTTGCGTATTCATAAAAAAGTATTACGTACCATCGTTGTACAGATATTGAACATTCTGGTATTCCAGCCGGACATCCTGCACCCGATTGCCAGAGATAAAAGTTTTTTCTATTGTTGCGCCTGTTCGCATATTGCGCGCTTTAATGCGGATGGAGGCGTTTCCCCGGCCGGATTTGTTATGCTCGTAATCCAGCACTTTGAACAGATTCCCATCCATTTCAAAAGTGACGCCTTTGCGCAGTTCGTTTACATCAATCATGGTTGCAGCCTTCTTCCAAATTAAATTTTTACGCCGCTCATTATAAGGCAGGCGCTAGCAAGCGACAAGGGTGCGAATTGCCTCACAAATAATCTTACTATAGGAAAATACGTTGGCTCAAAATAAATGTTACTCTAGAGCGGATTTCAGATTCGCGGAGGGAGAATATGATGAGTCAACGCAGCAAATGCGAGATGAT
>JADLFQ010000066.1 GCA_020845515.1 Anaerolineaceae bacterium | reverse complement strand
CGTCTTGCTAATATAGCAGTTGTTCATGCGGAAGATCAGGAAACGGCCGGGGCACTCGCAGCCCGCCTCCGGCAGACATTAAATATCCAAGAGTTGATTCTGGCAGATCTCTCAGTTGTAGTTGCAGCACATTTAGGGCCGGGAACTGTTGGAATTGTTGCCTATCCTGTTGGCTCGGTGGAGTAATCGGGTATGACAAGTATGTATGTAAAAATTGACGAAAATCCCTTTGGTGTTATTGAACAGCGGTTGAGTAATTTTCTCAACCCCATTCCACCTGACCCTACTTTTGTGAAGCGCCTTCAGAGGAGATTGATAACCCCTCCGTTGGTAACCGTTGAAGCGCATTCCCGCCCGTTTTGGCTGGTTTTAATCTTATCAGTTGGATTAATCAGCGGAGCGTTGTTGTTCTGGTTGTTTGGGCGAGTCGGAAAGTCCGTTTAACCAACTAGTTTTTTCTCCAACTCTGCTGTGGAGGGTTCTACAAGGATGCTGCTGTCCGGGAATACGATGGTGGGCACGCTGCGGAAGCCATTGTTCGTTTCTTCTACAAATTTGCGTGCTTCACGATCTGCATCAATATCAATCCAGGTATAGGGAATATTACGCTCGTCAAAAAAACGGCGGGCGCGCCGGCAGTCACCACACCAACTGGTTCCATAAAAGAGAATTGAAGTTCGCGTTTGGTTGTCTATAAGTTGCCTTCCTTGTTTACCGGGAATTTTTGCTGAGGATGAGGAATAGTCCTCGAGTTCTTTTATCAGTTGGTGTACTTCGGCTGCGAGATTAATTTCAGGGGGAAGCTGGTATGATTCATCCACGCGCATCAAAAGGTGGGAAGCGATCTGGCGCATGCGCGGGGTGATCTCTGGCTGGGCGGAAAACAAAACGATGCAATCGTAGGCGCTGGAGGGTATGGTACCTCCGAGTTTTTCCAAAAACGGAGTGATTGCAAGCCCGGCGGCTCGCCGGGCACAGACCCTGGCGCGCCCCTCTTGTCCCTGCTGGCGCGCGGTTTTTACACCCTCGAGTTCCTTTTCGATTTTGTTACGCACCTCTTCCGAGATCATAAAATAATTTTACCGCGTCTTCGCCGAAGAGACAAAGCACAAGTACGCGTTCTCACGATTTGCTGCGAAGCAGGGTGTTTCCGGATAATGCAGACTCTCGCGATTACCTGGTGCAGTCTGCGCCTGAAAACAGGCAGCACACACTCTGGAAACCTTTCTTGCTTCTTACCTGCCTGATAGGGAATATTTGCTGTTGCCGGTTATTCTTATTACGGCGCGCAGCACTACAGTGCTCTGGTTGCTGACAGGTTAATTGGTTAGCGTGTCGCGTACCCAATCTCCAATCAACCAATAGCGGAAATCCTGACCCTGACTGGTTTGAATGCCGCCTATTACTCCATAAACGAGCGCGGCCAATGGGATGGCGCTTAATACAAGAGCAAAAGGGATCAAGCACAAACCGACCAGGACAGCTGACAGGATGCCAGTGATTGCCCAGGCTACACCGGCGAGAAGGCCGCCGCCAAGCCACACGATCAACTGGAGTAAGAGTGCCTGGAGAGATTGGTAGGCCACATAACGGGAACGATCTCGAAATACAAGATAGATTACCAGGGCTGTAACCGGTCCTAGAAAGCCAGAAACCAGATTGATGAGGACGCTTAAATGCGCCAGCATTGACCAAGTGCGTTCGTCTGATGGCGAGAGTGGAAGCGGGGAGGGCAGTTGTTGTTCTGGTAGTGGGTTTGTCATGGCATCTCCTTTTGTACCAAGTCTATTGTATTGTACGGTAAGAGAACAAAAAGGTTTCACAACAAAAACAGCCCGCTAGAGAGCGGGCTGTTTGACTGGTACAAGGAAAGGCTTATCCCCACCCCTGGTTGCGGACGAAGTTGGAGATTACCGGAATCTCGAAAACCTCACCCTTATTGGCACGAATACCGAGATAGATGTTGAGGATCAAGGTGATTACGGAGGTTATGCATCCAATGACGATGAAACTTAAGAGTATATTAATGACCCACTCAATAACCCCCAATACCAATGCCTGCATATTGTGGGCTTTGAGAAACGGCCGGTTCTTTTTATCCTCCATTAAGAGGATTACGACAGGGATCAGTGGCGTGAAAATGTAGGCCAGCAGGCCCCATAAACGATCATCACTTGTGGATTCGGGTGCAACTTGAACCTGATCAGACATAACATTTCTCCTTTGGTATTTATGCGAATTGTTTACGCGAAAATTTTACACCATTTTTGCAAAAGAGCAACCCACTATTTCCCTACTAATATGATAGCTCTTGGGAATTCCCATGATGGGGCAGAAACATCCTGTGTTAAAATCACCTCTATGAATACTCGGGTTGTGTTTATGGGCTCGCCAATTTTTGCTGTACCAGCTCTTCAGAAGCTGACGGAACGGTTTTTTGTTGCAGGTGTTGTTACCCAGCCAGACCGCCCTGCCGGCCGGGGAAGAGTCTTGATGCCACCACCCATAAAGACCCTTGCAGAACAACTGGGTATTCCGATTTATCAACCGGAAAGTTTGCGTAGCGCCGAAGCTCTTCTGCAACTCACGGACTGGCATCCGGATATAATCATCGTGGCTGCGTTTGGACAAATTCTTCAGCAAGCAGTTTTGGAATTGCCACAGATGGGTTGTTTGAACATTCACGGCTCACTCTTGCCGCGCTGGCGTGGTGCATCACCAGTGCAGGCGGCTCTGTTGGCAGGAGATGAAGAGAGCGGAGTAACAATTATGAAAATGGATGCAGGGGTGGATACCGGCGCGATCCTGGCGGCCCGTTCTGAGTCCATTCGGCCAAACGATACGGCTGAAACTCTCGGCGAGCGGTTGGCAGAAAGCGGGGCAGCCTTGCTGATCGAGACGCTGCCTGAATATCTAAACGGGAGACTGGCTGCCCGGCAACAGGAGAAAGCACGCGCAACCTATTGCAGCTTGATCAAAAAAAAGGATGGCTTGTTGGATTTTTCGCAGCCTGCTGATGCATTGGCGCGGCGGGTGCGGGCATTCAATCCCTGGCCGTCTGCGTGGCTCTTGTGGAATGGGCAGCATATTAAGATTCATTTTGCTCATGTTGTACAGGATACGGGGATTGCGCTGGTCTTACCGGGAACCAGAGGAATTATCGCCGGCACACCGGCGATAGCGACGCCCTCTGGCTGGTTGGTGCTTGATGAAGTGCAGCCAGCCGGAAAAAAGAAGATGAGCGGAAATGTTTTTTTGCGCGGGGCACGCGGCTGGGAAGGTAACAATGCACTTTTGGCTTGATTCAGATTTTACCGGGATCAAAGGTGAGGGGGGACCGGCGCTGTGAATTATCTTTGCTTTGGCTTGGGGGCAATTGGTACCTATCTGGGAGGCAGCCTTTACCGGGGGGGCAATCCGGTTGTGTTCGTGGAGCGGAACGAAATTGGGAAAACTACCCGCCAACAGGGTTTGCGCATTGCCCATGCAGGTGATGTGCAGGTGCTGCGCGATCCTGTGGTGGTTTCTACCTTGGAGGAGGCGCTGGCACAAGGACCTTTTGATGTGGCGTTGCTGGCGATTAAATCTTTTGACACCCCAGCTTTTTTGGAGGGCGTCCGGCCGTTCCTGAAGCAAATGCCGCCGCTGATATGCTTTCAAAATGGAGTTGAAAACGAAGGCCTATTAACCGGAGCGCTGGGGCAGGAACGGGTGATTCCTGGGACAGTAACCTCGGCAGTGGAGAGGAAGGGGGTAGGGGACGTACGCGTGGAGCGGCTGCGCGGGGTGGGGGTATTCAGTGGACACGTGCTCAGTAATTCGCTTGTTGATGAATTTAACGCCGCAGGCCTGAACGCACAGCCCTTTCCGGATGCTGCAGCGATGAAATGGTCGAAGCTGCTGACCAATTTGTTGGTAAATGCGAGCTCAGCTATTTTGGATCTGACGCCCGAGGAAGTGCTGGAGAATCAATTTGGATATCGTCTGGAAATCGCCCAGTTACGGGAGGCATTGGCGGTGATGGATGCGCTGGGAATTCGGGTAGTCAATCTGCCGCGCACCCCGGTGAAAAGCCTGGCGTTTTTGGTGCGATATCTGCCGCAAGGCATTGGTCGTCCGCTCCTGCAACGGGTTGCGGGAAAAGGGAGAGGTGGTAAAATGCCGTCTTTTCATATTGATCTACATGCTGGCCGGAAAAACCTGGAAGTGGATTATCTTAACGGCGCGGTTGTGCGCTTTGGCCGGCAGGCAGGGGTCTCAACACCGGCAAACCGCTTGCTTAATACAGTTTTGATTGAAATGGCAGCGGGAAAGGTGGATCTATCTGAATACTCTGCAGATCCACAAAAATTATGGGAAGTATATCTTAAAGCACTTTAATAGCCCCCTGCTTGAGCAGAGAGTACCCGGTTTTTTAGGTGCTGATCGAATCTCAGTATGTCTCTTCCCATCCGGCTTCTTCGGCTGCGATGAAAAGATCTGTTGTAGAAATAATGCCTACCAGGTTGTTGTTTCCATCCACAACCGGAAGGTGGTTGATATGATTCTCTTGCATGGCAGAGGAACATTCCACCAATGACCAATCTTCCTGGGCGGTGGCAAGCGGATAGCTCATAATTTCTTGAATTCTGGTCTCTTTTGGATCTCGCTTTTTCGCAATGATACGGTTGCGAATATCAGTGATGGTTACAATCCCATATTTCTCTTCCTGATCGGACAGGTTGACCACTACGCTGTGGATGTTTCTGCGCCGCATCAGTGTGAGAGCATAAGAGACAGTCGAATCAGAGTCGACAACTACGACCGGACTGCTCATCCAATCTTTTACTTTGTGTGCCATTTTATCTTCCTATTCTTTTGATCATTTACTCTCAATTGATCTTTTCCTTACCCGGTGTGCCAGAGAGTATGGTAGTGATCTTTGCTGGTTTGAGCGGGGAGGCGTTCCCCGGGAAAGGGTACAATAGTTTTTGCTGAGTTCGCTCATGGATACTTTCTAGAGGTTTCTTGGTTATAATTGGGCCGGTGCTTGCTCGTTGATTATTATAGCAAATTAGTCCAAATTACGATGTCTTATTTCAAAAAAGCCCTCCTCATTCTCTTAAGTATTCTGCTGGTTGCATCTTATATTCCTGCGCTCTTCTTTTTGCCGGCGGAGCGTATTATCTTTCGCGCTGCCACCTATCAAGAAGCGCTGGTTGCCCAGGGTTTTTATGAGAAAGCCCCTGCCTGGGCGGTACAATTTCTGTTGGAGCGATCGGGACTTGCCGGACAAATTGAAGGTGCTCCGGCATTGGCAGGGTTAAATCGTGAAAAGATGGAAGGTATCTTCCGCCAACTATTTCCACCGGAAGTGTTGGAAATCCAAGGTGCTCTGGTTATTCAACAGGTTTGGAATTATTTGAACTTCCAGACGGATGAACTTGAAATTCTGCTGGATTTGCGCGCATTTAAGGAGCATTTGAATGGCTCGGGACGAGAATTAATCATCCAGGAAATTTTGCGCTCCTGGCCGGCTTGTACGGCCGAGCAAATCATTATTATCGCTGGCAGCGCGCTGATGGGAAACTTTGAAAATGCACCGTTGTGCCGCCCGCCGGACGAATTTATGCCGTTTTTCGAGAACATTGCCTCACAAATCACCGCACAGATCATTGGCGGTTTTCCTGATCAGGTTTACCTGCTGTCTGCGGGACAGCAGAACCAATTATTGGGTGCAGAGCAGGCGAGGCAGTGGGGAAGCGTGTGGGGGACCTACCGGACGGCGCGCACTGCTTTAAGGATTGCTCCGCTGGCTGCTTTGTTTCTTTCAGTTATCATACTGCTGCTGAATACCCGCTCTTTTTGGAAAGGGTTGATTTTGCTGGGTACAGTCCTGGCAGTGAGCGGAATATTGGTTTTGGTCTTTGCGGGTGGAATGCTTTTTTCGGCTGGCCTGGCAGGGCGCGTCATCGTTGACTTGCTGTTTTCCGGTGTGCCGGAGCAAATATCTGGCGCCCTGCTGGGCGCATTTCGCTTTGTTCTCACCCGATTTGCAATTTGGAGTATGCTGGCCGGTTTTTGTGCTGCGGTTATAGGCGGAGTCTTTTTAGTCCTACCGCGCTATTTCCTTCCTCATACCAGCGGGTAGCGCTTACCTGGCGGATTTGTGTCAGCTTGCGGGCAATTGCCAGGCGGGTTTTACCAAAAAAGAAACAGGAAAAAATATGAACTTTTCCCTTGACAGTTTCGCAATAAAGCATAGAATCTGTCCGGCATGAAAAGTAGAGAAGTATTTCCATCTGTAAGGTTAGACTTACAAATTGTTTTGGAAACTATTTATTCTACAAATTTTGAATTGTTTTTTGAAGAGAGAGCTTAACCGGCTCTCTCTTTTTTGTCACACCAGGAGATAGTCAGATGCTGCGTTTACCAGGATTGATTGACCCCCATGTGCACATGCGCGAACCCGGTGCCGTACACAAAGAGGATTGGAGTTCAGGCACGCAGGCTGCGCTGGCGGGTGGTTTTACCGTCGTACTAGCCATGCCTAACACTCAACCTCCGGTGATAGACACGCCTACCTTGCACCATGCCCTGGAACTGGCATCCCAAAAAGCTCGCTGTGATTACGCCCAGTACTTGGGCGCCGGGCCGGACAATGCCCTTAGCGCGCCAGCTTTGGCTGCTCATAGCGCCGGATTAAAAATGTATTTGGATCAAACCTATGGGCCGCTGCGCCTGGATGACATGACCTTATGGATGGAACATTTCGCGAATTGGCCTGCAAAAATGCCAATCGCGGCTCACGCTGAAGGCCGCAGTATGGCCGCGGTGATCCTTATGGCGCAACTCTTCGATCGCCCGGTGCATATTGCCCACGTCTCCCGCCGCGAAGAAATTGTTTTGATCCGCGCAGCGAAAGAGAAAGGCCTCAAGGTCTCCTGTGAGGTTAGCCCTCACCATCTGTTCCTTAACAAAAACGATCTTGCCGCTCTACCGGGCGGACTCGGTGAAGTCCGTCCGCACCTGGCAATGCTGGAAGATCAGCAGGCACTGTGGGAAAACCTGGCTTATATAGATTGCTTTGCCACTGACCACGCACCCCATACACTGGCCGAAAAAGATAGCCCCAATCCGCCGCCCGGCTTTCCCGGCCTGGAGACAGCTTTGCCGCTATTGTTAACCGCCGCTCACGCTGGGCGTTTAGGGATGGAGGACATTATTTCACGCTGTTACACCAATCCCCGCCGTATTTTTGATCTGCCGGAACAACCTGAAACCTGGGTTGAAATTGATCCCGATGCGGCATGGGACATCCACGCCAGCAAAACTTTTACCCGCAGTGCCTGGACTCCGTTTGAAGGCCAGCCGGTGCGGGGCAGGGTAATCAGGGTGATTTTACGCGAGCAGATTGTTTATCAGGACGGTCAAGTGCTGGGACAGCCCGGCTATGGCCAAAATCTTCGCCCGCCAGTTTTATAAAGTTGGTTGACTCGATGAAATTGTTCAAACATTTTTCCAATCCAGATTAAGGAGATTTCGCATGGCATTACATACTCCCCGAAAAATAAACTCCAGTCCATATTTACCCTTTGGTGACAAGCAAGATGCGCCTTTCTATGGCAAAGATATTCTCTCAGTTAAACAGTTTTCGCGCGCCGATATTGATTATATTTTTGGCGTTGCCCGCGAGATGGAGGAAATGGTGCGCCGTATCGGCAGTTTTGACCTGCTAAAAGGCAAGATTCTGGCCAATCTATTTTACGAATCTTCCACCCGCACTTTCTCCTCCTTTACATCCGCCATGGAGCGTTTGGGCGGCAGCGTAATCCCCATTAATGAAGTGCGCTATTCCTCGGTATCAAAGGGAGAATCACTGCCGGATACGGTACGTTCCCTGGAATCCTACGCTGATGTGATCGTCTTGCGCCACCCCGAGATGGGCTCAGCCGAGTTGGCGGCGAAATACGCGCGCAAACCAATTATTAATGCTGGCGACGGTATGGGTGAGCATCCCACTCAGGCCTTGTTGGATTTATTCACCATTATGCAGGAGATGCGGCATATTGATGGCCTGACCGTGACCATGGTAGGCGATTTGAAGTACGGGCGCACAGTGCACTCACTGGCGCGCCTGCTGGCCTTGTACGATGTGCGCCTGAACTATGTTTCACCCGATATCTTGAAAATGCCCGCCCATATTTTGGAAGAAGTGAAACAACATAACATCCCTCAGGCCGAATTTAATTGCCTGGATGATGTCATTGCTCAAAGTGATGCACTCTATGTAACTCGAGTTCAAAAGGAGCGCTTTGAAGATTTGGATCAGTATGAGGGCGTAAAAAACGCTTTTGTGATTACCCCAGAAACCATGGAATCTGCCAAAGAGGAGATGATTGTGATGCACCCTCTGCCGCGTGTTGGCGAAATTCGCATGGAGGTGGATGATGATCCGCGCGCTGCGTATTTCCGCCAAGTGGAGTATGGCCTGTATGTGCGTATGGCCCTTCTGGCTATGGTGCTGGGCAAAGCTTGAAGCCGCCGCTTCTCTTATTGCGTATAAAATAACAAGTAGAGTTTAATTGCCCATACTCTCGCTTACCAATAAAGGAAGAAACCATGAGCCAAACTTTCTTTTCCCGGTTGGAAGAACGCACCCAAGCCAGTGGATCATTGCTGTGCGTCGGGCTTGACCCACACCCAGCAGACCTTTCTGAATTTACTCCGGCAGCCGCGAAAGCTTTTTGCCTGAAATTAATCGAACAAACTGTTGATTTGGTATGCGCCTTCAAACCCAATGCAGCCTTTTTTGAATTGCTTGGCCCTCAGGGCTGGCAGGTACTTCGTGAGGTCATCGCCGCCATCCCACCCCAAGTCCCCGTTATTTTGGACGCCAAGCGCGGTGATATTGCCTCGACTGCCGATGCCTATTCACAATCGGCGTTTGAGCAGCTCGGCGCGAGCGCGATCACCCTCAACCCTTATCTGGGGCATGATGCCATTGCCCCCTTCTTAAAAGACGCTGCGCACGGCGTTTTTCTCTTATGCAAAACCTCTAACCCCGGCGCGGGCGATTTGCAAGATCTGCCGTTGGCGGGCAGTAATGAGCCGCTTTATCTGCAAGTGGCGCGCTATGCCCAGGAGTGGAACCAACACGACAATGTTGGCCTTGTTGTTGGCGCCACCCAACCTGAAGCTCTGGCACGCATTCGCCAGGCAGCCCCTGGGCTATGGTTTCTGTCACCTGGCGTGGGAGCACAGGGCGGTGATCTAACTCTGGCATTGCGTAATGGGTTGAGAAGTGATGGTTTGGGCTTGCTGCTTAATGTATCGCGCAGTGTTGCCCGCGCCGCCGATCCGCGTCAGGCTGTGATTGAACTGAACGCAGCGATTCACGCTGAGCAAGTCAAATTAACCGCTCAACCGGCGACTGCCAACCCGATCTCGCCAATCCTTGCTGAAGGACTGCTGCGCGCCGGGTGCGTTCGTTTTGGGGAGTTTACCCTCAAATCGGGCTTGATCTCGCCCATTTATATTGACCTGCGCCAACTGGTTAGTTATCCGGATTTACTAACCGAGGTAGGCCGGGCCTACCTGCCTATTTTGCGCCAGTTGCGTTTTGACCGCCTGGCAGCCCTACCCTATGCTGCATTACCGATTGCCACTGCCATCAGTTTACAATCGGGCTGGCCTGTGATCTACCCGCGCAAAGAGGCCAAGGAATATGGCACCCGCGCTCTGGTTGAAGGCGAATTTCATTCCGGTGAGCGCGCCGTGGTGATTGATGACCTGGCCACCACCGGCGGCAGCAAATTCGAAGCTATTGATAAGTTAACTGATGCCGGCTTGCAGGTGCAGGATGTGGTCGTATTGATTGACCGGCAATCCGGCGCGGGCGAAGCGCTGGCACAGGCTGGGTACCGTCTGCATGCCGTCTTGACCTTGACGGATTTGCTGGATTATTGGCAATCTGCTGGGCGCATCCCATTGGAGCAAATTCAAGCAGCGCGGGCATTTCTGCATGTATAAAGCCTTTCGACCCCTCATCTATCTGTTTGAACCCGAACAAATCCATCACCTGACTATCACCCTGTTAGGCCTGAGTGGGCGCATCCCGCCTGTTGCTGCACTTCTGCGGGCGCTGTTTCGAAGTCACCAATCTGGACCGGAGGTGCAGTGTTGCGGCTTGTCCTTCATCAACCCGTTGGGTATGGCTGCTGGATACGACAAAGATGGCTATGGTTGGCGCGGTCTGGCTTGTTTGGGTTTTGGGCACGTCGAAGTTGGCACAGTCACCCCCCGCCCGCAGCCTGGCAACCCTCCCCCGCGGGTATATCGCCTGGTAGAAGATCGGGCGATAATTAATCGTATGGGTTTTAATAACCGTGGTGCGGAGTACCTGGCGCGCCAATTAAAAGGACGCCGCCCCGAAAATCTGATCATCGGTGTGAATATCGGCAAAAATAAAATCACTCCGCTGGAAGAAGCCAACCAGGATTATCTGTCACTGCTGCGCACCTTTGCACCACTGGCTGATTACCTGGCGGTCAATATCAGTTCGCCCAATACGCCTGACTTGCGCAGCCTGCAATCGCGCGCCGCGCTGGAAGATCTGTTGCGCCCCTTAGCCGCTGAGAAGGTATTGCAAGCCCAACTTTTGGGGAGAAATGTGCCCGTTCTGGTTAAACTGGCTCCCGACTTGGATGACCACGAGTTGGAAGACGCGCTGGGGGTAATCCTTGAGCATAATATGGATGGTGTAATTATCAACAACACTTCCCTAGCCCGGCCGGTGCTGCAATCTCCATTTGCTCATGAGTCCGGCGGGCTAAGCGGCGCGCCTATTTCTGTGCTCTCATTAAGTATGGTCAGGAAGGTCAGCCGTTTTTTAAATGGACGCATCCCTATCATTGCCAGCGGCGGGGTCATGAACGTTGCCGATGTTCAGGCACGTCTGGATGCCGGAGCCTCGCTGGTGCAGGTATATACCGGTTTGATTTATGAAGGCCCTGGCCTGGTCAAGCAGATTTTAGACGGCGGTTTGCGCATCCGTTAATAATTTAACCTGCAGCTGACTTTGCCCCCTAAGTTGAAGGGCATAATCTAATCGTCGGACGGGGAGAATTTGCGCTTCCATTCATAAAGTTTATTTAAAGCTTCAATGGGGGAGAGTGTGTTGATATCCACGTTTTTCAATTCCTCCACCAGCGGATTGGTCTCTGGAAATAGAGCCATTTGCTGCGAAGCACCAGGGTGAAGTGTAACCGCTTTACCGGATGAAATTTCCAACTGGTGGAGAATCTCAGCGGCGCGCTGAATGACGGGGCGCGGCATGCCAGCCAATTGTGCAACGTGGATGCCATAGGAACGGTCGGCACCACCGGGGACAATTTTGTGAAGGAACACCACGTTCCCCCCGGCTTCAGTGACAGCGATATTGTAGTTGCGCACTCCGGGGAGCAGTTCACTGAGCTGTGTCAATTCGTGATAGTGCGTGGCAAAAAGCGTGCGAGCGCGCAACTGAGGGTGATTGTGGATATATTCAATTGCTGCCCAGGCGATGGAAACGCCGTCATAAGTGCTGGTGCCGCGTCCAATTTCATCCAGGATCAGGAGACTGCGACCAGTGGCGTGGTTAAGGATGTTGGCGGTTTCGATCATTTCCACCATGAATGTAGATTGACCGGCATGAATTTCATCCTGCGCGCCGATACGGGTGAAGATGCGGTCTACCAGCCCGATACGCGCGGAGCTTGCCGGGATAAAGCTCCCCATCTGGGCGAGCAGAACCATCAAAGCGGTTTGCCTTAAGAAGGTGCTTTTACCGCTCATATTTGGCCCTGTGACCAGACGGATCATTTCTCCCGGTTCAAAGATGATGTCATTGGGGATAAAGCGCTTTTCGCTGAGAAGCTGCTCGACGACAGGGTGGCGGCCGTCGCTAATTTGCAATATATTTTCCTCAACTACTTCTGGGCGGACATATCCATTTACCGCGGCGGTCTCCGCCAAAGCAGCGAGAGTATCCAGTTCAGCCAGGCGGCGCGCGCTCTCTAAGAGCTGCTGGCTGTTTGAGGCAAGCTGACTGCAAATTTCGCGATAAAGCCGGACTTCAATTTCTCTGATGCGGTCTTCGGCATTCAGAACAAGCGCTTCGTATTCCTTCAACTCAGGCGTGATATAACGTTCGGCGTTGACGAGGGTTTGTTTGCGAATATAGTCTGGCGGGGCTGAGGCAGTATTGCTATGGGTGATTTCAATGTAATAACCGAAAACTTTGTTAAAACCTACTTTGAGTGTCTTTATCCCTGTGCGCTCCCGCTCGATACCTTCCAGATTGGCGATCCACTTTCTGGCGTGCTGTGAGGAGGAGATGACCTGATCCAATTCCGCCGAAAAGCCAGGCCGGAGGATACCGGAGTTTTGCAGGGTGGCCGGCGGGTCATCGCTGATAGATGCTTCCAGCAGGGAAAGTTCGTTGTGATGCGAGGGAAGGGTGGCTGGTTGGCGCAGAGGGCAGCTTTCCTCCTGGAGGGGGGTTGTTACCGCAGGGATTTTTTGCAAGGTGGCGCGTATTGCCGTCAGATCCCTTGGCAGGGCATGTCCCGAGATAACGCGGGTGGTCAGGCGTTCGAGATCAGCAAGCGAGCGCAATGCAGCGCGGAGTTCGGCCCGAACGAGACCATTTTCCACTAAATGTGCAATTTGATCCTGACGCAAATGGATGCGACTAAGTTCGAGCAGAGGTTTACTGACCCATTGCCGGATGAGCCGTTTTCCCATCGGTGTTACCGTATGGTCAAGGGTGCCTAACAAAGACCCTTTGACCTCACCGCCACGGATGGTTTCGGTTAGTTCAAGGTTCCGGCGGGTGGCGGCATCCAGCGTCATAAAATCATCAAGGGCATAGGTGGAAAGATGCCCCAACAACTTAAGGGCAGCCGGCTGAGTCTCTTGAATATATTGAAGCAGTGCGCCGGCGGCTCGAATGGCAGCGGGCAGGCTGTGTAGACCAAAGCCATCCAATGTGGATACTTCGAAGTGACGAAAAAGAACCCCCTGGCAGCGGGAAAGTTCAAAGCGCCAGGCAGGCCAACGGCTTGAAAACCCTGGAAGATCTTCGGGAAGGCTAAGGTCTTCCGGAATGAGGATTTCGGCTGGCCTCAAGCGCATTGCCTCTGCCCGCAGCAGAGCGCGGGTATCCTCGCTTCTGGGTTGTGCAGCGGCAAATTCTCCGGTGGTGATATCGGCGTAGGCAATTCCGACCTTATCCTCTTGCACGAAAACTGCCATCAGGTAATTATTTCGATCACCGGGCAGTAAGCCAGGCTCGATCACCGTTCCGGGGGTAATTACCCGTACCACCTGTCTGGGAAATATGCCTTTCGCAGGTTGTTCGCCCACTTGCTCACAAATGGCGACATGGTACCCTTTTTCGATCAGGCGTGCCAGGTAATTATCTACAGCATGATAGGGAATGCCCGCCATGGGAATGCGGACACCTTTGGCAACATTTCTGGAGGTTAGGACAATGTCAAGTTCTCGGGAGGTAATTTCGGCATCCTGATCAAAAGTTTCATAGAAATCTCCCAAGCGAAAAAAGAGAATTTCATCCGGGTGCTGGCGCTTTATTTCAAGATATTGCTGGCGAATGGGGGTTACATCTTCAGTCATAGAGAAATTCTATTCTTTCGCGGGTGTTTAGGCAAGGGGTGAGGAAAATGTTAATGGTAGAATCGTTTTGATTGGATTCTTAATATTTTAAAAGAGGGCTTGGTTTTGCAAAACAAAATACTTGTGTTAATTCCTGCCTATAACGAGAGCGTCCATATTGCAGGTGTTATCGAGCGGGCGAAGAGATTTCTACCGGTTGTGGTTGTGGATGAGGGTTCTACGGATGATACGATGGAACAGGCGAAAAACGCGGGCGCTGATGTCCTCTTGCAGAGGCCTAATCAGGGAAAAGGTGCTGCTCTAATCCGGGGGTTCCAATACGCTCTGGAATATAAGTACGATGCGGTAGTGATGTTGGATGCGGACGGGCAGCATGATCCCGCCGAGATTCCCTTGTTTCTTGAGTCCTACACATCCGGAAATGCTGATCTTGTTATCGGAGAGCGTGATTTCTCTAAAATACCCTTTATCCGCCGGAATACCAATACAATCGGGCGGAAGATGTTTTCATGGGCGGTGGGTGTTCATGTACCTGATAACCAGTCGGGATATCGCCTTTTGAGCGCGCGCTTGATGAAGAAGACGATTGAAAGCCGGGAGCGGAATTTCGAATTTGAAGTAGAGATGATTGCAATATGCCTGAAACAAGGCTGGAAGTTAACCTGGGTTCCGATCCAAACGATCTACGCCGATGAGGAAAGCCATATCAAACCCTTGCGCCATATCTACCATTACTTTAGAATTGTCTGGAAGGCGCGCCGGATGATGTGGGATTAGGCTGGTAAGAGCCGCCTGCAGGCTGGGGCTGTAATGGACTGTGGTATCGTTCGCAAAAATAATACGAGAGAATGAACATTGATATAAGAAAAATACGAGCGTTTTAGATATAAGAATTCACCGAGGAGATACTCATGAGAAAGACCTATGCTTTGTTTTCATTTGTGCTTATTTTGGCGCTGTTGGCAGCCTGTCAGCCTGCCGCAACGCCGCCGCTAGCAGCCACCAAAGCCCCAAGCGCGCCCGAAGCGACGAAAGCCGTTGAGCCGACTGTTGAAACACCGGCTTCAAAGACAACACTGGTGGTTTGGGACCAGTTTTATCGCGGTGTTGAGAGTGAGGTGATTGATCAGCTCAACCAAGAGTTTGAGGAAGCGCATCCTGGTGTGACCGTTGAACGTGTCTCAAAGGTACAAGAAGACCTGGCAACCACTGTAAAACTAGCTTTAAGTCAGGCGGATGGGCCTGATGTCGCGCAGGTGAACCAAGGGCGCAGCGATATGGGCGCGCTTGTTCAGGCCGACCTGCTCTTGTCTTTAAATGACTATGCTTCCAAATATGGGTGGGGTAAACGCTTCTCCTCTTCGGTCTCCAGCAGGAACAGTTTTACAGCCGATGGAAAATTTTTTGGCGAGGGTAATCTGTATGGCGTCAGTCCAACTGCCGAGGTTGTGGGTGTTTACTACAATAAGGGCATCTTTAAAGAGAATGGCTGGGAGATTCCTGCCACCTTTGCAGATTTCGAACAGTTGCTCGCGAATATAAAAGCAAAGGGAATAACACCAATCGTCTTTGGTGACCTGGACGGTTGGCCTGGCATTCATGAATTCAGTTCGGTTCAGCACGTTCTTGTGGATAGCGAATATATCAATGACTTTACCTATGCAGTCAATAACGTCAGCTTCGATACGGAAGCCAACCGTGAGGCCGCGGGAATCATGCAGGAGTGGGTGGAGCAGGGATACTTTACGGATGGATTCATGGGGATAGGGTACGATGATTCGGCTCAATTGTTCAAAGCGGGTGATGGCGCCCTGATGATTACGGGGTCGTGGTTGAGCGGCGAACTGACCACGGATACCGACTTGGAATTTGGCTTCTTCCTGATGCCGCAACAAACTGC
This sequence comes from Anaerolineaceae bacterium, assembly GCA_020845515.1. Classification (GTDB taxonomy): domain Bacteria; phylum Chloroflexota; class Anaerolineae; order Anaerolineales; family Anaerolineaceae; genus Ch132. Next base: position 8,140 of record JADLFQ010000066.1, on the reverse strand, counting down.
CGATAAACCGCAGCTTGCCATTGGCGGGGTTGGAATTCCCTATTCGATCCGAAAAACCACACAAAACCCTGACCTTGCTGCCGAATATTTGGATTGGATGGTGAGTGAACGGGCTGCCCAGTTATGGGCGGAAGCCAGCTTCGTCCCTGCCATGCCGCTGCCGGCTACGTTTAGCGTGAAGGAAGGTTCCTTGTTTGCTGATACCGTCAAGGCGTGGGATAAGATCAACAAGGATAACGGTGTAGGTCATTACATTGACTGGGCTACGCCAACTTTTTACGATACAATCAATGCTGAACTGCAAAAGCTGTTTGGCTTGGAGATTGATCCGGCAGCCTTTGCAAAGAATGTCGAAAAAGATTACGGTGCATTCTTAGCCAGCCAAAAGTAAAAACCCTGGCGCACAAAAACATCCCCTTCTCCTTTGCTTGGTTTGTCAGGGGAGAAGGGGTTCTCATTCCTCAAAGCAAAAGGCAGGCGCCTGGTCGGAAGAAACCAGTGGCCGGGGGACTCGCGATTTAAAGGATGGTTTTATTTATTTCCCGGCCTGGCAATTTACCTGATTTTTGTGCTTTATCCTATCTTTGAAACCATTCGCACCAGTTTTTACCAATGGGATGGTTTTAGCGCCAACCGTGTATTTATCGGAATAGAGAATTACCGTAATCTCCTGGCTGACGGTCAATTCTTTAAAGCCATTTCCCATAACCTGATTTTTCTTGTTTTTTACAGCCTTATTCCTATCCTGATTGGCATTACACTGGCGAGCCTTATAGGGCGGAAGCCACTGCCTGGCATGGCCTTTTTTCGGACAGGGTTGTTTTTGCCGCAGGTTTTAAGCATGGTGGTGGTGGGTGTAATGTGGCGATGGATTTATAACCCGGCCTTCGGACCCTTAAATCTTTTCCTCCGATCGGTGGGGCTGGACTTGTTGGCGCGCTCGTGGTTGGGAGATTTTAAGCTCGCCCTGCCTGCTGTGGGAATTGTTGGGAGCTGGGTGCAGTATGGCTTTTGCATGGTTCTATTTATTGCCGGGATGCAGAAGATTCCACAAATGCTCTATGAGGCGGCTGAACTGGACGGGGCTGGTAGTTTTCAGCAGATGCTGCACATCACATTACCTGGATTGCATGCAGAATTTAGTGTTGCTTTTATCACCACAGTGGTTGCAGCACTGCGGGTATTTGACCTGGTCTTTGTAACTACGCGCGGCGGACCTGGAGATGAAACTTTAGTGGCTGCATTTCTTATTTATCGCTCAGCATTCCAGCAAAATCAAATTGGTTATGCGGCCGCTGTGGCGACTGTTTTAACCGTGATTATCTTTCTGATTTCCTTTTTTATCCTCGAACTGCAAGCAAAGGAGGAATCATAGCATGAGGACAACCTACCGGTGGAAAAAACTACTTCCCAATTATCTGATTTTAACTTTGTTTCTTGTGGTGGTTTTCTTGCCGGTGCTGGGTATCCTGTTAAGTGCGTTTAAAACCCAAAGCGAGGTTATCCGTGGCCCATTTAACCTACCGGAGACACTGCGTTGGAGCAATTTTACCAACGCCTGGACAGCGGGACGGTTTAGCGATTACTTTAAAAGCAGTATTATTGTAACGGTTGCTGTAGTCGTCGTAAGCGTGTTCTTTAGTATTTTGACCGGCTTTGCTTTCGGCGTGCTTTCTTTTCCCCTTCAAAGTATCCTGTACCTTTTGCTTCTGGTCGGCTTTATGATTCCTTTTGAAGCAGTTGTCATCCCACTTTACCATTTTATGTACCGTCTCGGGTTAACGGATACCTATTGGGCTTTGATTTTGCCGCAGATTGGGTTAAGTGTCAGTTTTGGTACACTTTGGATGACGGGCTTTTTTCGCAGCGCTCCGCAGGAATTGATTGATGCGGCTGCCATTGATGGATGCAGCCGCTGGCAGATGTTGTGGCTGATACTGTGGCCCCTGGCAAAGCCGGCTGTCTTGACGCTGGTCGCGCTGATTTTTATGTGGACATGGAATGAGTTTTTACTGGCACTGGTGATGGTGCAAAAAGAGACGCTGCGCACCTTGCCCGTGGGATTGGCCTTTTTTCAGGGACGATACACGGCGGATGTGCCAAGGCTGGCAGCCGGCTCCATCATCGTGGCCGGACCGATTGTTCTGGTTTATTTTCTATTTCAACGATACTTTATCCGTGGGCTTTTCGGAGGCGCAGTAAAAGGATGATAAAAATAGATCGCTCGAAAACCAATTTGTTGATTGAAGCCCGGGAGCGCTCAAAGGATGTACTGCGGCGCTGCTCCACACCGCACGGTTTCCGCGCCTCCGGTTTGGCAAGTGGCTACCCCCAGGTTTGGGCGCGCGACAGCATAGCGGCTTTTCTGGGCGCATTTGCCAGTGAAGATGAGGATTTAATTGAAACGGGCAGAAAATCGCTGCGTACGCTGGGGCGGCAGCAAACTGAATTGGGGTTTATCCCTTTGAACGTCAATCCGGATACGGGCTATTGCAGTACAGAAAATGCCGGTGCATGCGACAGCAACCTTTGGTTTATCTTAGGGCAGTATCTTAATTTTTCGGTGACTCATGATCTGGAGTTCCTAAAGGCATGCTGGGAACAGGTTGAGAAAGCTATGATGTGGCTGGCGTACCAGGATATGAATGCGTGCGGCTTGTTGGAGATCCCAGAGGCGGGCAATTGGATGGATCTGATGGCTGTGCGGTACAACACACTGTACGACAATGTCCTGTTTTATGCAGCAACCCTGGCGTATGAACAAATGCGCTTGCAGATGGGAGATGCCAGTCGAACGGGATATATTTTCACTACTGCTGAAGACATCCATGAACGGATTAACCTGCTGATGTGGGTTGACCGGTGTTGGGTCGCGGCGCATTTTGCGGAACACTTGGAAAAACTCAAAGCTATCCGGTTGGAATGGTTTATGCTTTACCATAATATCGGCACAATCTCCAGCCGGCCCTATTATTTGCCGTGGGTGGCTTTTCGGGAGTATGGAGATTGGTGTGACAGCCTGGCAAATCTTTTCGCAATTTTGACGGGCATTGCAGATGGACACCGCACGGCGCACATTCTACGCTATATGCAGCAGGTGGGCATGGCGGATCCGTTTCCGACGAAGGCGATTCATCCGCCAATCTACCCGGGGGAAGAAAACTGGCGTGGGTATTACCGCAGCCGCAATCTGAACCTGCCACACCAATATCATAACGGGGGAATTTGGCCGATGATTGGGGGGTTCCATGTTGCGGCGCTCGTTCAGCGGGGCTGGAGAGAGGAAGCAGAACGATTGCTTGTGAGGCTGGCGGAAGCCAATCGGCAGGATGGTGAATCTTGGGAATTTAACGAGTGGCTGCACGGTCAGACCGGACATCCGATGGGCTACTCGTTGCAAGCCTGGTCGGCGTCTTCATTTTTGTTGGCAGAAAGAGCGTTTCGGACCGGGAAGATCTTTTTGTTTGATGCTCTTATAGCGGCAAAGCCTGCAAGAGCAGTTGCTTTAGAAGAAAACGAGATGTACGTTCATCCTGGTGGGGGCCCTGAGATATGAACCTGGCGTAGGCATCAACGGAAGAAGAGAGGATGGGCAATATGTCCGAGGAAAGTGCAGCAACGCACCCAGTTTTCGAGCAAGTTAACCTGGCTGTCGGGACGTGGGCCTGGGGAGACCGTCTGTTTTGGGGGTATGGAAAAGAATATCAGGAAGAAGACCTCCGGCAAGTCTTTCGTCATTGCCTGGCTTCCGGAATTCGCTTTTTTGACACTGCTGAGGTTTATGGGCAGGGACGCTCCGAGTCGCTTTTGGGCAAGTTTATTCAAGAGAGTGGTGAGCGGGTAACGGTCGCAACCAAGTTTATGCCCTACCCGTGGCGATTGCGTAAAACTGCGCTTTTGAAGGCTCTGAGAGCCAGCCTCAAACGATTAGGCCTCCAAGCAGTTGATTTATACCAGATCCACTGGCCTTATCCGCCTGTCACTGTAGAAACGTGGATGGATGCGATGATTGAAGCTCATCAGGAGGGCTTGCTCCGCTCTGTTGGGGTCTCGAACTATGACCGCCAACAAATGGAAAGGGCGCAAAACACACTTACACGCAAGGGAATTCAGCTTGTCTCCAATCAGGTGGAATATCATTTACTCAACCGGCGGATTGAAAGAAATGGGCTGCTTAAACAATGCCAGGGACAAGGGATAACCCTGATCGCCTACAGTCCACTTGCCCAGGGAATTTTAAGCGGAAAATATACGCCGGAAAACCCGCCGAGCGGCCCTCGAAGGGGGCGGTATGGGCGGAGGATGCTTGCTGTCATACAGCCTTTGATCCGGCTATTAAATAAAATGAGCGCTGATTATGACGGGAAGTCGCCTGCCCAAATTGCCATCAACTGGACAATTTGCAAAGGTACTTTGCCTATCCCTGGAATTAAAACAGTTGAGCAGTTTGAGCAGGATTTTGGAGCGCAGGGCTGGAGGCTTAAAGAAGAAGATGTAGCCCTTTTGGATGAAATGAGTGACCAGGTTACCGGAAAACTTTAAGAATTGACTGACGGCATTTTGTTATAATTCACCCCATGACAAACGATCAAGTAGTATTTGCGCCTTTTCATACCCTGAACGAGTTTATGCTCCCTGAATATCGTGAAGCGGTTCTCCGGACAGTTCTGATACGGATGCCCGAGCTCTCGGGCGCTGGTAAATCTCAACTAAACCGTGTCATCAAGAAGAATATCGTTATTCCAGGTTTTCGCAATAGCTCCCTGGCGCCAATGCCGCTTAAAATAAAGGGCGCTGTAAAGGCATTTTCCAAGAACCCGGAATTTACAGCACAGTTTTTGAGTGCCTGGACAGAACTGAACCCCGAACTTGCTGAACGGGTTTATGAGATTTTAAAGGAGCGCGGCTGGGAGATTCTCCCTATCGAAGCAGATCGCACCAGGCTGCCGGGCTTCTTGATTGAATGGCCTGAGGGAGAATCTTACGATACATTGGGGCAGGTGTTTTCGGAAAAATGGCCGGATGCAGCCGACCCTGTAGATGATATCCGGCTGATGATTGTGTGGTTGAGCGGAAGATTGCCTTACAATGCTACGGAAGAGGCAGAGGATGGCGACGCGTAGGAGTACAGCCGCCAGCAGCTCAATCTCCAAATTCCAATTCTTCTTCGATAATTTCACGAAGTTCACTGACCGGCGCGAGTTGAATATCGTCGAATAGCCCCGGCTGTTGTGCCTGAATCATGTTGCGTTTGATTAATTCAAGCATAGCCAGAAATGTCACCACTGCCTCCAGACGATTTCCACTGTGCAGGAGTGCACGGAAGGATGCTGCGCCGCTTTCCCGAAGCGCTTCCACGATCATCGTGATCTTTTCGCGAATGGTGATACGGGGGAGCGTAACCACCGTGCTCAAATCCTTTAAGTCGTTTGGGCGCAGCAGCATGGTCTTTGCTGCCTCAATTAAATCTGCAAGTGTCACGCCACTGAGATCAAGCTTAGCCTCCACTTTTATGGCTGGCGGAGCCACCCGCAGATAAGTTCTCAACCCCTCTTCTTCACGCTGACCCAATATTCCGGCAAGTTGTTTGAACCTTCGGTATTGGATTAATTGGCGGGCGAGGGCTTCAGCGGGCTCTTCTTCCTCGGCGCTTGAATCTACAAGGGGAGGACGCGGCAACAGTGCAGAAGATTTGATCTGCAAGAGTTTTGCTGCAATCACCAGGAATGCGGAAACTTCCGCGGGGTCATGATCTTGCAGGTTTGCCAAATAAGCAAGATATTGGTCGGTCACCTGAGCAAGCGCCAGGGTTGTAATATCCAACTCGGCATGTTCAATGAGTTGTAAGAGCAGGTCTAGGGGGCCTTCGTAAACAGCAGTGGCAACGCGATACTTTTCTGTTTGGTGGGCAACGACATCAAAACTCATCCGGAGATTATATCAGATGCCAGGTAGGATTTTACCTTTCGCATCGAAACTGAAGGGGTTATAATTCCATCATGGCTACCGGGAAACTCTCTCATATTGATGAACATGGGTCTGCTAAAATGGTGGACGTGGGCAGTAAGCCTGATACTGTGCGCACTGCTATTGCACGGGGAGAGATACACTTAAAATCGGAAACATTACGGCTAATCCGGGAAGGCTTGATGAAAAAGGGGGACGTCTTGTCGGTAGCACAAATTGCGGGAGTGATGGCGGCAAAAAAAACCTCCGAATTGATACCTCTTTGCCATCCCATCCCAGTCCACGAGGTTGAAGTTGTGTTGGAACCTGACGAAGATCTGCCGGGAGTGCAGATTACTGCGCGGGTACGGACAAGCGGAAAAACAGGAGTGGAAATGGAGGCGCTTACGGCTGTTTCGGTTGCGGCGTTGACAATCTATGATATGGTGAAAGCGGTCGAGAAAACCGGCCGGATACAAAATATCCGGCTGGTTGAAAAACACGGTGGTATGAGCGGAGATGTCCTAAACGAATGAATTTTATGAAGGTAAAAGTGTTGTTATTTGCTTCTTTGAAGCAAGGGCTGGGAAAAAGCCAATTGAATTTGGAGGTGGAACCGGGTATCACGGTTGCAGATTTTAAGCAGATGTTGGGGTTTCAATTTCCTGAGCACCGGCAGTTGATTACGAGCGCGCTGGTTTCCATCAACAGGGACTTTGCGCTCAATACAGATATCTTGCCGGAAGATGCTGAAGTAGGCCTCTTTCCACCGGTGAGCGGGGGTTCGGAACTTTTGACAGATTGCCGGATTACAGATGAAGCGATTGACCTGAACACACTCACGGCAGAGTTGACAACCACTACAACTGGGGCAGTTTGCATTTTCACGGGAATGGTGCGCGGGAAGACAATCCGGGGCGAAGCGCGGGAAACAATTTTACTAGAATATGAAGCTTATATTCCCATGGCAGAAAAAAAAATGTACCAGGTGGCAGGTGAAATCCGAAAACAGTGGCCGGAGATTGAAGGAATTATCATTATCCAGAGAATTGGCAGGCTGCAGGCGGGCACACCGACGGTATTGATAGCATGCTCCGCTTCACATCGCGATACGGGTGTTTTTGAGGCAGCGCGATACGGAATTGACCGGCTGAAAGAAATTGTTCCGGTATGGAAAAAAGAGGTTGGACCGCTGGGTGAAGTGTGGATAGAGGGTGAATACGTGCCGAAAGCAGGCGATTGAAACGCAAACTATATTTCTAGGGAACTAATGGGGCGCCAGCTACTATCTCAGAAGCGGTGGTTGACGTCCCCTCAGTTTTTGGAAGGTGATTATGCAAGACTCGACGATATTTTTGCCGCCTGAGAAACCTCAGGAACTGGCTAAGCGCCTCAAGCTTTCCTTTAATGATATATTGCTGCTCAGCCGTGCTTTGACGCACCGATCATTTTTGAACGAACATGAAGAAGCGATCGAAGACAACGAGCGGCTGGAGTTCCTCGGAGATGCAGTCCTGGATTTTATCGTTGGCGCCTGGCTTTATACTCGCTACCCTGAAATGCCAGAAGGCGACTTGACACGAATGCGCTCTGCGCTGGTGCATACACAACAACTGGCTGATTTTGCCAACACGATACAGCTCGGCAATGCGTTGCGGTTGGGAAAAGGGGAGGCGCAAGGAGGGGGGCGGATGCGTCCGACGCTGCTGTGTGATGCGTTTGAAGCGCTGATTGGCGCAATTTATTTGGATCAGGGAATTGACGTCGTGCAAAATTTCATTGTGAATCTACTGGAAGAAGCTGCGGAAGATATTCTGATCCACCGGAAAAATGAAGACCCCAAGTCGAGCTTTCAAGAGTGGGCGCAAGCCCAGGGATATTCGACGCCGCAGTACATTACCCGCAATGCCACAGGCCCGGATCATTCCAAGACCTTTGAAGTGGACGTAGTGTTGGATGGTGTTATTTTTGGCAGCGGAAATGGTTCCAGCAAGCAGGCGGCGACGAAAGCAGCCGCGTATGAAGCACTGCTTCGCCTGGGGCTGATCTCTTGATGTGTTTTTGCTGGTTTTGTAATTTATATACAAGTGGTTATAAGGAATGCGGATGGCGTCACGTTTAAAGTCACTTGAAATGCAAGGCTATAAGACTTTTGCAAGTCGTACTTTGCTGGAATATCCGGCGCAGATTACGG
>JADLFQ010000065.1 GCA_020845515.1 Anaerolineaceae bacterium | reverse complement strand
TAGTTATGAGTTGCATAGCGCATATTAGAGAATTTGTTTCATAGGAGTTCGCAATGCAGTGGATTGAAGAAATATTTCGAGTGCAAAAATCAGTTATCGGAATGTGCCACCTGGAGGCTTTGTCGAAAGCTTCCAAATATCTTGTCGAAAGGGATATTACCAATGTTGTCCAGCCCACAGTTTTTAATATGTGGTCGGATGTGCTGTGTGTTTCCAGGCTGACCGCCGGGGTAGAGACCTTGACCCGGGCACTGAGCAAGGTGAAAGATGCGGTGCCAGAGACACCGGTTTTTGCGAACACAGGTGTGCGGTTGGCCAATGTAGTTCAGCAATTGAGCGTTGGGGATAGGGCAATCATCGGGACGTACTTCAAACGGGATGGCTACATCTGGAATGAAGTGGACGAAGCCCGGGTAAAAGAATTGATGGGCAAGGTGAAAACATTCCGGAAAGACGGGCGTGTGATCCACCTGGCAGGCGTTTGATGGAGGGAAGAATGGCTCAATGGACCGACGAACAAAAGAAAGAGATCGTCAGAAAAACAATCGAAGCTTTCAACCGCCGCGATCTTGCTTTGTACCTCTCCTACCACACACCGGATGCTACCTCCTGGGAGGTCTATTTCGAAAAACCCCTGGATATTCAAGCATCGTCAGAATATATCCCCAATTACTGGCGCGCTTTTCCGGATGCAAAGGTCGATCCGCAGGTTATGTACGTGTCCGGTGACACCGTGATCGTTGAAAATATTGTCAGCGGAACCTTTACAAATGAATTCTTGGGACAAAAACCGACCGGTAAACGCTTTGAGCAAGGTGAAGGTGTGTTTTTTGAGCTGAAAGACGGCAAGATCAAAGCCGTGCGGATTTATATGGACCGCAAGACCCAGGAAGAACAGCTGGGCATCGGCTAGCCGGCTGCGCAGAGTTGCTGTAAATATCCGGCGTGATGGACGCTGCAATCGAAGGAGAAGGACGCAAGTGAACCCGAGCGGATTTTTGTCTTCAGGTATTCAGAGGATTATGCGTATAGCAAGTATCACGAAGGGTGAAGCACAACAGGACGAGAAAAAGACCATCCGGATGCTCTCGCAATGGATGTTACCTTTCATGTTTCTCCTGTGGATTATTTTTCTGTCGTTTGCTTCCCCCGTGTTTTTAACCTGGGGGAATCTTTTTAACGTTACCCGACAGATTGCGGTTATTGGGATTCTTTCGGTGACCCAGTTGTTGTGCATCCTTACCGGCAATATCGACCTGAGCGTTGGCGCTTTCGTCGGGCTGTTCGGTGCGCTCCTGGCCGGCCTTTCGATCAAGCTCGGTTTCCCGCTGGCTTTCTTGATCTGTGTGTTGATTGCGCTGCTGTGGGGTTTTACCAATGGTTTTCTGGTGACGCGAGGTGAAGGCATTTCGGTGATCGTTACACTTAGTACCATGTATGTGGCGCGCGGCATCACGCTGCTCTTCACCGAAGGACACCCGATCGTCAATTTCCCCATGCCTTTTGAGTTTCTCGGGGCCCGCAACCTGGGACCGGTGCCCTACAACCTCATCACCTTTGCGATTGTACTGGCGGTTGTGTTCGTCATCCTGCGTTATACACCTCTGGGGCGGCATTTGTATGCGGTGGGGGGTAATAAACAGGCAGCGAAGGTCTGCGGGATCAACACGAAGAAATTAACCATTGGCATTTTCATGACCAGCTCCATGCTGGTGGCGCTTGGCTCGGTCATTCTGCTGGGCCGGGTGGCTTCGGCCCAGCCCACAGCCGGCACAGGGATGGAAATGGACAGCATGGCGACGGTGTTGATCGGCGGAGCCTCCATGTCCGGCGGCCGCGGCGGCGTCATCAGTACGTTGATCGGCGTTTTTATGCTCGGCTTTATCAACAATGGCCTGAACCTATTAGGTATTTCCGGTTACTGGCAATATGTGTTCAAAGGCAGCATCATTCTTGTTGCAGTGATGGTCGATCTATTGAAAAATCGAAAGTGAGGTATCCGAAAAGGAGGCAAAGGGAAGAAAAACGTGATGTCGTGTACGTGTAGTCCGGAATCCATTTTTCTGTAGTAAATTAGGAGGAATACGTGAAAAAGTATTTGTTTTTGACTGTTTTGGTAAGCCTGGCCCTGGTGCTTTCGGCTTGCACGCCACAAGCCCCTGCTGCACAGCCGGAGGCCGCGGAACCAACTGCTGCAGAAGCGCCGGCCACTGAAGCACCGGCCACTGAAGAAGCTGCCGCCCCCGAGAGTGATGAGTTCGTGATCGGGTTCTCCGGCGCGGCCCTGCTGGATGAGTTTCAGATTTCTCTCGCTAACGGCATAAAGGACGAGGCAGAAGAGCTTGGCGTTAAACTGATCCACGTCGAGAATGACAACGATCCGGTCAAGCAGGCTTCCGATATCGAAGACTTGCTGGCTCAGGATATTGACCTGCTGATCATCACGGCTGCAAGCGCCGATGCGATCGTGCCATCTGTCGAGAAAGCCAACGAGATGAACATCCCCGTCATGATGGTGGATCAGGGCTCCAACGGTGGGGAGTTTATTTCCCACAACGGCAATGACAACTATTGCATGGGCTACCGGGGCATGGAATACGTGATCGAAATGATCGGGGATAAGGGTAAGGTAATGCACATTACGGGTGTTCCGGGTACCATGATTGTGAACTGGAATGCCGATGCGGTCAAATCGATGGTGGCACAGCACCCGAATGTTACCCTGGTTGAGCAGTCGTTTGCAAACTGGGATGCGCAGCAGGCTCAGGCCAAGACGGAAGACGTCCTGACGGCTCACCCCGACCTGGCCGGTATTTACATCCATTCCGAAGTGATGACCCCGGGTGTAATCCAGGCGTTAAAGGCGCGTGACCTGCTCGGCAAAGTGAAGATCGTTTCGGGCGGTTTTGACACCGGCAGCCAGGAATGGCTGAAGAATGGCGAAATTCAAGGCGCTATCCAATGGGATTCATACGAAGGCGGCCGCAAGACCTTGAAATCCGCTTATGATTACCTGAAAGATGGTACCGTCCCGCCCAAGTGGAACCCATGGGTGGTGTACATCAACCTGGCCGGTGGGGAAAAACCTGCGTTAGACTGCCCCGCCCCTGATTGGTCACCTTTCCCAAGCGAGTAAGTGTTGCTGTCTGTTTTCCCTGGTGGGGTGTTTTGCACCCCACCAGGGGTATGATTGGATCGGGAAGATTTGAAGCTTCCATTCTTTGGAGAAGATAATAATGTTAAGCGGTGATTATCTGCTTGAGATGAGAGACATTCATAAAAGCTTTGGTGCGGTTAGGGCTGTCCAATCTGTAGACCTTGTCCTGGGCAGGGGAGAGATATTAGGGCTTCTCGGTGATAACGCGGCCGGGAAATCGACCTTGATGAAAATTTTGACCGCATTTCATAAGCCGGACAGGGGAAAGATCTACGTGGAAGGGCAGGAAGTGCACATCCACACGCCGGGAGATGCTCGCAGACTGGGGATCGAGATGATCTACCAGGATTTTTCCCTGGCGCCCAATCTCTCGATCGCAGATAATATCTTCCTTGGGAGAGAATTAACCAAGGATTTTCTTGGAATGCGTTTCATTGACCGGAAGCGGATGGAAGAGAAGGCAAAATCTGCCATGTCGGTAACCAACATCCGGCTTGATTCGGTCAAAACCATTGTAACGGATCTTTCGGGTGGGCAAAGGCAGGCGGTTGCCATTGCCCGGGCTACGGCATTTGACGCCAAGGTGATCATCATGGATGAGCCGACCGCCAGCCTGTCTGTGAAGACCATCCCGCCGCTGCTTGACCTGATGGTCCATCTGAGGGACCAGGGCATTTCGATGATTTTTATCAGCCATCGCATCCAGGACGTCTTTTCGACCTGTGACCGGGTGATGGTTTTGCGCAGGGGAAAATGCGTGGGCGTGGCCTATACCCAGGACACGACGGTTGATGAGGTGACCAGCCTGATTGCGGGCACGCAAAAGACTTTTGGAAAAAATGCACAGCACTTCAACCCGGTTGGGCTTGAAGAGTATGATGCTTGAAGCGTGGAACTAATTGGTGAAAATCGATCGCGTACTGGCAGGAATGGATATCGGCACGACCAGCATCAAGCTTTCTCTCTATAGCTTGCAGGGGGAGACGCTTTTTGATGAGTGTGAGGAATATCCCACATATTACCGACAGCCCAGGTGGGCAGAACAATCCCCCCAGGACTGGAAGCGGGTAATCCTATCCCTGCTGCGCAAATTATCGACTCGGGTCAAACGGATGCATTATGAAGTAGCCGGTATGGGACTCTCCGTTCATGCACCGTCATTGGTCTTTCTGGATGAGAATGGGGAAAGCTTGCAGGATTTCGTCCCCATTTGGTGTGACGAGCGTTCGGCTGATAAAGTAGAAAAATTGATCGAACGGGTTGGGCCCGATTTTGTGGGCCTTGGCCTGCCCTTAGCTTCTTTTCCCGCCAAGTTGCTGTGGTATGCTGAGGCGCAGCCGGAGACTGTGCGGAAGGCTTTCTGGGCAACTGGTGTAAAGGGGTACTTGTTGAAATGGCTGACAGGGGAGCTGGCTACGGACCCCTCCAGCGAACCCGGGAGACAGGCCGGGTGGGCTTCGGTTATGACGGCTTGTGGGTGGGCGGTTGAAAGGTTGGCCCCGCTGTTTGAAGCGGAAGACGTGGTTGGGAGGCTGCGCAGCGAGATTTGCGATGAGGTAGGTCTTGCTCAGTCTTTTCCTGTTGTGACCGGTTTGAACGACGGCGGTTGTTCCACTTTATCGTCCGGGGCGTATCGGAGCGGGGATGCCTGCGTGGAGCTGGCGACAAATGGGGTAGTCTATCTCGTTTCCGACCAGCCGATGGCGGCGGAGACCCGTCTGCGGCATGCCTTTTTCTGTTGGAACTACGTTGATGGAAGATGGATCATCGGTGGGCAGACGAAGTGCGGCGCTTCGGCTCTCAAATGGGCTAACGACCTGTTTGGAGAGAAAGCCGCCTATATCACCATCGATGATTACATTAACATCGCCCGGAAAGGCCCGATTGGCTCGGATGACGTTATGTTCTTCCCGTACCTGCGCGGGCGGGGGACGCCGTCTGACCAGCCTGAGGTGCGGGCGATGTTTACCGGGCTTCTGATCAATACGGAAAAAGAGAATCTCTATCGATCCGTGATTGAAGGGGTGATTTTTTCTATGCGTGAGATCGTGGATTACCTGCAGCAGGCCGGTTTCCCGGTGGAGCGAGCGCTCATCACCGGCGGGGGAGCGAAAAGCGAATTCATCCGGCAGACGACCGCAGATGTCCTAGGAGTTCCTTTGTGTTGGGGTGATAACAGGGCGACCCTGGGGGCTGCGTTGCTGGCTTCGATTGGCGTGGGTATCTATGGAAGTATCGCCGAGGCGCTTTCTCAGATGGTCCCGGCGGCCATCGAGGTCACCCCAAACCCGCAAGCGTACGAGGTATATGAGGAGTTTATCCGACGCTATATAAAAGTTCGAGACCATTTGCTAGCGATGTACGGTTAGTATAATGAAATCTTCAATGCAGGAGGATCGAATGATATTACAAAAAAAAGTTCAAATGGAGCGCATGACCTGGCCGGAAGTAAAAGAGGCCATTAGGGAATCAGCAGGCATTGCCATTGTGCCTGTTGGGGCGGTGGAGGAACACGGACCCCATCTGCCCACCGGCACCGATTCTATCGAGACTTATGAGATCGGTTTGCAGGCAGCCAAGAAGGCAGGTGTTGTGATCACACCGCCGGTCTGGTTTGGTAACTCGCGTTCGTTTATGGATTTCCCCGGGACGATTACTGTTAATCCAGATTCTCTTAAGATGTACGTGCGCGATATTGTATTAAGTCTGGTCCAGCACGGATTCAATCGTCCTATCATTCTGGACGGCCACGGCGGAAATTACGGCATATTCGACATCCTAGTTGAAGATATTATGCTGGAACAGCAGGTTAAGGTGCTCCACGTGCGCTGCTGGGAGCTTGCAACAATGCCCAAGCCGGGGAGCGTGCCGCCTTACGACGGGCACGGCGGCTCATCGGAGACGTCTGCCATGCTGTACCTCTGCCCGGATGATGTGGATGTGGATAAGTTTACCGATTCCAAACCGGAGATTGAGCTGACTAAGTACGGGTCGGTGTTCCCCAGCCCCTCCGGTTTATATTCCAAAGGACCTGCCGTTTATCCTTTGATGATGGGTGAGATGGTTAAGGATGGACATCATGGTGATCCAAAGTTTGGGAGTGCCGAGCGAGGAAAAGATTTGTTGGAAGTGAAGATCAACGCGCTGGTGGAGCTTTTGGAGGCTTTGAAGCGCGGAGAAGTAAAATTTTTGAACGGTTAATTAACGATTGAAAAGAGGAGTGTTTCGTATGAATAATAAACCTGAGCATAAGGAAATGGAGTTCCCGGCCCGAAGTGCAAGCACTACCGACCAGTTGTTTACCTGGGAAGAGGTGCGCGGTTTCCTAGATAAAGAAACGACGCGTCGCTCGGAGTATATTGCCAGGCTTCTAGAAGCCCTGCGCGAGAAATTTGGCGAAGAAGTGATGGATGTTGCCAGTAAGGTAATCTATAACATTGGCTATGAAAAAGGGGCGATGCGCGCCAGAATGGTAAAGGAAAAGCAGCAAAAAAATGACTTGGAGAGCCTAGCCGGGTTGATCTCTCATACCACCGCCAAGTTGTATTTAGGAAATCAGGTGGAGGTCGATGGCGATTTGATGACGGTGACGGAAGATTACTGTCCACACCCGAAAAAATGGCATGAGATGGGGTTTCCGCTCCCTAAGGTCACTGAATATTGCCTGCTCTTTGACCAGGTCGACAAAGGGATGATCGAAGGCTATAACGAGAAATTCGAAGCCGAGTTGACCGGGTGCTGGAACCTCGGAGAAAATGGCGTGTGCCAGATGTACGTCAGGTGCAAAGGCGCGGGTAAATAACTTTGCTATTTGGATGACGGGAGGTGTCGATCACCACCGGCCTGTCGATATGACGCTCAGCGGATCCTAACTCGCCGAGCGTCTTTTCTTTATCGAGGAACTTGCCCAACCTGCTCCCGATAGACACGGTCCAAACCTGAGATCATCTTATCCCGGTTGTGATGCCCCTTTGGTTGTCACCAGGTCGAGAGCGGGTTATTTGTGATTCTCTTCGATCGACTCGGGTGTGAACTTGCACAGGCGGATGGCGCGGGCTTTGGCGCGCGCCAGCGGGGGGACGGCCAGAAGCGCCTGGGTTTCGTCAAACACAAAACCGCCGAAGGCTTAAGCCAACGGACGGTCGATTCGTATGAGTGGGTGCTGCGTAAGTGGATGGAAAAGATAGGCGATCAACCGGTCGGTAAGATCACCTCTGCCGATGTGCTCGATTACATGACCTATCTGCGCACCGAGTATGTTCCCCGCACTTTCGTTAAACTGAACAACCACCTTAAATCCATGGACATTCAAAAGGGCGTATAATAACAAAAATTCAGTTTGCATGGGAGTGTACTCATGGAAAATCCGGCTGTAAAAGATGCACGCAGCAAAAAAATAATTTTTCTTTCGCATTGCTGCCTCAACCAAAATGCACGGGTGCGCGGTCTGGCTTTTGCACCAGGGGTAGTCCGCCCGTTGATTGACCACCTATTAAAGAAGGATATCGGCATTTACCAGATGACCTGCCCGGAGGTCACTTTTTTTGGAACACTCCGCTGGGGACAGGTGAAAAAGCAGTTTGACACCCCCATGTTCAGGGCGCATTGCCAGCGTCTGGTGGACGAAATTCTAGACCAGGTGATGGATTACAAGCGGGGCGGGTATGAGATTTTAGGCTTTGTCTTAATGGACGGCAGCCCGGTTTGCGGATTGGACACCATCCCTGTCACAGCAGATGAAAACGAAGACCTGGGGGGGATGGTGTGGTACACCCCGCAGCAAAGCCTTGTGGAAGGACAAGGGGTATTTGCTGAAGCGTTAAAACGCAGCGCCGCAGAGCGCGGATTCGATGACATCCCGTTCATCAGTTACCCTGAAATAGATGATCCGGCACTATTGGAAAAGGCGTTCTCTCAAATCGAAGCGCTCTTTTAGAGGAAGGTTGTCTGTAAAACGAGCAATGAAATAATCGCCAGATGACTGGCCGATTGGCCTCCGGCACAGGTCAGTCCATTCGCCGGCGCGCCGGACACGCAAATAAGACTCTCTTTTCAGCAGAATTTTTTTACCCCTCACCCCGAACGAGCACTGCCTCCAGCACGAAGAATATCCCTCTGTTTCCCCCGTAAAGGGCGGCCGGTGGATGATCACGCCATTGAAATTCAAACCAGTAAAACATTACTTATGTCATGCTTTATACATGACATAAGTAATAATTCAAAAGTTTGACGGCTGCCAGGCTCACAAGTAGAATCCAACCATCTCATGTTTTTTGTGAAAGGCTTATGGAAACGATGCCGGTTTTCCACTTTATTGTGTCTTTCCCCTCCGCAGATGATACACGTTCCAGAGAGTATCTTTCCAACGCACATTTGCTCGGTTTGCGCACTATCGAGGCGATAGAATGCTCTGATCTCTATTTTGTCGCGGGCAACCTTACAGATGCGCAGTTGGCACAGATGGCTTCCCAATTGTTTGCCGACCCTGTCAATCAGCAGGTTTCCTGGCAAAGAGCGGGGGGTTCCTCTTCAGAAGAGAAAATTCAGGGCAGTTTCCGGTTGGAGGTTGCTTATCACCCGGGGGTCACCGACCCTGTTGCAGATCAGATTGTGCGGGCTGCCAGAGAATTACAAATACCTGTACTGCACGCAGCCACCGGCCAGCGCTTTGTAATCTCAGGCCAAAACCTGAACAAAGATGATGTACACACCCTGGCACGCCGAATTTTGGCAAATCCGGTCATCCAGCGTTATGCGATTGGATCAATTGAGCCTGTCTTCTCCCACCCCGCGGGTGCTTCAAGTGTTGTTCAGAAAATTCCGGTGCAAACCATGAACGATGAAGAACTGTTGGCATGCTCAACACAGCGCCGGGCAGCTCTGGACCTGATGGAAATGCAGGCAATCCGTGCATACTTTCTTTCAGAAGAACGCGCTTGCACGGATGCGGAATTTGAAATGATCGCGCAAACCTGGAGCGAGCACTGTGTTCATAAGACGTTTAAGGCATTGTTGGATGTCAGCCTCTCCGCCCCGCACGCATACCCGGCACAAGTGGATAATATTCTTAACACCTATATCCGGCGCGCGACCGAAGAGATTGCTGCCCCATGGGTGATCTCCGCGTTTACAGATAACGCCGGGGTGATTGCATTTGATGATGATTTTGAGGTTTCTTTCAAAGTGGAAACACACAATCACCCCTCGGCAATAGAACCGTTTGGGGGCGCAAATACCGGGGTGGGCGGTGTTATCCGGGATATCCTCGGGGTTTCGGCCAAACCGATAGCAGCCACGGATATCCTTTGTTTTGGACCTCAAGATATGCCAATGGATGATCTTCCGGAAGGCGTTTTGCATCCCCGCCGAATTTATTCCGGGGTTGTAGCTGGTGTACAGGATTACGGTAACAAAATTGGTATTCCGACCGTAAACGGGGCAGTCTGGTTCGACCCGGGTTATACCGCCAACCCGCTGGTTTATTGCGGCTGTATTGGCATTTCGCCACGCGGCCTTCACCGCCGCTCCCCTTTACCCGGAGACCGGGTCATTGTCTTGGGCGGTCGTACCGGACGCGACGGCCTGCGCGGGGCAACCTTCTCTTCAATGACAATGGATGCCCAAACCGGCGAGGTCGCAGGCGCCTCTGTGCAGATCGGGGACCCGATAACGGAAAAAGGCTTGATTGAGGTGATTGTACGCGCGCGCGACCTGGGCCTGTACAATGCCATTACCGACTGCGGCGCGGGGGGTCTTTCCTCAGCCGTTGGGGAGATGGCAAGCAAAACTGGCGCGGATGTTGACCTGGTGAATGTCCCGTTGAAGTATCCGGGGTTGGCTCCCTGGGAGATCTGGTTGTCCGAATCGCAGGAACGCATGGTAATTGCCGCGCCTCCTGCCAGCCTTGCAGCATTGCGCGGCCTTTGCAGTTTGTTTGAAGTTGAAATGACCGATATTGGAAGGTTTACGGAAAACGGACGGCTGGTGGTGCGATATGACCGGCGAGTGATCGTAGATCTGGATAATTCATTCCTGCATCATGGCATTCCGCAGCGCCGTTTGAGCGCAACATTTCCCCCACCCCCCCTGATGCCATTAGAGGCCCATGCGCTTCCTGGTTTGCCTGATATTCTTTTGACGCTGCTCGCGCATCCAAACATTTCCTCCAAAGAGGACGTGATCCGCCTTTACGATCATGAAGTGCAGGGTGGCGTCAGTGTTAAGCCGTTGACAGGCGTAGGAAGTGGGCCATCGGACGCGTGTGCCCTCAAGCCTGCAGGGACAGCGGGAAATACCGGCATTGTCCTGTCCAATGGATTCAATCCCGAGTACGGCAAATACAACCCCTACCGCATGGCGCTTTGTGCGGTGGATGAGGCAGTGCGAAATGCAGTGGTTGTGGGTGCGGACCCCGACCGCCTGGCGATTCTGGATAACTTTTGTTGGGGGGATCCTCTTCAACCTGAGCACATGGGCTTGTTACTGGAAGCCGCGCGCGGATGCTACGACGCGGCAATAGCCAACCGGACGCCGTTTATTTCCGGGAAAGATTCCTTTAACAACGCATATCTTTCACGCGACGGCAAACGTCAGTCCATTCCACCTTCTTTGTTAATTTCGGCAATTGGTATCATCCCGGATATTTGCCAGGCTGTCACGCTCGATTTAAAACAACCGGAGAATCTGGTTTTTCTCCTGGGTGATTTTCAACCGTCCTTTGGGGGCAGTCATTTTATCCACCGGTTTGGCCTGCCGCAGGGCG
Organism: Anaerolineaceae bacterium; assembly: GCA_020845515.1. GTDB lineage: Bacteria > Chloroflexota > Anaerolineae > Anaerolineales > Anaerolineaceae > Ch132. The sequence goes on along the minus strand of JADLFQ010000065.1, from coordinate 15,591 downwards.
CGAAAACCGGGGTGCCTTTGCCTTCGGTCAACGCCCCGGCGCTATACCGTGCCTACCATCGCGCGCTTTCCAAAAATGGGCTGGTGAAAGCCGGTCACGATCTAAGCGAAGGCGGTCTGGCAGTTGCCGCTGCCGAAATGTGCATCGGGGGCGGTCTGGGGCTGTCTCTGGACATTCCCCCCGGCGACGATATACTTGGACACCTTTTCGGTGAGACGGCGGGTTGCATGCTGGTTGAGGTTGCCAAGGATCGCACAGAGGAATGGTTTGAAATTACGGCCGGCTTGCCGGTTTGCCGGATTGGCAAGGTTACCGTGAAGCCGGAACTGGCAATCTCCCAGTCTGGAAAACAAATTTCTTCTCTGACCCTTCAGGAACTTGAAGCTGCCTGGCGGACGCCAATTCATTAGAGGTGCAAGCATGAAACCAAAAGCGCTTGTTCTGCATGCGACCGGAACCAACCGAGACCACGACGCGGCTGAAGCCGTTGAACTGGCTGGCGGGCTGCCGGAAATTGTCCATCTCAACCAGCTTCGCCGGGGAGAGCGGCACTGGCACGATTATCAGATGCTCCTCCTGCCGGGAGGGTTTTCCTACGCAGATGCGCTCGGCGCGGGCAGGCTGCTGGCACTTGACCTGATCATCTATTTTGCTGATGCCGTGCTTTCCTTTATAAATTCCGGGAAACCTGTTATTGGGATTTGCAATGGGTTTCAGGCTTTGGTTAAAGCAGGTATTTTGCCGGACCCCCAAAGTCTCCAATCACCGCGTACCCTTACGCTGACACACAATACCAGCGGAAATTTTGAGTGCCGGTGGGTCTCTCTTCTGCCGTCATCAGAAACATGTATATGGACAAAGGGTTTGCACGAAATCATCTTTTGCCCGACGGCGCACGGGGAGGGCCGGTTGCGGGTACACTCTCCGGCTGTTGTGGAGGACTTGATTGAACATGACCAGGTTGCCCTGGTCTATGCCAGGCCGGACGGCTCGCCTGCTGGTGATTTGTATCCCGAAAACCCAAACGGGTCTGTCGCGGGAATTGCGGGAATTTGCAACCGGCTTGGAAATGTACTTGGGTTGATGCCCCATCCAGAAAATCATATTCACCCCTGGCAATTTCCATACCGCTCCTTGCCGCCCTATGGCAGCGGGTTGAAAATTTTTAAGAATGGAATAGCTTACGCCAGCCAGCTTTAAGGAGATCCTTCCATGCCGGTTTCAAAAACTCAAATTGAACAATTGCTGCCGTATGCCTTTCAAAAAGCAGACCTGAACCTGCCGGCCCGGCAGACTGGAAAGGTGCGCGATGGGTTTGCATTTCGCCCGGGCGCACGCTTGCTGATAACAACCGACCGGCTCTCTGCTTTTGATCGTGGTCTGGCAGCAGTGCCTTATAAAGGGCAAGTGCTCAACCAGCTTTCCGCGTGGTGGTTTAAAAATACTGCCGGAATCGTCCCCAATCACATGGTTTCGGTTCCAGACCCGAATGCCATGATCTGTCAGGAAGCAAACCCTTTTCCGGTGGAGGTGATCGTGCGCGGCTACATCACCGGGGTGACCTCCACGGCGCTTTGGTACCGCTACTCGCTGGGAGAGCGGGAAATTTATGGCTACACATTTCCGGAAGGCCTGCACAAGAATGAAGCCCTCCCCGCTGCCATCATCACACCCACAACCAAGGGCGGACCCACCGGGCATGACGAGCGCCTGACCTGCGCCGAAGTGGTTGAAAAAGGTCTGCTCGATGCAAAGACCTGGGAGAGCGTTCAAGCAGCCGCACTGGCGCTGTTCCAACAAGGACAGGAAACAGCCAACCGGGCAGGATTGATCCTGGTGGACACTAAATATGAGTTCGGCGCCACACCAGACGGCTCCATCCTTTTGATTGACGAAGTGCACACACCGGATTCCTCCCGCTTCTGGAAGCTATCCTCCTACGAACAAAGGTTGTCCGCCGGCCTGGAGCCCGAGTTGTTTGATAAAGAGTTCGTGCGGCTGGCGTATGCCCGGATGGGTTATCGCGGTGAAGGGGAACCCCCGGTTTTACCTGTGGATACCTGGGTGGAGACCAGCATTCTTTACCAAACTATTTATGAAGGGCTGACCGGCCTTTCGTTCGTACCAGGGGACTATCCTGTGGAAGACCGTCTGGCAAAAAATCTTGGAAAGGCAGGGATCCTCTCATGAGTCTCCCCTTGGTTATTATTCTGATGGGCTCACGTGCTGATGAGCCGCATTGCCAAAAAATCGCTGAGACTGCCCGCAGCCTGGGATTGGAGGTTGTGTTGCATATTGGCTCCGCGCACAAAACTCCGCAGCACGTCCTCGATATTTTGCAGAATTACGAACAAAACCCCCGCCCAAAAGTCTATATCACTGTGGCAGGGCGCAGCAATGCACTTTCCGGCTTTGTGGACGCCGCCGTTTCCGCACCGGTCATCGCGTGTCCGCCGCCTTCTGATGCTTACGGCGGCGCGGATGTGTTTTCCTCCTTGCGGATGCCCTCCGGCGTCGCGCCGGCGGTGGTATTGGAGCCGGCCAATGCAGCCTTACTGGCCGCCAAGATATTGGGCTTATGTTCTCCTGAAACCCAACAAGCGGTAAGTGGTTTTCAGAAACAACAAGCCGGGAAAATCCTAGGGGATGATCGGGCCTTGCAGGCATGAAGGAAAACTCCCCAGTTTTTTTGGATGACGATCAACCGCATGATGAATGCGGCGTGGTGGGTATTTTTGCCCCAAATGAAAACGTCGCCAGTATGGCATTTTTCGGTTTGTTTGCCTTGCAGCATCGCGGTCAGGAAGCTGCCGGTATTGCCGTAGCAAATGGGTTCACTATCCGCCTTCACAAGGATATGGGCTTGGTGTCTCAGGTCTTTAATGCCGGTAACATGGAACCTTTGCAGGGGCATTACGCCATCGGGCACACCCGTTACTCAACTACTGGATCGTCCAGTTTGCATAACGCCCAACCTTTTATGGTGGAAACACAGCACGGGCCGATAGCCGTCGCGCATAACGGTAATCTTGTAAACTCGGCAGTATTGCGCCAGGAACTGCTGCAGCGTGGTGTAGGGCTTACTTCCACCTCGGACAGCGAAGTAATCATCATGATGCTGGCCGGTGCGCGCGGCAGCACCTGGAATGAGCGCATCCGGAGTGTGATGAAGAAGTGGGTGGGCGCTTATTCGTTAGTTATCCTCACGCGGGATGGAGTCTATGTGGTTCGAGACCCTTGGGGATTCCGGCCATTAAGTGTGGGTCTGCTTCCCGGAGGCGGGCATGCGGCGGCATCAGAGAGCTGTGCTTTACAAACGTTGGGATGCGTTGCAATCCGGGAGGTTAAGCCGGGCGAAATTATTACATTGAGCAAATCAGCGCTGACCGTTCACCAGGCGATCCCGCCCAACCCGCGTCAGGCTGCCTGCGTTTTTGAGTTTGTTTATTTCTCCCGGCCAGATAGTACCTGGAATGGAAAGAGTGTTCATGAGGTAAGACAGCATTTAGGGCGCCAACTTGCGATCGAAAGCCCGGTTGAGGCGGATGTTGTCATCCCAATCCCGGATTCAGCCATCCCGGGGGCGATTGGTTTTTCGGAACAATCTGGCATTCCTTATAACATTGGTTTTGTAAAAAACCGGTATATTGGGCGCACTTTTATCCAGCCGACGGAAACGCTGAGACAGCAGGGTGTGGCACTTAAATTCAACCCGTTGCCGGCGACCGTGCGGGACCGTAGAGTAGTGATTATTGATGACAGCATCGTACGCGGGAACACCACCGGGCCGTTAATCCGTTTATTGCGGGAGGCCGGCGCGGCAGAAATCCACATGCGCATTACCTCCCCGCCGATCCTTCATCCCTGTTTTATGGGGGTGGATATGGGTACCTATGAAGAACTGATTGCTCATCGCCTGAGCGTTGACGAAATTCGGGAACAAGCCGGCGCCGACTCACTTGCTTATCTTTCTTTGGAAGGCATGATGAGCGCTGTTGGCAGCACGAACGGGTATTGCACCGCCTGTTTTTCAGGGAAATACCCGGTGCCGGTGCAGCGCCAGCTTGAAAAGGCGAGTTTTGAACCGCAGGAGAACGGAAATAATGACTGAGACAGCCGGAAAATCGGGAATAAATGTCTTGCTGGTAGGGGGCGGGGGGCGGGAGCATGCCATTGCCTGGAAACTGTTTCAATCGCCGTTACTTTCGCACCTGTGGATTGCCCCCGGCAATCCGGGGACGGGGAGGCTGGGGACAAATGTAAAGATCCCGGTTGAAGACATGCACGCGCTGCTGGCATTTGCCCAAACGAAAGCTGTTGATCTGGTCTTTATTGGCCCGGAAGCTCCTCTGGTTGCGGGCGCAGCCGATTTGTTCTCCGCTGCGGGGATAAAAGTGTTCGGACCTGTCAGGGCTGCGGCACAGATTGAGGCATCAAAAGTTTTTGCCAAGGAATTTGCCCGGCGATATTCAATCCCCACAGCTTCTTTCGGCGCGTTCACGGACTATGGTCAAGCGTGCCGGTATCTTGATACGCTGCAAACCCCGTTTGTGATCAAAGCCTCCGGACTGGCTTCCGGGAAAGGGGTGTTTTTACCAGACTCCCTGGAAGAAGCGCAAAATATCCTGGCGGATTTGCTGCAAAAAGGATCGCTGGGTGAAGCTGGCCGGCAGGTGGTGATCGAAGAACGTCTTGAGGGGGAGGAGATCTCGCTTATGGCGTTTACTGACGGCTGTGCTCTGGCAGTGATGCCAGTGGCTCAGGATCATAAACGCTTACTGGACGGCAATGCCGGCCCTAATACAGGTGGAATGGGCGCATACGCCCCGGCGCCTTTTTGTTTGCCGGAACAAACCTCCGAATTGGCTCGTTCTTTCCTTCAGCCCGTCATTGATGGATTACGCGCAGAAGGCACCCCTTTTGTCGGGATGCTCTATGCAGGCTTGATGCTGACCTCCGCAGGGCCGCGTTTGCTTGAGTACAACTGCCGGTTGGGAGACCCGGAAGCCCAGGTTGTTCTCCCATTGCTGGAAAGCGACTTATTGCAAATTGCTTCAGCTTGTGTCAATCAGGCATTAGACCCGAAGCAAGTGTATTGGAAAACAGGCAGTTGTACCTGTGTTGTGCTGGCTTCTCAAGGATATCCGCTCTCCAGTTCCCCGGCTGTGGAAATTGCCGGTCTTGAAAAGGACTTTCCCGAGGGGATGGTTTTCCAGGCTGGTACAAAAATACAAGCTGAAAAGGTGGTTGCTGCTGGGGGGCGCGTATTGGGGGTTGCAGCCCGGGGCGAAAATCTGGCCGTGTCGCTGGAAAGGGTATATAAAATTATTCCGCAGATTTCCTTTCAGGGAATGCAATATCGCCGCGATATTGGCAAGCACGGGTTAAAAGAACCGGCAAAGAGCAAGTCAGCCTATGCGACAGCTGGCGTAAACATTGACGCCGGCAGTCAGGCAGTGAATATGATGGGTGAAGCCGTTCGCTCAACCTACACGCCTGCGGTTCTTGCCGGGATTGGCGCATTCGGCGGGTTGTTTGATGCCTCCGTAATACAGAAGATGAAACGGCCGGTGCTGGCTGCCTCAACTGATGGTGTTGGAACAAAGGTCATGCTGGCTGTTCAAGCCGGGCAATATCACTCTCTTGGGCAGGATATTGTCAACCATTGTATCAACGATATCCTCGTGCAAGGTGCACTTCCACTTTTCTTCCTGGATTATTTTGCGTCATCTCGTTTGCAGCCGGAGGTGGTGGCGGAGGTTGTCGCCGGAATGGCAGAGGCATGCCGGGCAGCCGGTTGCAGCCTGATCGGCGGCGAAACGGCCGAGATGCCAGGGGTTTATCAGCCGGGAGAATTTGATGTGGCTGGGACGATTGTTGGCGTTGTGGAATATGAGCGTATTTTACCCAGGCGCAATCTTAAGAAAGGGGACATCATCCTCGGCTTGGGTTCTTCCGGTGCGCACACGAACGGATACTCCCTCCTTCGCAAGGTTTTTGCGGAAGTTCCGCTTGATCGTTTCCTGCCTGAGCTGGGTTCCACGCTGGAGAATGTGCTCCTCGCGCCGCACCGCTCTTATTTACCCCTTATTACACCGCTGCTGGATAACCCCGTTTCCCCCATAAAAGCACTGGCTCATATTACCGGCGGCGGATTGCTGGAAAATATCCCCCGTATTTTGCCTGGCGAATTGAATGCACAGCTTAAGCGGGGGGCGTGGCCGGTTTTGCCGCTTTTCCAGTTGGTTGAAAAAATGGGCGAAATCCCTTCCGAAGAGATGGCGCGCGTTTTCAATCTGGGAATCGGCATGGTTGCAGTGATTTCTCCGGCTGTCTTGCCCTATGTGCAGGCTGCAATTCCGGAAGAAACATGGGCGATTGGAGAGCTTGTTCCTGGAGAAGGAAAGGTGGTCTTTGGATGAACCGGGTTTTGCCGCCCTCACCCAACCCAGCCCGTCTGGTTGTCCTTGTTTCCGGTGGGGGCAGCAATTTGCAAGCTGTACTGGATGCCTGTTCCAGCGGATTGCTGCCGGCGGAAGTTGTCTCGGTTTTTTCCAACAGGGCGGAAGCTTACGGATTGACGCGCGCAAAGCAGGCGGGCGTACCGGCGGTTTTCCTCCCGCAAGATAAAAAGATGGCTCGCCGGGAATATGATTCCATACTGGCCGAGTTGGTGCAGGCTTGCAAGCCGGATTGGGTCTTGCTGCTCGGCTGGATGCGCGTCCTCACAACTGCCTTTCTGGATTGTTTTCCCGGACGGGTGGTTAACCTGCACCCGGCATTGCCCGGGGTCTTTCCCGGGACGCATGCAATTGAACGCGCTTTTGAGGCTTTTCAAAAAAGCGAGATTATCCAAACGGGTATTATGTTCCATTTCGTCGTGGATGAAGGGGTGGACTGCGGCCCTGTGCTGGCACAACAAATTATTCCAATTCACCCTGACGACCGGTTGGAGGATTTAGAGGCGCGCATACACCAGGCTGAGCATGTCATGGTAGTGGCTGTGATGAAACAGCTGCTCCATCGAAGCGCTGTAAGGTTCTAATACGGGGCAGATTTTATTATTTGGAAAGGATGCAGAATGCCGCAAGCACTTCTTTCAGTCTACGATAAAACAGGTCTGGTTGAATTTGCCTTCCAGCTCGTACAACAGGGCTGGAAGTTGATCGCTTCTGGTGGAACTGCCCGGCTGCTTCAAGAGCATGGTATATCCACGACCGAGGTATCCCGCTATACAGGTTCACCAGAAATTCTTAATGGGCGGGTCAAGACGCTCCACCCGGCAATTCATGGGGGTTTGCTGGCGCGCCCAACCGGGCAAGACCGCCAGGAACTGAAAGACCTGGGTTGGGAAATGGTTGATCTGGCGGTGGTCAATCTCTATCCGTTCGAAGAGACTGTTGCCCGCCCTGCAGCGACGCTGGCAGATGCAGTGGAAAACATTGATATCGGCGGGGTGGCGCTGATTCGCGCAGCTGCCAAAAATTTTGAGCGCGTCACGCTGGTTTGCGATCCGGATGATTACGCGCTGGTTTTAGAAGAATTGGAAAACGGGACTGTCAGTCCGGCAACACGGCTTAAACTGGCCGTAAAAGGGTTTCAACATACTGCCCACTACGATTCGGCCATCGCTTCTTACCTCGATCCGGAGGGGGTTTTCTCCCTTCAAGCCTACCCCGTGCACACCCTGCGTTACGGCGAGAACCCGCACCAGGCCGCGATACTATATTCCTACCAGCAGGGGGTTGGTCCATTAGGAGGACGGATTCTTCAGGGCAAGGAACTTTCCTACAATAACCTGCTGGACTTGGACGCGGCATGGCGCGCTGCCGTCAGCTTCGAACGGCCAACCATTGTCATCGTTAAGCACCTCTCGCCATGCGGGATTGCCTCTGCAGGCGATCTGGCTTCTGCGTACCGGCAAGCGCTGGCCTGCGACCCGGTTTCGGCTTATGGCGGCGTGATTGCTTCCAACCGTCCGGTGGACCAGGCCCTGGCAGTGGCTGTCAGCGAATTATTTGTTGAGTGTATCATTGCCCCGGCATTTAGCCCGGAAGCTGCGGCTGTGCTGGCGCACAAAAAAAACTGCCGGCTGGTGGAAACCCAGGATACTTCAATTACCCCTGATTTTGAACTGCGCTCAATTTGTGGCGGGCTTTTGAAACAGCAATCTGACAGGGGTGATCCCGCAGATACGCAATGGAAGGTGGTTACAGAGCGGCAGCCGGGTGAGGAGGAATGGAAAGCGCTGCGGTTCGCATGGCGGGCTTGCCAGCATGTCAAATCAAATGCAATTGTCTTTGCCGCAGGAGAAGCTACGGTAGGGATTGGCGGCGGGCAGCCCAATCGGGTGGATTGTGTGCGTATGGCAATCGAGCGGTCGGGGGAAAAGGCGCGCGGTGCGGTGATGGCGTCGGATGCTTTCTTTCCATTTCCTGATTCCATCCAACTGGCAGCGCAAGCGGGAATTACCGCGGTTATTCATCCTGGGGGGTCAATTCGTGATGCTGAAAGCCTGGAAGCTGCCAACGCGGCCGGGATGGCAATGCTGCTCACGGGTGTACGCCATTTTCGGCACTAATGTTGAGGAAACCATGAACAAAGAATTGTTTAAATCCGATGAAAGCCTTACGTATGACGATGTCTTAATCGTCCCGGGGTTCAGCGAACTGTTGCCCGCACAAGTGAATATTCAGGCTGTGCTTGTCCCGGGCATCCAGTTGAATATCCCGCTCCTTTCTGCTGCGATGGATACGGTTACCGAGTCGCGGCTGGCAATTGCTTTGGCGCGCGCCGGAGGTATTGGGATCATTCATCGAAATATGTCACCGGAAGACCAGGCTGCCGAGGTGGATAAGGTCAAACGTTCTGAAGCTGGGATGATCACAGACCCGGTCTGCCTTGCCGCCACCGCCACACTGCAAGAAGCAGAAGAGATGATGGGGTACTATCACATTAGCGGCATTCCTATTGTTGAGGGCCCGAATAAACGTTTGATCGGCATTCTCACCAACCGGGATACCCGCTTTACCGAACCTTCTGATGCTTCACGCCCGGTTAGCGATTTTATGACCGCCAGAAATTTGGTCACCGCACGTGTGGATACCACACTGGAAGAAGCGCGCCAAGTTTTACAGGAGCACCGGATCGAAAAATTGCCGCTTGTGGACGCGCAGGGCTGTCTTAAGGGATTGATCACCGTCAAAGATATCAAGAAAAAGTCTGATTACCCGAACGCCGCCAAGGATGCGCGCGGCCGCCTGTTGGTGGGAGCAGCCATTGGCGTTGGCGCCGAACTGGAGAAGCGGGTGGCGCTCCTCGCGGAGCGCGGCGTGGATATAATTGCTGTGGACACCGCCCACGGCCATTCTCAAGGGGTGCTCCAGGCAATCCGGCGTGCGAAAGCAGTTGCGCCACATCTTCCTGTTATTGGCGGGAATGTTGTTACAGCTGAGGGTACACTTGCCCTTATTGACGCCGGCGCCGATGCAGTTAAAGTGGGCGTGGGGGCGGGTTCGATTTGCACAACCCGCATTATTTCCGGCGTGGGGATGCCGCAGCTTTCCGCCATCCATGCCTGCGCCAGGGCGGCGGAATCTTCAAAGACACCGGTCATTGCTGATGGGGGTGTCAAGTATTCGGGTGATATTGTCAAGGCGATTGTAGCAGGCGCGGAAACTGTGATGCTCGGCAGTTTGCTGGCCGGTCTGGAAGAGTCTCCCGGCGAATTGATTCTCTATGAAGGCCGCCAGTATAAATCGTATCGCGGTATGGGGAGTATCGCGGCCATGCAAGGGTTTGGCCGTGACCGCTACGCTACCGGCCAATCGGGGCCGGGAAAATTGGTGCCGGAAGGTGTTGAGGGACTGGTCCCTTTCAAAGGTTCTTTAGCCGATTATGTTTACCAGTTGGTGGGGGGTCTGCGCTCCGGGATGGGGTATGCTGGCGCAGAAAAATTGGACGACTTGCGGCGAAAAACCTGTCTGACGCGCATCACCCATGCCGGACTGATGGAAAGCCACCCGCACAGCGTCGCGATCACACGCGAAGCACCGAATTACCAGCGGGGAGAATAAAGAACTCTTCTGGAAGAATATTCTATAATTACGCGTATGAAGGCAATTACCAAAAACGCTTTTTTGCCTGAACGTTTTTTTTCCGACCTTTCCCCCGCCACCCAGGCCTCTTTCACTGCTGCGGCTGTTCAGCGCCGATACAAAACCGGCCAGGTGGTGTGCGTGGAGGGTGAACCCCCCACCGGCTTGTTTATTCTGGAAGAGGGTTGGGTAAAGGCGGCCCGGGCCTCACCACATGGTCGTGAACAAGCCTTGCTTTTTCTTGGCCCCGGAGAAATTTTTGGTGATCTCTCTGTCTTTACAGGCCTGCCCTACCCTGGAACAGTTACTGCTCTTGAGCCTGTTCTGATCTGGATGCTTGAGCGCGAGACCATGTTAAATCTGGTGCAACGCCATCCCGACTTGGCGCTTGCAGTGATTCGCCGGCTGAGCGAACGGGTCTTACATTTTGTCAGCCTGGTGGAGGATTTATCCCTCCGGTCTGTTGAAGAACGTTTGGCAAATATGCTTCTGAAGCATGCACGGGAAAGCAACGGCAGACTGGTTGTCCCGCGCCAGGAATGGAGAACCCTGGATGAGATGGCAACTCAATTAGGAACTGTACGGGATGTATTAGGCCGGAAGCTGCGAATGCTTGAGAATCAAGGCATTCTACAGGTGGAAAAACATGCAATTACAATTTTCGACTCCCAAAAACTAGCTGATCTGGGTAATTCTTAGGTATCTATACGACTTTAGTCGTATACAACAACAGGCTCTTCCTGTATGCTTGAAGCGGAAAGAGCCTGTTGTCATTCTGGCAGTCAGAAGAACGGGTTTAAGTCGGGGGCATTGAGAAGACCTGAGAAATTAGAAAAACAAGAAAAATGGTGTAAGTCCGGGGTAAGAACGTGCGCCTTTTCTTGAACAGCCTGAAAGTGAAATATCTGCCGCTCATAAAAAGCCCTCAGACTTTATTGTTGTTAGCAACAGGCCTGGCGGGATATATGACAGCGCGCTGTCCGGTTACCCACTGGCCGACGCTCCTGGGCCTGACGGGCAGCCTCCTGCTGGCAATTTCTGGAAGTACGATTCTCAATATGTGGTATGACCGTGACATTGATGCTGTCATGCCCCGTACTGCAAGAAGACCACTGCCCTCAGGGAAAATTTCTCCGGCGCAGACCGTGGGGATCGGCCTGTTCCTCTCTGCGGCTGGGGTTTTGTGGGCGTTCTTTTTATCTGCGGGCTATGGTGTCGCGGTACTGGCGGGGCTCATTTTTGATGTTCTTGTCTATACTATCTGGCTCAAACGGTTGACAGCCTGGTCAATTGTGTGGGGCGGAATTTCCGGGGGAATGCCTGTTCTGGCAGGGCGCATTTTGGGGGTTGGGCAGTTGGATTGGGTGGGAATACTGCTGGCACTGGCGGTGTTATTCTGGATTCCAACTCACATAATGACTTTTAGCATACGCTATTCACAAGAATACAGCACCGCCAGGATACCTACTTTCCCTTCTCATTATGGGGTCAAGTTCACCCGGAGTGTCATATCTGCTTCCAGCATACTGACAGCTCTGGCAATGATTTCTGCCGGAGCCGGTATCGGGCTATCGTGGGGGATTCTACGCCTGTTGGGAGTTTTATCAATGATATTGTTGGCCTGGGCCTTAGCCGCAGTTATCCGGCCTTCTCCAAAAATCAATTTTGGTTTATTTAAGTTTGCGTCTTTTTATATGCTGGGTTCGATGCTTTTGTTAACTCTTTAAGATTGAAAACAGGAGGCAATATACGCTTAACTAAAAATAATATGCCATGTATTTTTTAAATTTCGTTTGTCTTGATGTTGATAAATTCATTTATTTGAAATAAGGAGAGATCTATGGAAACTATATCCTCAAAAGACCGGTCTATTCTGGCAGGGATTGCTGCTGTAGCCGGCGTTCTTTGTTTTACAGTTGTACCTTTTCTGGCAATGCGCGCCATGAATGCGGTTCTTAATGGGGCTGCCATTAAAATCCCTGCCAGTGGAAACCCCCTGATTGCTACAGCCCCACGAATTGTGCTCGCCTTTTTTCCGGTTTGGGCAGGGCTAACGGTTGCCGCAGGCCTCATTCTGCTTATGGTCGCCTGGGCAATCTCTCAAGGGGAAAGCTGGGCTAAACCGGTTGCGGTAGGCTTATTGGCCATTCCTTCAATCACAGGGGCTTACTATTCAGGGCCAATTATGTTCTTCGCAAAAGAAAACATGCCTGTTTTTTTGATCATTGCCTTGATTGGTTTGATCCCGTACTTCATCATCCTCTTGTGGGGTCGAAAATCTCCTGGTGGTAAGGTCGGTCAATTTTTCCTGTTCCTTATGCTGGGGATCACTTCCGCATGGAGTTTTGCCAATGGTGGCTCGTCACTGCGTATGTTCTGGGCGCGGCCGGAGCAATACACTTTGGATGCAGGCAATACCGGCTTTATTCTTGGCATCCCGGTAATCTGGGCGGGTGTGCTCCTGACCATCATTGCGATTCCTCTGCTGGCTGCCACTTCCCGGCGCGGCTGGTTCGTGGGTTTTGCGGGTTTGCTGGCCATATTGGGCGGAAATGCTGTCTTATTCATTACTCATTCAGGCACCCGTGAATTCATGTTTGGGGTGATTATGGCAGTTGTCTCATTAATTTTATTATGGGCGCCAAAAATTGGAGGATACATCAAAAGGCCTGCCGCGCCCCACACAGTCTAATAGATCGTCAAACATCATTAAACAAGCATTACGGAAGAGCAGGGGCTGTTCCTGAAAAATGGGCAACCCCTGTTCGCTTTAACACACCTCTTAAGTCACCAGGGTGGTGTGACATAGTGATCAGGTATAATGGTGGTACCAATTTACCGTTGTGGGAACACGTTATTTTTTGCCATATCATAAAAAGGCAAGCATGTAGAGAAGGCGGGAACTTACAAAGAAGAGTTGGTTCAATCTACTGACTTACCTCGGTCAATTGGCTGGGTTCTGCCCGGATGGTCCCTGCCGGGCAGAAAGTGATATTTGCCTTGACGGTGTAAATCCGCGGGTTGGCGATCCGGCTAAAGGATATTAAGCAATCAAATATCTTGCAGTGGGATGACAACAGATCTACGAAAAGATCGGTGAACAAATTAATTTTATGATTTCGGAAGGCCCTTTAATCCCTTGGAATACATCCCGGCTGAACATTTTAAGGTAAGCTGTAATTCGGCTCGGAGTGCAGGGTTATCACAACAGTACCGTACATACAAATCCGCAAAGAAGGATCATTCATGAATATTACAATAGGAAACTTTCTCCTTGCACTATCTCCCATCCTTACTGTTCTGGTGTTGATGGTGGTTTTTCAATGGGGAGGGGCAAAAGCCGGGGCATCTGGCTGGCTTGCAGCCTTGTTTGTTTCTCTCCTGTTTTTTGGCGCGACCCCCTCTTTACTTGCGTATTCGCAAATGCGCGCGTTGCTCTTAACTCTTTATGTCTTATACATTATTTGGATGGCATTGATTTTATACAACATCGTCCGGGAAGCTGGAGCAATTGATAAAATTGGACAGGGGATTGCCCGAATTACCAGTGACCGGGTGCTGCAGCTTCTCATTCTTAGTTGGGTGTTTAGCAGTTTTTTGCAAGGGGTGGCGGGCTATGGCGTGCCGATCGCTGTCGTGGCACCTCTGTTGATTGGGCTGGGTTTTTCGCCGGTTACTTCGGTGACGGCGGCGACAGTTGGCCATACCTGGGCAATCACTTTTGGGAGTGTGGGGGCGGCGTTCAATGCTTTGATCGCAACAAGCGGCCTGACTGGAGAGTATCTGGCGACTTGGTCTGCTATCTTGCTCGGTATTGTATGTTTTCTGTGCGGAATTGGTGTAACTTATAGTTTTGAAGGTAAAAAATCAGTGTTCCGTGGTTTACCGGCAAGGCTCATTCTTGGGCCAGTGATGTTTTTGACACAGTATTGGATGGCAACACACGGTATGTGGAATATTTCCGCTTTTGTTGCAGGGATGGCTGGGCTGGGCGCCAGCATTCTTGTGGGCCGCTTACCATTCTATAATAGAAAAAGCACGGACAGCGAACCGATTGAACAACTTCAGGTGGAGAACCCTGCAGCCCCAAAAATCCCACTATCGCTTGCAATTGGCGCTTATATCATATTGGTCCTTATCGTGGGGATTGCTGAGCTTTACCCGCCGGCTCACCGCGTCTTGAACGCCGTGAGAATCGAGATGTTTTTTCCTCAAACGCAAACTGCGCTTGGCTGGGTTATTCAGGCTGGGAAAGGACAGGCCATCAGTATCTTTGGCCATGCGGGCGCTTTACTGATTTATACCTCGGTAATCACTTACATTCTCTTTCACTTCACGGGCTATCTTAAAGCTGGAACTTTCGAGAAAGTGATTCAAAACACGGTAACGGGCGGGCTTAAATCGAGCATCGGGATTGCGACGATGGTGGGATTTGCCCTCATTATGGAACAGAGCGGGATGATCAACACGCTTGCGTTCGGTTTAAGCCGCAGCATCCAAGGGATCTTTCCTTTGGTCTCCCCCTTTCTTGGCGTTTTGGGCACGTTTATGACAGGGTCAAATACCAACTCAAATATTGTGTTTGTCTCTTTACAGAAACAGACGGCTGAAATTCTCAAATTGTCGGTCCCGATGATCCTTGCCGCCCAAACTACGGGTGGCGCGGTTGGCGGGATGCTGGCGCCAGCCCGGATTATTGTGGGCTGCAGTACGGCAGGGTTGAGCGGCAAGGAAGGCCTGGTACTCAGCCGTACGATTCCCATCGGGCTGGTGATCGCGGCTATAGTCGGCATAATCACGCTGCTGGCAGTTGGCTAATTCAAAAAGGAACGCAAATGTCTGAAAAATTAAAACCTGACGAACGAAGTAAACGCATAAAAAACCGTCTGCCGCTCTTTTTGCTGGCCGCGCTTTTGATCCTACCCGCTTTTCTGTATTACAGCGCTCAAACGGGCCAGCAAGAGTTAAATGTGGCCCTCTTAGGAATATTGGCATTGGTGATGATTCTAATTGTGTTATTCGCATAGGAGGGTGCTTTAATTCCTGGTTTGGGCCTGATTTCAAGAAAGTTCAGGGATGCGGGATACAAGAAAAAATGGATGGGGTTTTAATAAGCCTCATCCATTTTCTGAACTACACCCTGGTTAAATCCCCTCACAATCATCCAGACAGCAAAGACCATTTCCTGTATGGCAAGCGGGATCATTAGAAAACCTAATCCCGAATCGAAAGATAGAACTTGCTGAGAGCCAAACATGCTTTCGAGATGGGCAGCAAAGTACAAAGCTGCGCCAATAAGGCCCCAGCCTGACAACCATCGAGGCACGAGCCTGGTTTGATAAAACTGGATATAGATCATCGCCCCACCAATGCTGAAAACAACACCAAGGATCAACGAAGTCCAATCTCCAACAGAGATAAGTGTGTCCCCCAATATCTGAAGGTGAGTGTCTAATACGCCGGTTTGTTCATGGATCTGGCTGACAGTCAACAG